>BQJQ01000143.1 GCA_021604785.1 Phycisphaeraceae bacterium
GTGGGTGCCATGACTCGCCGTCCGCGGCGCAGTCATGCTCCCTCGCCTCGCGGCGCCGAGGACGGCGAGCGAGGGCACCCGGCGGCGAAATTAGCCCACCAAGTTGAACAACAGACGCACATGCGCATCGCCGAGTCTCGCACAGAGGTGGTCGAGCATGAGCATCATGCTTTGTGTTTCAAAGCTGAGCTGGTCGGGGCTCGATCCCTGATGCTCCAGGCATTGATGCACTTCACTCGGATGAAGCCACCCCTGTCGGCAGGGCTTGTGCTGAAAGTCGAAGTCTTCTGAATACTCCCACGCGCCGCGGCTTACCTGCGCGGGCCATCCACGCGGCTTGATCAGGCACTCGTGCTCGGAGTTGATGCGCTCGCCGGCCACCGCTGCGATAAAGTTGTAGTCCTTCTCGGCCCGAAAGCGGATTGAATAGAGCCAGTCTTCGTGCCATCGAGGCTCACCCGCGCGCGTGTTGTGATGTGCAGCAACACGCGATTCGTCTGTGTATTCGATGAACATGTCGATGTCAGTGCCCATCACACACTCCTGCGAACTACTTCATCCCCGCCACGAACCCCGCGAACCGGTCCATCCCCTCGTTGATCGTCTCCTCGGAGCACGCGAAGCTGATCCGCACGTGGTTGCCGCCGCACCCGCCGAAGTCCTCGCCGGGGACGAACGCGACCTTCGCCTCACCCAGCAGCGCCTCGGCCAGGTCCGCCGCCGACGCGATCCTCGCCCCGCCCGGGCTCGTCTTGCCGAACAGCCCCGAGATATCCGGGAACACATAGAACGCCCCCGTCGGCTTCGGGCACTTCACCCCCGGGATCTCCGCCAGCCGCTTCTCCATCAGCTGCGCGCGCGTCGCGAACGCGTCGTTCATCCGCGCGACGTCGTCGCGGACCGCCGGGTTCGTCAGCGCCTCGCGGATCGCGGCGTAGTTGAAGCTCGTGATGCACGTCGTCATCTGCCCCTGCAGCGTCCCCAGCGCCTTGATCAGCTTCTTGCCGAACGCGCCCGGCATCGCGCCGTACCCGATCCGCCACCCCGTCATCGCGTACGCCTTGCTCAGCCCGTTGAGCGTGATCGTCCGCTCGGCGACCTCGGGCACGGCTCCGATCGAGAAGTGGGGGATGCCGCCGTACGCGATCTTCTCGTAGATCTCGTCGGTGAGGATGAGCAGGCCGGGCGCCGTCGAAGCCGCGGCCTCGGCGACGACCGCCGCGATCGCGCGCAATTCGGCTTCGGAATACATCGTCCCGCACGGGTTGCTCGGGGAGTTCAAAACCAACATCCGCGAATTGGGCGTGATCGCATCGCGGAGTTGGTCCGCCGTGATCTTGAAGTCGTTCTCCACGCCAGCCGGGATCTCGCGGACGACACCCCCCGCGAGCTCGGCGATCGGGCGGTAGCTCACCCACGACGGCGTGGGCAGCAGCAGCTCCTGCGCCGGCTCGCCCGGCGCAGGCGGGTCAAAGAGCGCGTGGATCGCGCTGAACAGCACATGCTTGCCCCCCGCCCCGATCGCGACGTGCTCGCCGGTGAGACCCCCCTCGACAGACAAGCCGATCCCGTTCTCCTCGGTCAGCTTCTTCGCGATCGCGTCGCGGGTGGGCATGTCGCCCAGGGTGGGCTTGTACTTGGTCTCGCCGGCCTTCATCGCTTTGATCGCCGCGTCCTTGATCGGCTCGGGCGTGTCGAAGTCCGGCTCGCCCGCCGCGAAGATCAGCACGTCCTCGCCCGACGCCCGCAGGGCCTTGGCCCGGTTCGTAAACGCAACCGTCACGGACGGCTTGAGGGACGAGACGCGGTTCGACAGGTGGAGCTCGCTCATGCCCGGATCCTACCTCACCGGGCGGGCTCGTAGACTCTGCGGATGGTCCTCCTTGTCACCACAACCCAGGCCCTCTTCGCCCTCGACACCGACCGGCGCGAGCTGACCGAGCTCGACCGCGGTCGCGGCGTCTACTACGGGCTCGCCCACGCGGACGACCGCGTCTGGGTCGCCGGGCGCCGGTGGGCGTACGGGGCCTACCCCCCCGAGCGCGCCCAGCAGCGGGGGGTGATCATCGAGTACGACGGCGCGATGAACGAACGCCGCGAGCTCGAGCCGCCCTTCCCGCTTCGGGACCTCCACCAGATCCACCACGGGCACGGGAAACTCTGGGTCTGCTCGACGTTTGACGACATGATCGCGGTCTACGACCCGGAGACGGATGCGTGGGACCGCTGGCACCCCGCCGGCGTGCCCGAACCAATGGAGACCCCGCACGGCCCCTCGACCGACCTGCACCACTTCAATTCCTTTTGGCACGACGACGCCAGCGTCTACGCCCTGGCGAACAAGAAGGGCTCGGGCACCATCCACCGGTTCGACGCCAGCACGCTCGCGCCTATCGGCACCACCGAGCTCGGCGCCGGCGCCCACAACGTCTGGGGCGAGTCGGGCGACCTCTTCACCCTCAGCTCCAAGGACGGCCGCCTCCTTTCGACCGGCGGCACCGACATCGCCATCGGCGGCTTCGTCCGAGGCGTCGTCTGCCCCCCCCGGGCCACCGCCCTCAACCGCTACGTCGGCGTCTCCTCCCGGGCTCCCCGGGCCGAGCGGGCGACCAGCGACGCCGCCATCCTCGAGTTCGACGCCGACTGGCGGCCCACCGGCGTCACCTTCCCCATCCCCGGCGAGGGCATGGTCCACGACCTCCGCGCCCCGGGCACCCCGGATCTGGCCCACCCCGGCGTCGTGGGGTCCTCGATCAACGCCGCCGCCCTCCGCCCGGGCGAGCCCCGCCAACCGGTCCCCGAGACCGGGCCCGAAGCCCGCGTCTGAGCGCTCAAACGGGCTCCCCGAAACGCCCGCCAGAGGCCGCTGCGGTTGGACCCCATCTTGACGCGAGCCTAACCTTCGCTGTCCCCGAATTCTGTGGCTCGACGGCGCCACCTGGTCGCTCCGGATGCGGTATCCGGGCGTTCACGGGCGTTCGCGACGCTGGGAGAAACCATGCCCCTCGCCCCGGAAAAGAAGCAGGCTGTTATTAAGGACTTCGGTCGCTCCGACTCGGACACGGGCTCGCCCGAGGTCCAGATCGCGATCCTGACCAACCGCATCGCGCAGGTCGCGACGCACCTCAAGGCCAACAAGCTCGACACGCACAACAGGCGTGGGCTGGTGCAGATGGTCAGCCGGCGCAACAAGCTCTTGCGGTACCTCGCTCGGACCAACCCCGAGAAGTACCGCGAGACGATCAAGCGTCTGGGCCTGCGTAAGTAACGAATCGCGATCCCGCGTGCCCAGCCGGCACGCGGGATTTTTTTCGGGAGCGAGCGTTCGCCCCCGGAGCTTCCGTCGTCGGGAGCCGGTCGAGCGACAGTGGGCGCCGGGCAGTCTCGCCAGAAGAGTGGCGGGGACTGCGTGACGCCTCTGCCACTCGAGCGGACCGGTCCTCGACATCACCGTCGCGCCCGTCGCGCCGCCCGGGTCTCTTGGGCGATGTGCACGAGGCTGAACATCGAGGACGGCTGCCCGCGGGCACGCCGAAAGGACATCATCATGGACAAAGTCGTCGTTGAAAAGACCATCGCCGGTCGGACCATGCGCATCGAGACGGGCGAGGTCGCCAAGCTCGCCACATCGTGCGTCCTCCTGACCTACGGCGAGTCCACCGTCATGGGCACGTGCATGCGGGCCGACCCCCGCCCGGGCCTGGACTTCTTCCCCATGCAGGTGGACTACCGCGAGAAGACCGCGGCTGCCGGCAAGTTCCCCGGCGGCTTCCGCAAGCGCGAGGGCGCTCCGAACGAAAAAGAAATCCTCACCATGCGGATGATCGACCGCCCGATCCGCCCCATGTTCCCCGACGGGTTCATCGAAGAGGTCCAGCTCCAGTGCTGGGTCATGAGCCACGACCAGGAGAACGACACCGACGTGCTCGCCGGGTGTGCCGCCGCGACCGCGCTGTCCATCTCCGACTGCCCCTTCGACGGCCCCCTCGCGACCGTCCGCGTCGGCCGCATCTTTGACGAGAACGACAACCCGCACTTCGTGCTCAACCCGACCGTCAGCCAGCTCGAGTTCTCCGACATCGATCTGGTTCTCTCGGGCCACCGCGACGGCCTGAACATGATCGAGGTCGGCGCCGCCGAGGTCCCCGACGACGAGATCCTCGACGCCATCAAGTTCGGCGAGCAGGGCATCTCCGAGGTTCTCGACCTCATCGAAGAGCTCGTCTCCAAGGTCGGCGTCGAGAAGCGCATGGGCGACTTCGTCAACACCATCCCCGACGACATCATGGCCAAGTGCACGCAGGCGTGTGAGCAGGACATGATCGCGGCCCGCAAGATCAACTCCAAGCACGAGCGCGGCGACGCCGTCAAGGCCCTCAAGACCAAATTCCTCGACGAGCACTTCAAGATCGACGACTCGACCACGCCCGGCGTCTTCAACACCACCACGGCCAACCGCCGTCACGCCTCCGAGGCCTTCCGCAAGCTCGAGAAGAAGATCACCCGCAAGCTGATCATCGAGCAGAAGACCCGCGCCGACGGCCGCAAGTTCGAAGAGATCCGCCCGCTGCACATGCGGACGAGCATCTTCGACCGCACCCACGGCTCGGCCCTCTTCCAGCGCGGCGAGACCCAATCGCTCGTCTCCTGCACCCTCGGCACGGGCCGCGACGAGCAGATCGTCGACGGGCTCACCCCCGAGTACTCCAAGAAGTTTGTCCTCCACTACAACTTCCCGCCCTTCTGCGTCGGCGAAGCCGGACGCATCATGGGCCCGGGCCGTCGCGAGATCGGGCACGGTGCTCTGGCTGAGCGTTCGCTCATGGGCGTCCTGCCCTCCCCCGAGGACTTCCCCTACACCATCCGCATCATCAGCGACATCACCGAATCCAACGGCTCGTCCTCGATGGCCTCGGTCTGCGGCGGGTGCCTCGCGCTCATGGACGCCGGCGTCCCCATCTCCAACACCTGCGCCGGCATCTCCGTCGGCCGCTTCACCGACGAAGACGGCGGCAGCGAGGTCTTCGTCACCGACATCATCGGCGAAGAGGACTTCTTCGGCGACATGGACTTCAAGGTCTCGGGCACCCGCGACGGCATCACGGGCATCCAGCTCGACCTCAAGGCCCGCGGCCTGAGCACCTCGCAGATCGAGGTCATCTTCGCCCAGGCCAAGAAGGGTCGCATCGAGATCATCGAGCAGATCGAGGGCGTCCTCGCCGCACCCCGCGCCGAGATCTCCAAGTACGCCCCGCGCCTCGTCTCGCTCAAGATCCACCCCGAGAAGATCGGCAAGCTGATCGGGCCCGGTGGCAAGACCATCCGCGCCCTTCAGGACAAGTACGGCGTCTCCATCGACGTCGACGACGACGGGTCCGTCACCGTCGCCGCCCCGGACGGCCCCTCGGTCGATCGTGCCATGGGCGAGATCTCGGCGATCTGCGAGGACGTCAAAGTCGGCACCATCTACGAGGGCAAGGTCGTCTCGACCAAGGACTTCGGCGCCTTCGTCGAGCTCGGCCCGGGCACCGACGCGATGTGTCACATCTCCGAACTCGCCGACGGATACGTCGAGAAGGTCTCCGATGTCGTGAAGGTCGGCGACGTGGTCAAGGTCAAGGTCATCCTGGTGGACGACCAGGGCCGCATCAAGGTCTCCCGCAAGGCCGCGATGGCCGGGGAAGCCCCCGCCAAGTCCGACGCCCCCGCCGAGGCCGTCGCCGACTGATCGGGCCCGCCTGATCCATCCAGCACGCACAAGGGGCGGGGGCCTTTCCCCCGCCCCTTTTTCGTGGATTCAGTCCCCCCGGGGCGTGGACGCTTTGTCCAGTTTCACACGCCGCGTTGACGTAACCCAAAAGTTTGGTATTTTGGGACGTGCACCACCGGACGCATGACGCGCCGGCGGCTGCGCGGTCCTTCGGGCGGGCGTGCTGGGCGCTCTCTCGTCCGCGAGGAGGAATACGGTTCGTCGGCTCGCGGCCCCGCTCGGGTCCGTGTGTCGTGTGTATTCCCAGGGGCCGCTGGTCACGGGGGACTGCGATGGGCGACGCGCCAACCGAACGTCTTGAAGACACCGAGGGCAAGGTGAAGTGGTTCGATTCCCGCAAGGGGTTCGGCTTCATCGTCGGGCCCGAGGGCCAGGACATCTTCGTCCATTACACCGTGATCGAGGGCGATGGGTTCCGCGCGCTCAAAGACGGGTGCTCGGTGCAGTACGACGCCGAGAAATCCGACAAGGGCTGGCGTGCAACCAAAGCCGCCGCGATGGACGAGCCCGAGGGCGAGAACGACGCCGAAATTGTCGTGCCCAAGCGCACCTACTCGAGGTCGCCGCGCCGGTGAGCGCACGCCGCGGGTCACCCCTCCGATCGCGCGCTGAATCGAGCGCGGTGCGATGACGTGGGTGTGGACGCTCATCGCGTTCGTGTTGGGCGCCGCAGGGGCGGGCATGTTCGCGCGCCTGGTGCTGGCACGCTCGATCGCGCGCGTGCGAGACGCCGAGCGCCGCGCCCGCGCCGCCGAGCACCTGGCCGAGGTCGGCGCCATGACCGGCGGGCTCGCCCACGAGATCCGCAACCCGCTGAGCACGATCGGGCTCAACGCCCAACTCCTCGCGGAAGCCGTGGGCGACCTGGACCTGCCCGATACGGACCGCGGCCGCCTGTCGCGGCGCACCGACGCCCTCCGCCGCGAGACCGACCGGCTCGGCGGCATCCTGCAGGACTTCCTCGAGTTCGCCGGCGAGCTCCGCACCGACCCCCGCCCGATC
>BQJQ01000144.1 GCA_021604785.1 Phycisphaeraceae bacterium
CGCCGGCCCGAGCACCTGCTTCATGTGGTGGTCGAGGTGCGCGTAGTAGTCCTCGATCAGGTACCCCAGCGTCGCCGGCTCGCCCGCGGGAACCGGGCGGTACGCGATCGCGTCGAGCGTGTGCTCGCGCCGCGGCGTGTCCAGCACCGCCGGCCCGATCCGCCCAACGGCCCGCAGCAGGTGCAGGTTGTACGCCTCCCACAGATCGACCAGCCCCGCCCACTCGGCCCGGTCGTGCCCCTGGCACGCCGCCCAGTGCGTGTGGTCGTACCCGTCGAACACAAGGTCGTCGGTCTGCTGGGCGACGACAAAGCGCCGGTGGTTGTTGCACGCCGAGTCGATGAGATGCCCGACGATCTGCGCCCGCGACCACGCCCCGGGCTTGCGGGGTTCGTGCGCCGCATCCCCGTCGATGGCGCGCATTTCGGCGGCGCACGATCGCACCCGGTCCGCGTCGTACCCGAACGTAGAGAGCGGCATGGTCACCTCCGCTTGGGCTTGCGCTTCTTGACGCCCCGCGAGCCGGACTTGGTCGTGCCCTTGGTGCTCAGCCCGGGCATGGAAGGCATGCCCGACATCATCCCGCCCATCCCCCCGCCGGCGAGCTGCTTCGCCGCCGCCACCCGCGACGCGCCGCTCATCCCCGACATCTGCTTGGTCATCTTGTTGATCACGCCGAACTGCTTGACGAGCTGCCCGACCTGCGGCTGCTCATTCCCCGACCCCTGCGCGATCCGCTTCTGACGCTTGCCCTTGATCAGCTCCGGCTTGGCGCGCTCCTCGGTGGTCATCGATTGCACCATCGCCTCGGTCCGGTCCAGCTGCTTCTCGTCGATGTCGATGTCCTTGAGCATCGATCCGACACCGGGCAGCATCCCCATGATCTGCTTCATCGGGCCCATCCGGCGCAGCGCCTTCATCTGCTTCAGGAAGTCGTCCATCGTCAGCTCGCCCTTGGCCATCTTCGCCTGGAGCTTCTCGGCCTCCTCCTCGGAAACCTCCTCCTGCGCTTTCTCGACCAGGCTCACCACGTCGCCCATGCCGAGGATCCGCCCGGCCATCCGCTCGGCGTGGAACGGCTCGATCGCGTCGAGTTTCTCGCCCGTCCCGATGTACCGGATCGGCGCGCCCGTGACGTGCTTCACCGAGATCGCCGCCCCGCCGCGCGTGTCCGAGTCGAACTTGGTCAGGATGACGCCATCGACTTCAAGCCGCTCGTGGAACGCCTTGGCGCTCTTGACGGCGTCCTGCCCCGTCATCGCATCGACCACCAGGAAGATGTGGTGCGGCTTGAGCGTCTTGTGCACCGCGTGCAGCTCGCCCATCAGGTCGTCGTTGATGTGCAGCCGCCCGGCGGTGTCGAGGATGAGCACGTCCACGCCCGCGTCGCGCGCCGCCTTGAGTGCGCGTTTGCACACATCGACCGCGACGCCGACGCGCTCGCCGTACGCCCCGACTTGGTCAGCCTCGCCGTAGAACCGCACCTGCGCGCCCCCGGGAAGCTCGTTCGCCTGCCCCGCGACGGTCTCAAGCTGCTCGACCGCCGCCGGCCGTTGCAGGTCCGCCGCGCACAGCATGACGGTGCGCCCCTGCTTCTTGAGCATCGCCGCGAGCTTGCCGCAGGTGGTCGTCTTCCCCGAGCCCTGCAGCCCGCACATCATGATCACGGTCGGCCCGGGCGACATCTTCAAGATGCCCGGCCCCGACTGCATCATCGCCTCCTGCGGGTCCACGTCCGGGTCCCCGCCGAGCAACTCGACGAGCCGCCGGTTGACGATGCCGATCATCTCCTGCCCGGGCTTGAGGCTCTTGGTGACCTCCTGCCCGAGGGCGTCCGCCATCACCCGCTCGCAGAAGGTCTCGACGACGTCGTACTGCACGTCGGCCTCGAGCAGCGCCGTGCGCACCTCGTCCATCGCCTCGCGGACGTTGGCCTCTGAGATCGCGCTCTGCCCGGAGAGCTTGCGGAAGACGCCGTTGAACCCGTCGGAAAGTCGGTCGAACATGCCCCGAGCATAGGGAGTCCGACCCCTACGATCGGGTGTGAGTGAGCCAAGTTCCAAGCCGACGTGGCTCGTCCCATCTCGACCTCAGGGCTTCTTGCACGAGCCCTGGCACGCCCGCCGTGTCCAGGCCCGATCTGCGATCCAGGCGGAAGCGATCCTCAACCGAATCGGGTACGAGTGTGACCGGAGCAAGGCGCGGGTTGTTGTGGAAACCCCTGACACGCTCACGCCGGCGGCCCCCGCACTGCTCACCTGCCAACATTGCGGCCATGATCTGGACGGGCTCCCGACGCGGGCTGCAGTCATCACGTGCCCGGAATGCGGGCATGCTCAAGCAGTGGCAATCTGGTCTGCTAAGAACCGCGCGGCGATCACCCCGTGGCGTTCGGTCGTGAACATCTTGGCAATCCTGGGTGTGTTCTTCTTGGCCATCTTTCTATCGATGGTGCTAGGAGCGGTGCTCTGACGTTGCTTCTTTATCCGCGCCCTTTCTTTAGCCACCCGTGCAGCCTCGCCTTCGACCACGCATTGACACACAGCTCCTTCGTCAGCCACCCGCGCTGCCCCGTCTCCACGCCGAACACCAGATTGTCGTAATCCCCCGGCGCGTGCACGTCGCAGTCGATCGCGATCAGGCACCCCGACTCGGCCGCCGCCCGCACGTGCGTGTCCCGCAGATCCAGACGCATCCAGTGCGCGTTGATCTCCAGCGCGACGTTGTGCTCGACCGCCGCCGCGATGATCTCGTCCATCGCCGGCTCAAGCCCGCGCCGCCGCTCGATCAGCCGCCCCGTCGGGTGCCCGATGATGTGAACCAGCGGGTGCTCGATCGCGCGCAGCAGCCGCGTGGTCGCCTTCTTCGCGTCCTGCGAGAGCGCCGCGTGCGGGCTGGCGACCACCACGTCCAGATCACCGAGCAACTCGTCGTCGTAGTCCAGCGCCCCATCGGCCAGAATGTCCACCTCCGAGCCCGCGAGGATCGAGATCCCCTTGATCTCCTCGTCCGCCTCGCGGATCGCCCCGATGTGCGCGCGCAGCCGCTCCGGGCTCAGCCCGTTCGCAATGGCACTCGACTTGGAGTGGTCCGTGACCGCCAGCGTGTGGAACCCGCGCCCCTTCGCGATCCGCGCCGATTCGAGGATCTCCATGACGCCGTCCGACGCCGTCGTGTGCGAGTGCAGCTCGGCCCGAATGTCATCCAGCGTGACGAGCTCGGGCAGCGTCCCCCCGTCGGCCGCGTCCAGCTCGCCCCGGTCCTCGCGCATGGTGGGGGGGACCCACGCCAGATCGAGCGCGCCGTAGACGTCTTCCTCCGTCGCGGACGCGACCGGCACCACCCCGCGCGACTGCGGCGACCCCTCGCCCCCGTCGTCCTCAAACAACCCATACTCGTTGAGCGTCATCCCGCGCTTGAGCGCCCGCTCGCGCAGGCGCACGTTGTGGTCCTTGGACCCCGTGAAGTACATCAGCGCCGCGCCCCACGATTCGGCCGGCACGACCCGCAGATCGACCTGCACGCTCGCGCTGTCGTCGGCGCTGAACCGCTTGCCCCCGAGCTCGGGCAGCGCCAGGCGCACGCTCGACTTGGTCTCCCCCGCCGCGAGCACTTTCTCGACGCCCGCCATCCCTCGGAACGCCTCCATGGCCGCACCGGGGTCGTCAGCGGTGACGAGAAAGTCGAGATCGCCGACCGTCTCGCGCCCGCGCCGCAGCGACCCCGCGTACGCGACCCTAGTGACACCCGGCACTTCGGCGAGCCGCGCGCGGATCATCTCCGCAATCGGGCGCGCGACACCCGCGTGCAGGCGCTTGCCCGAGTCGGCCATGAAGGCCAGCGCGTCGGCGATGTTGTCGATCGTCTTGGCCCCCATCCGCGGCAACCCCGCGAGCGACCCGTCGGCGATCGTCGCCTTCAGGTCATCGACCGACTCGATCTTCAGCTGCTCCCACATCAGCTTGACCGTCTTGGGACCCAGCCCCGGCACCCGCAGCACCTCGAGCAGCCCGGGAGGCACCTTCGCCAGCAGCTCGTCGTGCTCCGCGACCGTCCCCGTGCGCGCAAACTCCGCGATCTTCGCAGCCGTCCCCTTGCCGATGCCCTCGATCGCCGTCAGCGCCTTCTCGTCGCCCGCGATGGGCTCGAGGTCGCCCGCGTGGTCGCCGACCGACCGGGCGGCCCGCGCGTGCGCGTTCACCCGGAACTTGTCCGCCCCCGTCAGCTCGAGCATCGCGGCCATCCGCTCGAACACCTGCGCCACGCTCGTGTTGAAGCTCATGCCCGATGGTAGTGGGGGCTCACCCGCCGCCCGGCGGATCGCCATGCCCGTAGGTCTCGACGATCTTCGCCTCGACAGACTCGACGACGTCCTCACGCTCGTCGCCGGGCACCAGCATCAGCGCCGCGACCCACCGCCTCGCCAGCTCGGGGCCCGCAGGCTTGAGAAGCTCAATCAGCAGCCGCAGGTGCGCGTTGGGCGACAGCGTCCCCGACGCGATCGCCGAGCCGGGTGGCCTGGGGTCGCTCGCTCCTGCTGCGCCCGTTGGCGACGGGTCCGGGTTTGACGGCTCGGTCTCGTCCATCAGAGCCCGCCAGTGTACCGGCCGCCCGGATCCGGGTGTCCAGCGTCTGGACGAACACCTCCAACTCCTCGACCCGGTCGATCAGCTGGGTCAGCGTGTTCGAGACGGCGGTGAGCAACTCGGCGGCGTCCGCCTGCCCCAACGCGTCCGACCGGACGTCCTGGAGTAGCAGCGGCCCGTGCCCCGTCAGCAGCCACGACCCGTTGAGCCCGAGGGCGCTGCACAGGGCCGCGAGGAACTCGGCGCTGGGCGCCTGCCCCTGCATATACCGGCGGACGGTTTCGGGGTGGGTTCCGGTCAGCTCGCCGAGCCGGCGGTACGTGCGTTTGCCGGCGGCGGCGGCGAGTCGTTGGTGCAATTCGGAGTCCATATGGGCGCCGAGCCTACCCCCGGTTGGGTTTCGGGAGGGCTCCGGGAGCTGGTTGTTCGCTCAGATTCGTGGATTTTTGGGTTTTGGACAGAAAATCGAGCCGGACGACCCTCTTGAGAACTCACATTTGAGTGTCACCCGACGTCCCCGAACCCAAGCCAGTCGCCGTGGGCCTTGAGCATGCGCCGTTTGGCCAGCGAGTCCGAGCCCCGATCGAGGTGGGGGGACGCCTCGATCCACGCCTGCGCGTCCCGCCGGGCCATCGCGAGCAACTCGGCGTCTTTCACGAGGTCCGCGACCTTGAACGGCGGCGCCCCGGACTGCCGCTGCCCGAACACCTCGCCCGGGCCGCGGATCTCCATGTCCTTCTCAGCGAGCAGAAACCCGGACGTGGTGGACGCCATCGCGCTGAGGCGCGCTTCGCCGTCGGCGGTGGTGGGGTCGGCAATGAGTACACACCGCCCGGGCTTGGACCCCCGCCCGACCCGCCCGCGCAGCTGATGGAGCTGGGCGAGCCCGAACCGATCCGCGTGCTCGACCACCATCACCGTCGCGTTGGGCACGTCCACGCCGACCTCGATCACCGTCGTCGCGACCAGGCAGTCGATGAGCCCGCTGCGGAAGCGCTCCATGATGTGCGCGCGGGTGTCGCGTTTGAGCCTGCCGTGCAGCGCCGCGACGCGCTTGCCCGACAGCGCGCCCGCCTCGAGCTCGTCCATCACGGCCCGCAGATCGCGGAGCTCGTCGTCGTTGCCCTTGGAGCCCGTATCGATCGCGGGGACGACCACGAACGCCTGCCCGCCGGAATCCAGATCCGCGCGCACCTCTTCGTACACCCGGGCCCGGTCCGCCGCGGGCTCGACGGTCGTCGTGATCGGCGCCCGCCCCGGCGGCAAGGCATCGATCACCGACAGGTCAAGATCCCCGAACAGCGTCAGCCCGATCGACCGCGGGATCGGCGTGGCGGTCATCACGACCACGTGCGGCGTGACGGCGGTGTTCAGCGCCGCCGCGTCATTGCCCGTCCGCGTGCCCGTCGTCCGCAGCTGCGCCCGCTGGCGGACGCCGAACCGGTGCTGCTCATCAATCACCGCGATCGCGAGCGACTTGAACCCGACGGAGTCGGTCACCAGCGTGTGCGTGCCGACAATGATGTCGATGTCCCCCTGCGCCAGACGCGAGAGCACCGACTCGCGCTCGACCGGTGTCGCCGACCCGGTCAGCAACGCCAGCCGCACGCCCGAGCCCCTGAGCAACGCCTCGATCGACGCGTAGTGCTGCTCGGCGAGCAGCTCGGTCGGCGCCATCAACGCCCCCTGATGCCCCGACGCGACGGACATCAGCATCGCGTACAGCGCCACGACCGTCTTGCCCGAGCCGACGTCCCCCTGCACCATCCGGTTGGTCGGGATCGTCCGCGTCAGGTCGCCGATGAGCTGGTGGACCGCGTGGTCCTGCGCGAGCGTGAGCGTGAACGGGATCCGCGCCCGGATGCGCGCGTCGATGGTCTCGTTCCAGTCCAACGCGGGCGCTTCCAATCGCTCGCGCAGGTGGCGCCGCTTGAGCGCGACGCCCAGCTGGAGCAGCAGGAACTCGTCGTACGCGAGCCGCCTCCGGGCGTTGTCCACGTCCGCCTCGGACTCGGGCGCGTGGATCATGCGGTACGTCTCGGCCAACGAGGGCAGCTCGCGCTCGCGCCGGTACGCCTCGTCGAGGTGGTCTTCG
>BQJQ01000145.1 GCA_021604785.1 Phycisphaeraceae bacterium
CGCGTCGATGCGCAGGGCGACGTCGGTCGGGCCGATAGCGTCGGTATCGGCGAGGCGCAGGCTCGGGTACGACGTCTCGAGTGTCAGGGCGTCGTCGGCGAGCGCGCTGTCGTACGCGGTCCGCGGGATGCGGAACGCGACGGGGTCCGCGCCCTCGCGGGCCAGCGTGCCCTCGACCGGGCCCACGCGCATGCGGGCGCGGGCGGTGGCGCCGGCGAGGTCCGGCGGGGTCGCGCGGAGGCGGGCGGTGTCCACGCGCACATCCGTGAATGTCACGTCCAGCGCGCCCGTGCGGGTGATTGTCGCGGGGGCGTCGGCGAGCAGGCGGACGAGCGTGGGCGCGGGGTCCAAGAGCTCGACGCGGACGGGGCCGTCGGTGGTGAGCTGCGTGCCCGTGAGGATCGCTGTGCCCGAGGCATCGAGCTTGGCGGCGCGCGCGGTGAGCGTCACGCGGGCGGGCTCGTCGGACGCCGGGGCGTCGGCGACGAGCGAGACGCGGATCGTCGGGCCCAGGTCGGTGGGGAGGTCGAGCCCCTTGTCCGCGACGAAGGGCTGGGCGAGCGCGGTGGGGACGTCGTCGGCGGTGAGGGTGCCGGCGAGGCGGGGGAGCGCGTCGGTGCGGATGGAACCGTCGGGGTTGAGCAGGTCGGCGGCGCGCAGATCGACGGCGATCGAGCCGGCGGGCTGGGCGTCGATGTCGGCGGCGATCGAGCCGCGGAGGGTGACGGCGCCGGCGGGGTCGGTCGCGTCGAGCGTGAACGTCGCGGGCGCGGTGCGCAAGGTGCGGGTCTCGTCGGCGGTGCCCAGATAGGAACCGGGGACCTGCGCGCGGGACTCGGCGATCTCGATCCGAGCGAGCATGCTGGCGCGGCTCGCGTCGAACGAAGCGGCGTCGAACGCGCGGGGCAGGCCCGATTTGGGGTCGGTGTCCACCGGCAGGCGCAGCTCGGTGAGCGTGAGCGTGACGGCGGGGGCGTCGGTGAACGCGAGCCCGGCGTTGGTGAGCGACTCGGCGACGCCCGGCAGCGCGAGCGCGCCGGCGGTGTCCAGGCGGAGCGTGACAGGTGCCGACGCGGTGAGCGATCCGTCTTCGAGCTTGAGCTGGGCGTTCGCTTGCGCGCTCGTCGCGGTGAGGTTTGCGTCGGCGGTGTAGACACCGGGCGAGACCATGGTGAGCGTGGCGTTCGCGTCGGCGGCTTCGCCGAGCAGCGCGGTCAGGCGGCCGCCCTGGTTCGCGAGCGCGTCGAGCATCGCGACGGGCGCCTGGGTCGCGGTGAGGTTCGCGGCGAGCGCGCGGACGGGCAGCGCGGACGAGCCGTCGAGGGCGAGGTCCACACCCGAGACGGTCAGGTCGACCGGGGCGGTGCGCCCGTTGTGCGTGACGTCGGCGTGGAACTGGGCGTTGGGGCTCTGGCCCGGGGCGAGGGCGGCGGTGCCCTTGAGGCGCGCGAGGATCGGGTCGCCGTCGGGTCGGTCGATGGTGAGATCGAGCGAGGTGATGTTGAGGGCGGCGGCGAGATTGGCGAAGTCGCGCTGGACCGTGACGGAGGTGTCGCCGCTGGTGGTGTCGCTCTTGGATTCGCCCTCGCCCGGCGCATCTTCGGGGGCGTTCTTGAGGCGGGCCGACCCGGAAAGGGTGAGCGTGCCCAGGTCGTTGCGGTCTTTGAGCAGGTCGAGCAGGGAGCGGTCGAACGAGGCGTCGAGGTCAGCGATCTGGTCGCCGGCGGCGTCGGTGACGACGAGGTGCTCGACGCGCTGGGCGCCGGTCCACGAGAGCTTGAGGGTGCCCACGTCGACGGTGGTGCCGTCGTCGCGGGTGCCGGCGATGGCGTCGCGGACGAACGGGGCGGCGATCATCGGCGCCAGGACCACGAGCACGGCGAGGACGAGGACGAGCACGCCCAGCGTGGCGAGGATGCGCCGCCCCCAGCGGGGCTTGCGCTTGGGCTCGGCGGTGGTCAGGCGTTCGCGTTCGGGCGGCGTGACGCTCTCATGGGACATGGCGGCGTCCTCCTCGCACGATGGTACGGGGCCGCCCGGCGGGGGTTTCGCGGGGTCAATCCGGGGGGGTCTGGTAGGCGAAAACCTCTTCGAGGGGGACGCCGAAGACGCCGGCGATGCGGAACGCGAGCTCGAGCGTGGGCGAGTACTTCGCCCGCTCGATCGCGACGACGGTCTGGCGGCTCACGCCGATCAGGTCGGCGAGCCGCTGCTGGGTCATCTCGCCCGCGTGGAAGCGCCGCTCGCGGATGCGGTTGGTGACGTGGGTCTTGGGGGCGGCTTTGGCCATGGCTCAGGCCGTCCGGTACGCGATGGCGGTGAGGGACATCCGCACCAGCTCGGACGCGACGAAGCAGGCGAAAAGCACGTACCCCGTGAAGATTGGGCTCGCGAAGAGTGTCGGGTCGTCCGCGGGGCGGAACCCCTGGGCGATGGTGAGCATGACGACCAGGAAGACGCCCACACCAAGCACGACGCCGGCGAGCCGGTCGGCCCGGTGCCCGATGGTGCGCACGCGTTCGTCGTCGGGTTCGTCGCGGGTGGTGATGGCCCACACGATGTGGAGGGCGATGAGGGCCACGACCTGGGCCGCGACGCCCGCGATGAGCAACCCGACCAGGGAGACCGGGGTGGGGGCAGCCAGGGCGATCGCGATGATCGCGGGGTAGATGAGGGCGGTGGTAACGAGGCAGGCGAGGTTGGACCGCTCGCGGAACGCGGCGCCGGTGCCGGATGGGTTCATTGTGGGTCTCCTGTGGCTGGTAAGAGTGTAGGAGATAATCGACTTTGTGTCCAATATATTGGACACAAAGTAAATAAAAATGGGCGCGTAAAAAAGCCCCGGCGAGGCGGGGCTTTGGAGGAGCGGGGTTGTGGTGTGGCTCAGGCCTCGTCGACCTTGGCGATCTGCCACTCTTCGAGCTCGATCGGGGCCTGGCGGCCGAAGATCGTGACCAGGACGCGGACGAGGCCCTTCTCGGGGAGGAGCTCGTCGACGGTGCCCTCGTAGTTCTCGAAGGGGCCTTCCTTGATGAGCACGGGCTCGCCCTTCTCGAAGGAGAGCTTGATGGTCGGCTCGTCGTCGGGCTTTTGCGAGTCGAGAAGCATCTTCTCGATCTCGTGATGGGCCATGGGGGTGGGGCGGCCGGCGGTGCCGACGAAGTCGCCCACGCCGGTGGTTTCTTTGATCAGAAAGAAGACATCCTGCGGGATGCGGCCGTCGTCTTCGAGGCGCATCTCGACGAAGACGTAGCCCGGGTAGAGCTTGGTCTCGGTGATCTTCTGCTTGCCGCCCTTGATGGTCTTGGTCTTCTCGGTGGGGACGAGGATGCGCCCGACCAGGTGCTCCATGGACTCGATCTGGACCTTGCGGAGCAGGGTGTTCTGGACGGCGGATTCTTTGTTGGACGCGACGCGGAGGACGAACCAGTTCATGCCGGGCTGGCAGATGGGGGCGTCCTCGTCGAGGAGGTCGGTCTTCTCGTCGGGGCGGCCGTCCATCGCGTCCTTGGAGACGACCGCGGGCGCGGGCTTGGGCTCGACGGACTCGGTGGGCGTCGTGTCCGCGGGGGCCTCGCCCTTGGGCTCACCCTGCGCGGGGGCGTCGTCGGTGGTGGTGGTGGCTTTGGTTTCGTCGTGCTCGGTCATCGGAGCGGCCCCCGTGGGGTGCGTGGTTGGGCGGTGGGCGCGGGCGGGCTCAGGTCTCGAGCACGCCGATCGCCTGGAAGAACATCTGGAAGAGCATGTCGATGCTGTAGAGGATGCCCGAGACGAGGAAGGCGGAGATGATGACGACCCAGGTGGAGCCGATGATCTCGCGCTTGGTGGACCAGTTGACCTTCTTCATCTCGCCGTCGGTGGCGATGAGGAACTCGTTGCTTTTGCGCCCGAGCCCGGCGAACCAGTAGATGAGGACGAAGCCGGCGACGAGCATGAGCCCGGCGGCGCTGGCCTGGAGGTAGTTGCGGGGGAAGACGGGGTTGGCGCTGGCCGAGGCAATCTGGGCGCCGAAGCCCTCGCCGGTGAGCCGGGAGGCGCGGCCGAAGTTGTCGCGGACGTCGTCGTTGGTGAACGTGCCCACGACGACGGTGCCCGAGCGGTCGTTGCCGACGAGGACGGACTCGACGAGGCCCTCACCGAGCGTCACGAGCGGGGCGTCGATGTCGTCGGACAGGCGCATGTACGAGACACGGTCGCCGACGGCCAAGTCACCCGAGATCGCGCGGACGGCGATGTTGTGGCTCTTGGCGGGCAGGCGAATGGTGCCGGCCTGCTCCCAGGCCCAGGCGGCCGCGGCGAGCACGAGGACACCGATGCAGACGGCGGTCAGGACACGCGTCCAGTATCCCTGACCCGGCTTGTAGACTCGCAATGCCATGAGAAGCGTCGCGTCCTTTCGGGGCGGCGGTGGGAGCCGGCGCGGGTGGCGGTCGGCGGGGCGGGCTGCCCGCGGGTGCGGGCGGGCGAAGCTCAACACGCCAGGAGAGACTCGAACTCCCGACCGTCGGATTTGGAATCCGATGCTCTACCAACTGAGCTACTGGCGTTCGTGCGTCGGGCGCCAGGCCTTGGCCCGGTTCAAGACGCTCGGTTACTTGCGCTTGATCTTGTGGAGCGTGTGCTTGCGGAGCCGGGGGGAGTACTTGTTGAAGCCCTCCTTGATCCGGTCCGCGATGCCGCCCTTGGTGTTGATGCTGGTGCGGTAGTTGAGGTCACCGGACTCGGTGCACTGCAGCCAGACGTACTCGCGGGCCATCGCTTTTTTCTTGGCCATGTGGTCGCTCCCGGAGAGGGGTTCGGAAGTCGGCGGGGCACGTTTCGGCGCCCCGCCGGGGAACTACGGTTCACTACTCGGCTCGGTGCCGAGCGAGGCTCACGCCCGGAGGGGCGTGACTCAGATCACGCAATGATCTCGGTGACGGTGCCCGAGCCGATCGTGCGACCGCCCTCGCGGACGGCGAATCGGAGGCCGGGCTCCATCGCGACGGGCTTCTCGCCCAGGTCGACCTGGACCTCGACGTTATCGCCGGGCATGCACATCTCGGCGCCGCCGAGCAGGGTGACGGCACCCGTGACGTCGGTGGTGCGGAAGTAGAACTGCGGGCGGTAGTTGGAGAAGAACGGGGTGTGACGACCGCCCTCTTCCTTGGACAGCACGTAGATCTGGCCCTTGAACTGGGTGTGGGGCTTGATGGAGCCGGGCTTGCAGATGACCTGGCCGCGCTCGATGTCGCCCTTTTCCACGCCACGGAGGAGGACGCCGACGTTGTCGCCGGCCTGGCCCTGCTCGAGGCTTTTGTTGAACATCTCGACACCGGTGACGGTGGTGGCCTTGTTCTCGGCGGAGAGGCCGACGATCTCGGCGGCGTCGCCGACCTTGACCACGCCGCGCTCGATACGACCGGTCGCGACGGTGCCGCGGCCCTTGATCGAGAAGACGTCCTCAACGGAGATGAGGTAGGGCTTGTCGACTTCGCGCTCGGGCTCGGGGATGTGCGAGTCGATCGCGTTGAAGAGCTCGTCGATGGGCGCACAGATGGCGTCATCGGTCGGGTTCTCGAGGGCGGCCTTGGACTGCCCGCGGACGATCGGGGTGTCGTCTCCCGGGAACTCGTACTTGTTGAGGAGTTCGCGGATCTCCATCTCGACGAGGTCGAGCAGCTCGGGGTCGTCGACGAGGTCGACCTTGTTCATGAAGACGACCATGTGGGGTACGCCGACCTGGCGGGCGAGCAGGACGTGCTCGCGGGTCTGGGGCATGGGGCCCGAGTCGGCGGCGACCACGAGGATGGCGCCGTCCATCTGGGCGGCGCCGGTGATCATGTTCTTGACGAAGTCGGCGTGGCCCGGGCAGTCCACGTGGGCGTAGTGCCGGCCTTCGGTTTCGTACTCGACGTGCGACGAGTGGATCGTCACGGTCTTGTTGGCGTCACGCACGGTGCCGCCCTTGGTGATTTCCGCGTAGGACTTGGCGCCCTGCACGAGTCCCTTGGCATCAGCACGGGCGACCATGGCGGCGGTCAGGGTCGACTTGCCGTGGTCGATGTGCCCGATGGTGCCCACGTTGACGTGCGGCTTGGTCCGCTCGAAGGTGCCCTTGGCCATTGGTCTCTACCTCTTGTGTTGGGTCCTGGTGACCGTCGTTCTACTTGACCGTTTCTGACACGGCCCCATGGTGAGAGGCCGAACACTCGCGTTCATACCGCCCGAAGCGTGCGCCTCGGGCATCGTCTGGGTCGTGCGGCAGGGGGATCCTCCCCTCCCGATCGCCCGGGGTCCTTGTCTGTCCCCGCCGCCTTGCCGCGATCCTTCGCGGCCGGTGAACCGCCGGCGGGCGGGCCCGAACTCTAGGTCCCGCAATGAGCTCCGGAAGGGAGCTGCGGGCACCCGAATCCGACGCGGGGCGTCGGCGGTGGCTCGGGGAAGCCGCTGGAGGGACTTGAACCCTCGACCTCACCCTTACCAAGGGTGCGCTCTACCACTGAGCTACAGCGGCGCTCGCGTCGGGGGTTGGCCCCCTCGGGGAGAAAAAACCGCCCGGCCGTGAGACCGGGCGGACCGCGAATAGTACCGGGGACGGGGGGTGCGTCAACCTCGGGCGGGCGTGCCGGGGGCACCTATCGGGCCCGGGTTGAC
>BQJQ01000146.1 GCA_021604785.1 Phycisphaeraceae bacterium
GTACCCGAGCACCGCCGCCAGCTCGGCGCGGTACCGCTGGGCGTCCGCGTCCGACACCGCCAGCCGCGCCAGCTTGGCGACCTTCCGCACATCTTCGATGGAGATCTCGTCGGCCATACGCGGATCGTACCCCGAGGGAACCCGCCGCCCGCACGCCCGTATCGCATGAGCATGGGTTCCCAACGCGCACGGGGAACGCGCCGCGTCTGTTTCATCGCCGCAGCCGCCCTTGCCACGCTCGCCTGTGCCCTCGATGTTCGCTCGCTCAACGACGCCCCGCGCGGGCTCACCCCGCTGGGCGCCCGCCTCTCGCCCGCCGAGGACCGCGCCCGCCCCTGGGGCGACGGGTACGTCCGCATCGGCTGGCTCGCCAACACCGACGACCCAGCCTCGCTCATCCTCGCCGACACCCTGCGCCCGCGTGCCACCCCGCCACTCGCCGAGGTCTCGGTCCGCACCACCACGCGCCCAATCGGGCTCCTCCGCGTGCAGCGGGGCGTCATCCGCCACCGCCTCTACATCGCCGACGACAACCGCACCGCCGACGCGCACGCCCTCGAACAACTCGAATCCCGCGCCCGAGAAGTTGGCGACCCGTACGCCGCGGACCTCCTCGCGCTCGCCCGCGCCACCCAAGGCGACGACATCGCACGCTTCGATACGCCCCGCGCCCGCGACGCGCTCTCCGTGTTCATCTGGCTCACGCTGATCGCCGCCCTGCCCGGGCACTGGTACGCGCTGGCGTTCGCAGCCCGGACATTCGCGCGCGTCCGCGAGCTCTGGCGCGAAGCCGCCGAGGAAGCCGACCGCCGCCTCCACCGCGCCCTCCGCCGCCCGTTCGAGCCCGACGCCAAACGCGGCCTCTGCGCCGCCTGCGGGTACGACCTTGCTGGGCTCCCCGGGCTCGCGTGCCCCGAGTGCGGCTCCCCGATTCTCCCTCACCTAGCCCGCTCCTAACGCAATATTTCACCCCCGAGCACTGGTTCCCCCGCCGTGCCCCGCGACCCAACACCCTCGCCGCACCGCGGTGTGCTCGCCGCCCTCCGCCACCCCGCGATACCCGTCGCGCTGCTGGCCCTGCTTGTCGCGGATCTCCTGCTCCTCCCCGGCGGCTACGGCTCGTGGGACGGCCCGAAGTCCCACGCCGCCCACGCCCGCGACTGGACCCTCGCCAAGGCACGCAACGGCCCCAACATCTGCGCGCATCCGCCCAACCCCACACGCGTCCTGCGCCTCCCCGACGCCTCGCTCGCCCTCGCACCCTGGGAAGACCGGAACCCCGTCACGCCGACCATCGCAACCCTCCGGTTCAACGCGACGCAACGCCCCGTCGGCGTCTGGGCGCTGTCGGCCATGGAAACGAGCACGGACCTGCAGGTCATCGCGGTAGAAGACATCCCCGATGTCGCGCCCGCGAGCAACGACGAGCTCGCAGCGGCCCGCGAGATGTTCCAAGACACCCTCGCGCCGACGCACGCCGCGGCCTTCGGGCACGCCCCCGAGGGCCGCGCGACCTCGCTCACCCCGATCTGGCCGGGCATCGCGCACGACGCGCTCGCGTTCACTGTGTTTGTGCTGCTCGCCGCCTCGATCGCGGCCCGGTTCGAGCCACGTAGAAGCCTCGCGACTCAGCCCGCCAAGGGCGTGTCCTCGCCCGCGCCCTGACGCTTGGTCACCCGCTCGACCGCCTTCTGCGCGATCAGCCCCAGAATCCCCACCACCACAAACATCACCACAACCCCGCCGTACTTCATCCACTTGGGCATGTCGATCGCGTCCATGCTCGAAACCTGCGTGCCGATCCAGACGCCCGCGAGCGTCCGCGGCGCCATCCCGATCGCCGTCCCCAGCACGTACGCCCCCAACGGCACCTCCGTCGCCGCCATCACCCCATTCGTCAACGCGAACGGCGAGTTCGGCGGGAACCGCACCAGCGTCACCGACAGCAGCGTCCGCCACCCGCCCTTGCCCACCAGCGCGTCGCGCACGGCCTTCGCCTTCGGGTCCCCCTCAATCTCCGCCTCGACACGCCGACGCGCCACCACCCGCGCCACGCCATAACCCACCAGCGACGCACCCACGAAACCCGCCAACGCGCCCCCGAACCCGCCCCACAGCCCGAACGCGTACCCCCCGATCACCGCCTGCGCCCAGGTGGGCAGGATGCCCAGCCCCGCCGTGATGACGAACGCGCCGATGTAGACCGCCATCGCCGTCGCCGGGTCCTGCTCGTTGAGCCACCCCGCGACCTCGCCGCGGTACTTGACGAACAGCGTCAGCCCGAAGACCGCGGGCATCACCGCCCACGCCACGCCCAAGAGCGCCGCCGGGCCCAGCCTCGTCCAAAGCCCCGGGCCGGTCGGCTTGCTTGGGTCGGTCGGGTCGGGCTCGGGCAATGGGGTTTGGTCGCTCACAAGCCGATGGTACAGCCCTACCGTTGCCCGACGCGCGGCGAGGACGCCGGGCACGCCCCCTCACCCGGCGCCAAAGCGCCGGCCCGGAGATTTCCGATGATCCCCAAGCCGCCGCCCCGCGAGGGTGCCCTCGGGTTCCTCTACCTCCCGCCGTTCCGTGTCCAGGGCGTCTCGGTCGCCGGCGAAGCCACCTCCATCCAGGTGCCCGAGCTCGACGTCTGCTTCGACATGGGCGCCTGCCCCCGGGCCGCCCTGGCCTCCAAGTTCTGCTGCCTCTCACACGGGCACATGGACCACATCGGCGGGCTCGCGTACTGGTGCTCCCAGCGCAATTTCCAGGGCATGGGCCCGGGCAAGATCGTCTGCGATGCCCGCATCGCCGACGACGTCAAGGGCATGATGGAGGGGTTCGTCCAGCTCGAGCGCCAGCGCACCCCCTACGAGCTCGTCACCATCGAGCCCGAGCAAGAGATCGAGATCAAGAACAACATCTCGCTCACCTGCTTTGCGACCGAGCACACCTGTCCGAGCATCGGGTACGTCATCTCCGAGAAGCGGACCAAGCTCAAGGACGAGTACGCCGGGATGCCTCAGGAGAAGCTCCGCGAGCTCAAGGAACGCGGCGAGGAGATCGTCAACAAATTCGAGATCCCCCTCGTCGCCTACATGGGCGACACGCTGCCCGGCCCGCACCTCGTCCGCGACGACGTGCGCAAAGCCAAGGTCATCATCACCGAGTGCACCTTCTTCGAGCCCGAGCACCAACAGCGCGCGCGCATCGGCATGCACCTGCACGTCAACGACCTCGCCGAGTGGCTCCGCGTCGCCGAGTGCGAAGCGATGGTCGTCACCCACGTCTCGCGCCGCACCAACGTCGCGTACGCGCGCAAGCGCCTCGACGAGGTCTGCGGCGACGACGCGAAGCGCGCGCACCTGCTCATGGACCACCGCACCAACCGCGCCATCTACGAGCAGCAGGCGATCGAAGCCGAACAACGCGAACGCGAGCTCGCAGAGCGCCCCTGAACGCACCCCCCCACTTTCGTGCCCCGTGCGCAAACCGGCGCGCACACGCGCGGGCGGTTGACACCGACGCGCGGCGCGATTACGTTTGCCGGGCTGATCACGCGACGGCGAAACACGCCACCCGCACGGACGACCAGCGCACGAAACTTGTTCCGTAACCGAGCACAACGCCCCGGCGTGCGCTCGCCTGCTCCGAGGTCATCGTCGATGGCGGATCCCGATCGCGCGATCTGGGAAGGTATCCTTGCGTACCTCCGATCGCATACCCCCAACATCTGCCGCCAGTGGTTCTCCGAACTGGTCCCCCTTGGGGTTGCCGGCGGCGCGCTCGGGGTCCGCGCCCACTCGGACCTGCACCGCGACTACCTCCGTCGCGAAGCCCTCGACGCCTGCAACGACGCCGCGCGCACCGTGACGGGCCAGCTCCTCGCTGTCCGTTTCCTCGGCCCGGACGACCCCTGGGACGACGCGCCAACCGCGGCCGCAGCGCCCAACAAAGAAACGTTCGAAGCTCGTGCGCCCCGCGCCCCCGGTCGCGCCACCGAGCGCGTCGCCCATTCGGGCACCGACAACCTCCCCGTCAGCCCGGATTACGACTTTGATTCATTTGTTGTGGGCCCGAACAACCGCCTCGCCCACGCCGCCGCCCGCGGCGTCTGCGAATCCCCGGGGTCGGCGTACAACCCGCTGTTCATCCACGGCGGGGTAGGGCTGGGAAAGACCCACCTGCTTCAGGCGGTCTGTCTCGAGATCCGCCAGCGCACGCCCGACGCGACCATCGTCTTTATTTCGTGCGAAGCTTTCCTGACCCGGTTCATGGATGCCGTCCAGAACGGCAAGATGACCGCCTTCCGCGACCAGTTCCGCGAGGCGGACGTCCTGCTGATCGACGACATTCATTTTCTTTCCAGCCGCGACCGGACGCAGGAAGAGTTTTTCCACACGTTCAACGCGCTGCACCAGGCGGGCAAGCAGATCATCCTCTCGTCCGACGCCCCGCCCGAGGAGATCCCGGACCTCGAGGAGCGCCTCGTCTCCCGGTTTCAGTGGGGGCTGGTCGCCAAGGTGGACCGCCCGGGATTCGACACCCGCGTCGAGATCCTCAAGCGCAAGGCCCAGCAGCGCGGGCTCAAGCTGCCCGACGACGTCGCGTGCCACGTCGCGGCGCGCCTGCAGACGCACATCCGCCAGCTCGAGGGCGCGCTCTCGACGCTCGCGATGAACGCCGCGGTCGAAGAGCGCGACATCGACCTCGAACTCGCCCAGCGGGCCCTGCCCGGCCCGGCGCCCGCCAAGGCGTCCTCTGGCCCGTCGATCGAGTTCATCATCTCGACCGTCGTGGACTACTACCGCGTGAAGAAAACCGACGTGCTGGGCAAGCGCCGGCACAAGTCGATCTCCCTGCCCCGGCAGGTCTGCATGTACCTCGCGCGCACCCACACGCGCCACTCGCTCGAAGAGATCGGCGCGCAGATCGGCGGCCGCGACCACACCACGGTCATCCACGCCGTCCGCTCGATCGAAGCCAAGCGCGGCGGGGACACGGATTTCGCCGATGTGGTCTCGTCGCTCGAGACGCAGATCCGCGCCGCCGCCGCCGGCCGCGACTGATCCTGTGCACGCACAATCCACACCCGCGCGCACGCGTTCGGTGGTCGTCCTCTGCGCGCCCGCAGCCGGTCCCCGCCCTGTCGGAACCGGTGTGCACAACCACTGGGCGCCCCGGGCAAAGGCGCTCGCCTGGCGCCGGCACCGGCCGGCTTGCGCCGATGTCGGCTCGGCGCCGACGCCCGTTCGCGGCGCCCGCCGGCGCTTCCGAGCGCGCTTCCGACGGGACACGCACACACCCGCCGCCGGCGCAAGCCCATTGTTTCAATGCCCTTGCGCCCCATCCCCGGGCGATATCCACAAGCCGACAACGCTTACTGCTCCCGTCGTCGTTCTTTACCCATCAAAGAAGAGGGGGAGAAGAACCGGCGTGGTTCACGCCCGCCGCGGAGCCCGCTGGCACCTTGGGCACCAGACCGTGGTCCGCTGGGCGAGCGTGCCCGAGCGGAGCACCGAGCCGCAGACGCGGCACGCCTGCCCGCCCCGCCCGTAGACCGCGTGGCGCGTCGCGTACGACCCCGCCTGCCCGTCCGCGTCCGTGTACGTCCCGTCGGCGAGCGTCGAGCCCCCGGCTTGGACCGCGTGCCCGAGGATCGCCCTGAGTGCCGCTGCGAGCCGCTCGGCGTCGTCGGGGCGGAGTCGGTCCGCCCGAAGCTCGGGGTGGATCCTCGCCGCGTGCAGCGACTCGTCCGCGTAGATGTTGCCCACGCCCGCGAGCACGCCCTGGTCGAGCAGCGCTCCCTTGATCGCCCGGGTGGTGCGCGCGAGGCGCGCCCGGAGGGCCGGGCCGTCGATGGTCAACGCGTCGGGCCCGAGGGCCGACCAGCGTTCGCGGAGGGCGGCTTCGTCGGCGTACGCCCAGACCCCCCCGAACCGGCGGGCGTCGTTGAAGACCACCCCGCGCCCGTCGTCGAGTGTCCAGACAACGTGGTCGTGCGCGCGCGCCGGCGTGCGGTCGTCCGCCGCGACGATGAGAACGCGCCCGGTCATGCCCAGGTGGATGCCGAGGGCGGGCCCGGTGTCGGAGAGCACCGCGAGTTGCTTGCCGTGGCGTTCGAGGCGGGCGATGCGCGAGCCGTCGAGGAGGGCGCCGCGGCGGACAGGCTTGGGGCGTGCGCCCGACGATGACCGGGAGAATCCGCCGACCGGGTCGCCCGGCACGACCAGCACCCGGCGGGTGCGCACGCGCACACGTTTGACACGGGCGCCGACGATCGGCTCAAGGCTCTGGCGGACGGACTCGACCTCGGGCAGCTCGGGCATGGCGCGCTCAGTCTGCCCCGCGGCGCCCCGAGCGCAGCCCCGCGAAGAACGCGCGCAGTTTCTCGGCGCTCGCGTCGGCCTGAACGCCCGCGATCACGGCGCACCGGTGGTTCAGGCGCTCATCGGTGAGCAGCTCGTAGAGCGTACCGGCGGCGCCCGCCTTGGGGTCGGCGGCGCCGTAGACCACGCGCCCCACGCGCGCGTTCACGATCAGCCCGGCGCACATCGGGCAGGGCTCGAGCGTCACGCACAGCGTCGCGTCGTTGAGGCGCCAGTCGCCGATCGCGTCGCATGCGCGCTGCACCGC
>BQJQ01000147.1 GCA_021604785.1 Phycisphaeraceae bacterium
CCCAGGTGATGACGTGCATGGCGCCGCCTCGGAACCGGACCTGGTCGGAGATCGGGCACAGGGCGTCGCGGAGAGTGGTGGTCGGTTCGAGCGTGCGCCGGTGCTGGGTGAAGACGACGATGCGGGGGTAGGGGTCGGCGATGTCGATCACGCCCGCGTCGGGCGGGAGCTGCCCGGTGAGGACGCGGATGAGGGTGGTTTTTCCGCTGCCGTTGGGCCCGAGGAGCCCGACGCGGTCGCCCACGCCCAATCGGAGGGTGAGGTCGGAGAAGAGCGAGCGCCCGCCGAGCGACTTGGAGATCTCCTTGGCGAGCAGGAGCTTCTTGGTCTTGCGCTCGGTGGCGTTGAAGTCCACGCCGGCGCCTGCGCCGGTGGCGGCGCGGTTGCGTTCTTTGAGCCCGGCGAGCGCGGCGATGCGGTCGTAGCTCGCATCGATGCGTCCCTTGGCCTTGGTGCCGCGCCCTTGGGGGCCGCGGACGAGCCAGGCGAGGTCCTTGCGGACCTGGTTGGACATGACGCGTTCGGCCTTGATCTGCGCGGAGAGGAACTCCTCTTTTCGGCGCAGGAACTCGGTGTAGTTGCCGACCGCGGCGAGAGTGCCGCCGGGGTAGGCGCGGCTGAGCTCGACGACGCGGGTCGCGATGTTCTCGAGGAAGAGCCGGTCGTGGGTGACGAAGACGGACGCGAAGGCCCGCCCGCCCGAGCCGGCGCGGATCAGGCGCTCGAGCCAGACGATGCCCTCGACGTCGAGGTGGTTGGTGGGTTCGTCGAGCAGGAGCAGGTCCGGCTCGTCGCGGCAGGAAGCGAGGGCGCGGGCGACAGACAGGCGTTTGCGCCACCCGCCGGACAGCGCGCCCGTGAGCGCCGCGGCGTGGTCGTCGTCGAACCCGACGCGGGCGAGGAGGATCTCGGCGAGGACCTCGGCTTCGTGGTGGTCGAGGATCGCGCCCTCATGCCCGCCGGCGTGGAGGGCGGCTTCGATCACCACGGCGCGCGCACTCAGGTCGGCGTCGAAGACGTCGTCCTGCGGGACGTACACCGCCTGGGCGCCCTTGGCGCGGATGATCTCGCCCTCGTCGGGCGTCTCGATGCCCGCGAGGAGCTTGAGGAGGGTGGACTTGCCCGCTCCGTTGGGCCCGATGAGCCCGAGGCGGTCGCCCGGCTCGATTGTCAGCGAGACGCCGGAGAAGAGCGTCGCGAGGGAGTAGACCTTGGCGATGTCCTGGGCGGTGATGAGCACGGGGGCGATGGTACGGGCGCCCGGCGGCGGATCTCAGGCGTCGGGGGGGACGCCGATGTCCTCGTTCCAGAGCTCGGGGTGGTCGGCGATGAAGGCGCGCATCAGGGCGATGCAGCGCTCGTCGTGGGCGACAATGACCTCGACGCCCTCGGCGTGCAGCCAGTCCTCGCGGCCGGTGAAGGTTTCGTGCTCGCCGATGATGACGCGGGGGATGCGGCAGAGGACCGCGGTGCCGGAGCACATGGCGCAGGGGGAGAGGGTGCTGGCGAGGGTGAGGGTGTGCCAGTCGCGGCGGCGGCCGGCGCTGCGGATGCACGAGGTCTCGGCGTGGGCGGTGGGATCGCCGGTCTGGACGCGGAGGTTGTGACCGGCGGCGACGACGGTGCCGTCGGGGGCGATCAGGGCGCTGCCGATGGGGATGCCGCCCTCGTCGCGACCGGCGAGGGCTTCTTCGTAGGCGGCGTCCAGCGCGGCACGGTCGATTTCTTGCAGCGATGTCATTGGATGAGAGCGTATCCGAGGGCGGGGGGGCAACGTGAACCCCGATTCACGCGGGGTTCATGGTGGCGGTCGGGTCGGGGCGTATTTGTATGTGTGGGCCGAGAAACGGGCGGCGACGCCCGGGCCCGGAAGGAGTTCTGACATGAACGCTCTGAACATGCTTGTCATCGGGATCACGACCACGGTTGGCGCCGCCGGCGCTGGGCTGCTGGCGCAGAACGGCGAGATCACGCAGCGCCGCGCTGTGGACCGGGGTGCGATCTGGCACGCGGTCTGGGCCGAGTCCCTGTCGGGGATCGTCGGGTCCGTGGACCTGGAGAACAACACGTTCTCGCTGACCACAGAAGATGGCGCGTCGCACGCGATCCGCGTGAACGAGGACACGGCGTACACCATCGACGGCGAGGATTCGACCGCCGAGGAGGTGCTGGAGGTCGGCGCGCAGGTGTCGGCGACGGTCGATGACAACCTCGTCGCGACCGGCGTGGACCGCGCCAGCGATTGATGGCTCTCTGAGAGTGCCGGCCGGGTCTTGGCACCCCCCCATCGCTGGGGCTCGGTCGGTCTTTTTCCGTGGCGGGTGGGCGTGTGCCCTGCCTGGCAGCCGAACCGTTTGCGCGTATCGCAGGAGGAGCGATGCCCGCCAGTCCCAAGGTGGGCGGGGCGCGAACACGGGCGGCAGCGTCGGGCGGGTCCCTGCCCGCCGCGGATTTTTTTAGCACGCGATGCGCGCCCGTCTGGGCGCGACCGTTCGCGTGATCGGCAGGGTAG
The DNA here is from genome assembly GCA_021604785.1 of Phycisphaeraceae bacterium. GTDB lineage: Bacteria > Planctomycetota > Phycisphaerae > Phycisphaerales > UBA1924 > BQJQ01. Next base: position 2,513 of record BQJQ01000147.1, read on the forward strand.
ACTCGGCGCCATGAGCGATTCAGAGCGCGACGCGGGCGGGGTGGTGGTGTTCGATCACCCGCTGATCCGGCACAAGATGACGTACCTGCGCGATGTGGAGACGGGGCACCGCCCGTTCCGAGCGATCCTGACGCAGATCGCGGGGCTGATGGTGTATGAGGTGACGCGGTCGTTCGAGACCGAGCCTGTCGAGGTGGAGACGCCGATGGGGCGGACGAGCGGGCATCGGCTGGTGGGGGCGGTGACGGTGGTGCCGGTGCTGCGCGCGGGGCTGGGGATGATCTCGGGCGTGCTCGACATCATGCCCGAGGCGCGGGTGGGGCACCTCGGGCTCGCCCGGGATGAGAAGACGCTCGAGCCCAAGGCGTACCTGAACAAGCTGCCGAGCGATCTGGACGCGGGGCCGGTGGTGCTGGTCGATCCGATGCTCGCGACGGGCGGGTCGGCGTCGGCGGCGTGCGCGATGCTGCGCGAGGCCGGGGCGAAGGACTTGCGGATGATCTGCCTGGTCGCGGCGCCCGAGGGCGTGACGCGGATGCGGGCGGACCACCCGGGGGTGACGGTGTACACCGCGGCGCTGGACGAGCGGCTGAACGAGCAGGGGTACATCATGCCCGGGCTCGGGGACGCGGGGGATCGGCTGTACGGGACGGTGTGAGAGAAAGCAGTCAGCAGTCAGCGGTGAGCAGTGCGGGACGGAGGGGAGAGGGCGAAGACCCCTCACCCCCCTCGCTCTCCCCGGGGAGAGCGAGGGGGGTGAGGGGTCTTCGCCCTCTCCCCTCCGTCCCGCACTGCTCACCGCTGACTGCTGACTGCTTTCTCTCACACCGTCCCGTACAGCCGATCCCCCGCGTCCCCGAGCCCGGGCATGATGTACCCCTGCTCGTTCAGCCGCTCGTCCAGCGCCGCGGTGTACACCGTCACCCCCGGGTGGTCCGCCCGCATCCGCGTCACGCCCTCGGGCGCCGCGACCAGGCAGATCATCCGCAAGTCCTTCGCCCCGGCCTCGCGCAGCATCGCGCACGCCGCCGACGCCGACCCGCCCGTCGCGAGCATCGGATCGACCAGCACCACCGGCCCCGCGTCCAGATCGCTCGGCAGCTTGTTCAGGTACGCCTTGGGCTCGAGCGTCTTCTCATCCCGGGCGAGCCCGAGGTGCCCCACCCGCGCCTCGGGCATGATGTCGAGCACGCCCGAGATCATCCCCAGCCCCGCGCGCAGCACCGGCACCACCGTCACCGCCCCCACCAGCCGATGCCCGCTCGTCCGCCCCATCGGCGTCTCCACCTCGACAGGCTCGGTCTCGAACGACCGCGTCACCTCATACACCATCAGCCCCGCGATCTGCGTCAGGATCGCTCGGAACGGGCGGTGCCCCGTCTCCACATCGCGCAGGTACGTCATCTTGTGCCGGATCAGCGGGTGATCGAACACCACCACCCCGCCCGCGTCGCGCTCTGAATCGCTCATGGCGCCGAGTCTACCCTGCCGATCACGCGAACGGTCGCGCCCAGACGGGCGCGCATCGCGTGCTAAAAAAATCCGCGGCGGGCAGGGACCCGCCCGACGCTGCCGCCCGTGTTCGCGCCCCGCCCACCTTGGGACTGGCGGGCATCGCTCCTCCTGCGATACGCGCAAACGGTTCGGCTGCCAGGCAGGGCACACGCCCACCCGCCACGGAAAAAGACCGACCGAGCCCCAGCGATGGGGGGGTGCCAAGACCCGGCCGGCACTCTCAGAGAGCCATCAATCGCTGGCGCGGTCCACGCCGGTCGCGACGAGGTTGTCATCGACCGTCGCCGACACCTGCGCGCCGACCTCCAGCACCTCCTCGGCGGTCGAATCCTCGCCGTCGATGGTGTACGCCGTGTCCTCGTTCACGCGGATCGCGTGCGACGCGCCATCTTCTGTGGTCAGCGAGAACGTGTTGTTCTCCAGGTCCACGGACCCGACGATCCCCGACAGGGACTCGGCCCAGACCGCGTGCCAGATCGCACCCCGGTCCACAGCGCGGCGCTGCGTGATCTCGCCGTTCTGCGCCAGCAGCCCAGCGCCGGCGGCGCCAACCGTGGTCGTGATCCCGATGACAAGCATGTTCAGAGCGTTCATGTCAGAACTCCTTCCGGGCCCGGGCGTCGCCGCCCGTTTCTCGGCCCACACATACAAATACGCCCCGACCCGACCGCCACCATGAACCCCGCGTGAATCGGGGTTCACGTTGCCCCCCCGCCCTCGGATACGCTCTCATCCAATGACATCGCTGCAAGAAATCGACCGTGCCGCGCTGGACGCCGCCTACGAAGAAGCCCTCGCCGGTCGCGACGAGGGCGGCATCCCCATCGGCAGCGCCCTGATCGCCCCCGACGGCACCGTCGTCGCCGCCGGTCACAACCTCCGCGTCCAGACCGGCGATCCCACCGCCCACGCCGAGACCTCGTGCATCCGCAGCGCCGGCCGCCGCCGCGACTGGCACACCCTCACCCTCGCCAGCACCCTCTCCCCCTGCGCCATGTGCTCCGGCACCGCGGTCCTCTGCCGCATCCCCCGCGTCATCATCGGCGAGCACGAAACCTTCACCGGCCGCGAGGACTGGCTGCACGCCGAGGGCGTCGAGGTCATTGTCGCCCACGACGAGCGCTGCATCGCCCTGATGCGCGCCTTCATCGCCGACCACCCCGAGCTCTGGAACGAGGACATCGGCGTCCCCCCCGACGCCTGAGATCCGCCGCCGGGCGCCCGTACCATCGCCCCCGTGCTCATCACCGCCCAGGACATCGCCAAGGTCTACTCCCTCGCGACGCTCTTCTCCGGCGTCTCGCTGACAATCGAGCCGGGCGACCGCCTCGGGCTCATCGGGCCCAACGGAGCGGGCAAGTCCACCCTCCTCAAGCTCCTCGCGGGCATCGAGACGCCCGACGAGGGCGAGATCATCCGCGCCAAGGGCGCCCAGGCGGTGTACGTCCCGCAGGACGACGTCTTCGACGCCGACCTGAGTGCGCGCGCCGTGGTGATCGAAGCCGCCCTCCACGCCGGCGGGCATGAGGGCGCGATCCTCGACCACCACGAAGCCGAGGTCCTCGCCGAGATCCTCCTCGCCCGCGTCGGGTTCGACGACGACCACGCCGCGGCGCTCACGGGCGCGCTGTCCGGCGGGTGGCGCAAACGCCTGTCTGTCGCCCGCGCCCTCGCTTCCTGCCGCGACGAGCCGGACCTGCTCCTGCTCGACGAACCCACCAACCACCTCGACGTCGAGGGCATCGTCTGGCTCGAGCGCCTGATCCGCGCCGGCTCGGGCGGGCGGGCCTTCGCGTCCGTCTTCGTCACCCACGACCGGCTCTTCCTCGAGAACATCGCGACCCGCGTCGTCGAGCTCAGCCGCGCCTACCCCGGCGGCACTCTCGCCGCGGTCGGCAACTACACCGAGTTCCTGCGCCGAAAAGAGGAGTTCCTCTCCGCGCAGATCAAGGCCGAACGCGTCATGTCCAACCAGGTCCGCAAGGACCTCGCCTGGCTCGTCCGCGGCCCCCAAGGGCGCGGCACCAAGGCCAAGGGACGCATCGATGCGAGCTACGACCGCATCGCCGCGCTCGCCGGGCTCAAAGAACGCAACCGCGCCGCCACCGGCGCAGGCGCCGGCGTGGACTTCAACGCCACCGAGCGCAAGACCAAGAAGCTCCTGCTCGCCAAGGAGATCTCCAAGTCGCTCGGCGGGCGCTCGCTCTTCTCCGACCTCACCCTCCGATTGGGCGTGGGCGACCGCGTCGGGCTCCTCGGGCCCAACGGCAGCGGAAAAACCACCCTCATCCGCGTCCTCACCGGGCAGCTCCCGCCCGACGCGGGCGTGATCGACATCGCCGACCCCTACCCCCGCATCGTCGTCTTCACCCAGCACCGGCGCACGCTCGAACCGACCACCACTCTCCGCGACGCCCTGTGCCCGATCTCCGACCAGGTCCGGTTCCGAGGCGGCGCCATGCACGTCATCACCTGGG
>BQJQ01000148.1 GCA_021604785.1 Phycisphaeraceae bacterium
TGGCGATCGCCGAGCTGCGCCGCCGGGCGGGCGAGATCGGTGCCGACGCGGTCGTGGACGTGCAGCGGGAGGTCGTGAAGATGGCGCCCCAGCCGATCGAGACGTCGGTCGCGGGGTCGTTCGAAGACTCGCGCCGGGACCTGCTGCGGCCGGGGTCGGGCGATGTCGCCGCGGCTCGGCCGACGTGGCGCGTCCGGATGTCGGCGGCGGCGGTGAAGATGGAGGGTGCTGATGCCTCCGTGCCCGCCGATTCAGATTCCTGAGCCCGCCGCGGCACATCATGAAACCGAAACGCACCAAGCTCGGCGCCGCGATCTGGATCGGGGTCGTCTTCGTCGTGTCGGGTGTGTTCGCCGTCGGCGTGTTTTTCTTGGTACTCGCCCAGCTCTCGCGTGGGATCGAACCCGAGGTGATCTGGCACGCTGCCGACGGGACGCCGGCGCCCGAGGACTTCGTGGTGCTGATGTACCCGGCGGATGGGGACGTCGCGGTCCACGAGGATGCCGACGACGCGAGCGAGCGGATCGGGACACTCGACCGTGCGATGGGCAACCGCGTGTGGGAGTTGGAGGACGAGTGGATCGGGCTCACGCTTGAGGACGGGCGCGGGTATGTCCTGCAGGATCGGCTGGTGTACGACGCGGATCCGAGTGGGCGTGGGCGGATGATCGCTGCGATGCGGGCGCTTCACGAGGCGAAGGCGTTCGACCCCGCTTTGGGTGAGGTCGTGCAGCACGAGTCCGTGGGCACAACCGAGTACACCGCACGGGCGGACTGGTCGGGTGGATCGTGGCAGAAATCTCGGTGGCGGGTCGTGGACGGGCGGTTCGAGCCCGTGGAACTGACCGGTTGGCACGAGCAGAACGTTGCGATGCAGGGGATAGGGTTCATGATCGTGTCGGCGATGGCGGCGTGCGTGGCGTTCGTCGGCTCGCTCCTCGTTGGCGTGTGTGCGGCGGTCGCGATGCGGCACTGGCCTCGGGCGGAGGCGGCGTAAGCGGGCGTATACTCGCATCGTGACCAGATCAGGAGGGACCATCTCGCCGCCTACGGGTGCTCCGAGCACCGGCTGACGCGCGCGCCCCTCCTGTTGTTTGATACGGGCTCCGCGTCGGCGGGGCTCGCTTTCGTTTTGGACCACGTGCGTTGTGTGCCTCCCCGATCCCGACTCCCTTCGACGAGACCGACCCATGGCGACCGAGACCGACACCCGAAACGCCCACCGGTACACCGCGGCGATGGCCGGCGAGATCGAGACCAGGTGGCAGCGGTGGTGGGACGAGCACGCGACGTTCGAGACGCCCAACCCGGGCGACGCGGGATTCGACGCGTCGCGGCCCAAGTTCTACTGCCTGGACATGTTCCCGTACCCGTCCGGGGCGGGGCTGCACGTGGGGCACCCGGAGGGGTACACGGCGAGCGACATCGTGAGCCGGTACAAGCGGATGACGGGGCACAACGTGCTGCACCCGATGGGGTGGGACGCGTTCGGGCTGCCCGCCGAGCAGTACGCGGTGCAGACGGGCGTGCACCCGGCCGAGACGACGCGCAAGAGCATCGACACCTTCCGGCGCCAGCTCAAGCGGTTCGGGTTCAGCTACGACTGGTCGCGCGAGTTCGGCACGATCGACGAGGACTACTACAAATGGACGCAGTGGATCTTCTTGAAGATGTACGGCGCGTGGTTCGACACGGACGCGGACGGCGGGGCGGGTAAGGGGCGCCCGATTTCTGAGTTGATCGACGCATTCGCGTCCGGCGCGCGCCCGATCCGGGTGAACCCGGACGCGTCGGAGCATTCGGACGACGTCAAGGCGCGCACGTGGGACGCGTGGTCCGCGATGGACGAGGACGACCAGCGCCTCGTGCTCGACTCGCACCGCCTGACGTACCTGGGCGAGCAGACCGTCAACTGGTGCCCCAAGCTGGGCACAGCGTTGGCGAACGAGGAGGTCATCGACGGCAAGTCCGAGCGGGGCGGGTTCCCGGTGTTGCGTAAGCCGCTGCGGCAGTGGATGTTCCGCATCACGGCGTACGCCGACCGGCTGCTCGCGGGGCTGGCGGACGTCGATTGGCCCGACTCGACGCGGATCCAGCAGACCGAGTGGATCGGGCGCTCTGAGGGGGCCGAGATCGACTTTGCCATCGCGGACGCGCCGGCGGGGCACAGCCAGTCGCTGCGGGTCTACACGACGCGGCCGGACACGCTCTTCGGCGCGACTTACATGGTCGTCGCGCCCGAGCACCCGCTGGTGGGCGCGGTGCTGCTCGATCCGAGGTCGACGACGGACGCGGACGCGGTGCGCGAGTACGCCGAGCGGGCGCGCAACCTGTCGGACGTGGAGCGCCAGGAGTCCAAGGAGAAGACGGGCGTGGCGCTGGGCGTGGACGTCGTGAACCCGGCGACGGGCGAGCGGATCCCGGTCTGGGTCGCGGACTACGTGCTGATGGGCTACGGCACCGGCGCGATCATGGCGGTGCCCTCGGGCGACGAGCGGGACTTCGAGTTTGCCAAGGCGTTCGGGCTGGCGATCGTGGATGTCGTCTACCCGACGCCTGTGCTCGCGATGGCGTACGCCGTCGAGCACGCGACCGAGGAGAACGCGGCGGGCGACTGGCAGGAACTAGCCGCGGACTTCATCGGTCTCGTGACGAGCGAGAACGCGGGCCCGGACCGGTTCGAGTCGATCTTCGGCATCGTCCGCACGCGGCGCAAGACCGCGGGCACCGAGTCGTTGACCGGGCGGGGCGGCGTGCAGAACGAGTGGAAGCTCGCGATCGAGGAGATCGGCGAGCCGGACCTCGCGTCGCTGCGCGCGCGCTTCGCGGGCAAGCGCCACTGGGACGCGTCCGGGTCGGCGTTCTTCGGCTCGGGGCGCGCGGTGAACTCGGCGAACTCAGAGGTCTCGCTCGACGGGCTCAGCGTGCCCGAAGCCAAGGCGAAGATCATCGACTGGCTCGAATCCAAGGGCGTCGGGCACCGCAAGGTGAACTACCGCCTTCGCGACTGGCTGTTTTCCCGCCAGCGGTACTGGGGCGAGCCTTTCCCGATCGTGTTCGACGAGCGGGGGCACCATCACCCGGTGGGCGAGGGGTCGCTGCCGGTGGCGCTGCCGCCGATGGCGGACTATCAGCCGATCGAGTCGCAGGACCCCAAGCCGCTGCTGGCGAAGGCGACCGACTGGATCAACACGACCGCCGGCGCCGCGGGCGTTGCGGGGCTGCCGGCGGACGCGAAGGTGACGCGCGAGTCGAACACGATGCCCGGGTGGGCGGGCAGCTGCTGGTACGCGCTGCGGTACTGCGACGCGAAGAACGACGAGCGGTTTGTGGGGCGCGACGCGGAGCGGTACTGGATGGGCGAGAAAGGTGTGGACCTGTACATCGGCGGGGCCGAGCATGCGGTGCTGCACCTGCTGTACGCGCGGTTCTGGCACAAGGCGCTCTATGACCTGGGCGAGGTGAGCACGCCCGAGCCGTTCGCGAAGTTGTTCCACCAGGGGCTGATCACGAGCTTCGCGTTCCAGCGGGCGGACAAATCGCTCGTCCCGACCGACGAGGTGACCAACCGCGGCTCCGAGGAATCGCCCACCTGGGTCGAGGTTGCGACGGGTCAGCCCGTGACCCAGACAACCGCGAAGATGTCCAAGAGCCTCAAGAATGTCGTGAACCCGGACGAGGTCATCGAGGAGTACGGCGCGGACACGTTCCGCCTGTACGAGATGTACATGGGCCCCTTGGAAGCGTCCAAGCCCTGGAACACGAAGGATACGATCGGGCTCTTCCGGTTCTGCCAGCGTCTGTGGCGGCTGTGCGTGGACGAGGACACGGGCGAGATCCGGTTCGCCACGGCGCCCGACGCCGCGGTCGAGAAGAAACTGCACCGGACGATCGACAAGGTCGGGCGCGACATCGAGAAGCTGGGGTTCAACACCGCGATCGCGGCGATGATCGAGTTCGTGAACGCTGCCGACGCGTTGACGGAGGATCAGATGGACCGGTTCGCGCGCACGGTCGCGCCCTTCGTGCCGCACTTGGGCGAGGAGATCTGGCACCGGATGGGGCGGACCGAGAGCCGCGGCCCGGCGTCGCTGGCCGCATGGCCCGAGGTGGACCCCAAGATGCTGGTGGACGACGAGGTCGAGATGCCGGTCTCGGTGGGGGGCAAGGTGCGGTCCAAGATCGTGGTCGCCGCGGGCGCGGACGCGAAGGCGATCGAGGCCCAGGCGCTGGCGGACCCGAAGATTGCCGAGCTGCTCGCGGGCAAGACGGTGCGCAAGGTGATCGTTGTGCCGGGGCGGATGGTCAACATCGTCGCGGGGTGAGACGGGTCGCCGGGGACGCGGATGGCCTGGACGAACGCACAGCTGACGGACGCGGTAGCCAAGGGGCTGGGCAAGCTACGCGTGCGCGCGGACGCGGCCCCGATGCAGCGGTACATGAAGACTGAGCAGCCTTTCTACGGCGTGAAGAAGCCGGGGCGGGTCGTGCTCATGCGGGACGTCAAGAAACGCTTCGTACCGACCTCGCGCCGCCAGTACGAGTCGGCGGTCCGGGCGCTGTGGAAGCAGCCGCACCGGGAGGAGCGGTACGTGGCGCTGCTGTATGCGCGCGCGTTCGATGACTTTGTTGCTGCGGAATCGATCCCGCTGTTCGAGACGCTGATGGTGCAGGGCGCGTGGTGGGATCTGGTGGACGAGCTGGCGGTGCAGGTTGTCGGGCGGGTGTGGCTGCGCGATCGGGCGGCGGTCGAGCCTTGGGCGGACCGGTGGATCGCGTCCGACGACATGTGGCTGCGTCGGGCGGCGATCATCGGGCAGGTCAAGCACAAGGGCGAGACGGACGAGGGGCGGCTGTTCTCGTTCTGTCGTGCGCGGATGCACGAGAAAGAGTTCTTCATCCGCAAGGGGATCGGGTGGGCGCTGCGGGCGTATTCGTACGACGCGCCGGACGCGGTGATCGCGTTCCTGCGCGCGCACGAGGGCGAGCTGAGCCCGCTGAGCTTCCGCGAGGGGGCGAAGGGGATGGTCCGCGAGGGGCGGATGTGAGGTTCTCCCCCCGTCTCAGGCGGCGCGGCGCTTGGGCGTGGGGGCCTTCTCTTGGGCGCGGAGCATCCGAGACTCGACGCGCTCGACGCACTCGCGCGAGCACGCGGTGAGGCCCGCGTTGTCCTCGCCGGCGGTGTCGGGGCGGGTCCACCACCCCTCGGGGTGCTGCCAGCGGCCGTAGCGGTAGTCGGCGTTCGCGGTCTTCCCGCACCCGTTGCATGTGAACGTGCAGCTCATGAGAGACCCCTCCGGGCGGTGATTCGCCGAAGGGAGCAACGGCAAGATCCGGGGCGGGGTTGACCGCCGACGGGCATGGTCAGCGCCTGGTGTGCCCCGAGGTCGCACGACCCGCGTCGCCCGACCCGCCGAGGGTCCGAAAGGGGCCCGGGGCGATTACCCGGCGACGATCGTCGGCTCGTGGCGCACCGGGCACGCGAGCGAGCGTGCGATGAAGCAGATCTCGCCGGCCTTCTCGTGCAGGGCCTCGGCCTTCGCGGCGTCCGATCCCGCGGCGATCGTCACCCGGGGTCGCAGCACGATCTCCTCGAACACGCCAGAGCCCGAGGCGTCCGTCGCGAGGCGGCCGACGGCGTCGTCCGTGTACCCCGTAACCACAACCTTACTCACGGCGCACAGGTGCAGGTACGACAGCATGTGGCACCCCGAGGCGGACGCGACGAACAGATCCTCTGGGTTGTGCCGCGCGGGGTCGCCCTTATACGCGGGCGCGGCGGACCCCTTCAGCGTCGGCTTGCCGTCGGCTGAGATGTCGTAGTCGCGGGTGTAGGACTTGTAGGTCGCGGTGCCCTCTTCGCCGGCGCCGGTCCATTCGGTGGTGATCGCGAACTCGTGCATCAGGTGCCCTCCGTGAGCGCCATCCTAGACCGCGCGGCGTCTACCCTTGGCCATGACGAGCCCCTACGACACGTACACGTCCCCCCTGGCGAGCCGCAACGCGAGCCCGGAGATGCTGCGGATCTGGTCGGCGCGGCACAAGTTCAACACGTGGCGCCGGATCTGGCTCGCGGTCGCTGAGGCGCAGCGGGCGTGCGGGCTCGATATCTCCGAGGAGCAGGTGGACGAGCTGCGGGCGGTGGTTGAGCGGGGGATCACGGACGAGGAACTCGCGCGGGCGGCGGAGCTAGAGCGCGAGCTGCGGCATGACGTGATGGCCCACGTGCACTGCCTGGGCGAGAGCTGCCCGAAGGCGAAGCCGATCATCCACCTCGGGTGCACGAGCCAGGATGTGGTGTGCAACGCGGACGCGCGCATCATGGAAGAAGCCGGGCTTCAAATCATGGTCAAGACCGCCCGGCTCATCGTGGCTCTAGGGGACACCGCATCAGAGAGCCAAAAGATCCCAGCTCTCGGATTCACCCACTATCAGCCAGCACAACCTGTGACCGTGGGTAGGCGTATCGCGAATTGGGCGAGCGATCTCCATGAGGTCTATGTT
>BQJQ01000149.1 GCA_021604785.1 Phycisphaeraceae bacterium
CCCGCGCGGGCGCGGCGGTCTCGCTCATCGGCCGCGTCGGGCGCGACCCGACGGGGCGCGAGCTGCGGGCGCTGCTGCCGCGCGAGCGGATCGACGGCATCGGCGTCGCCGAGAGCTGGTCCGCCTCGACGGGCGCGTCGGCGATCTCGGTGGATGCCCGCGGCGAGCACACCTCGGTCGTCGTCCCCGGCGCCAACGAGCAGCTCGAGCCCGGATCGGTGGACGAATCGAGCAAACGGATCGAAAACGCGCAGGTGCTGCTCACGCAGCTCGAGATCCCGACGGGCGCGGTGACGCGGGCGGCGGAGATTGCGCGGGCCGCGGGTGTGCGGGTGGTGCTCAACGTGGCACCTGCGCAGGCGGTGGCGCCCGAGCTGCTCGCGCTGGTCGACGTGGTCGTGGTGAACACGCACGAGGCGCGGACGATCGCCGGGGTCGAGGCGGACGGCGAGACGCTCGAGCGGGCGCTCGTTGGTCTGGGTGTGCCGGTGATCGTGCTGACCAAGGGCTCGGCGGGGGCGACGGTGCTGTCGCGGACGGGCCGCCTGCACGTGCCCGCGCACAGCGTGGACGTGCTCGACACGACCGGCGCCGGTGATGCCTTCATCGGTGCGCTCGGCGCCCGGTGGGCCTCGTTGAGCCCCGACGGCGCCAAGCCTGAGCTGGGCACGCTGGAAGAAGCCTTGCGGTTCGCGAGTGCCGCCGGCTCGGTCGCGACGACGCGGCGCGAGTCTGTCGCGTCGCTGCCCACGCGGGCCGAGATCGAGGCGTTGCTCGCCGAGCCCGCGCCGATCGAGTGAGCCGCGCTTAGCCCATCACGCCCGTGCGGTGCAGCGTGAGCACCCAGGGCGGCGTCTCGGCGATGAACGTGCACAGGTGTTTGCGGCGGGACATGTAATACCGCACACCGAGCCCCTGCATCAGCACGGTCCCCGCGATGAGCCCGCCGTAGATCGCGAGCATGACGGTGCGTTCGAGGCTCGCGAGCGATTCGGTGATGTTCGCAAGCTGGGGTTCGGCGGCGATGGCCGGGTCCGCCGCGAACGCGCTGGAGAGGGCTCCCTCGCCCGTGGTCGCTTTCACGAGCTGCCACGCGGCGTACGCGATGATGACGACCGCCAGGATCACCTGGTTCAGCGCCAGCGCCCCGGGGGCCCCGCGGTCGAGCCGGCGGAGTGACTTCCGCAGCGCCAGCTCGTGATACCCGACGGCGCACAACGCCAACGCCAGCGCAAGCACCGTGCCATCGCCGATCGCAAACGGCAACGCGAGCAGCCCGGCGAGCAACGTGGTCCAGCCCGAGATGCTCGCGAACCGGACGGCGCCGCGGATCTTCTTCGCCCGCCGCCGCGACTGGCGCAACTGCACGAAGTGCTCGGGATCGAGCGGGCCCAAGTCTCCCTGGGGAACGTCGAGGATGGCGGCTGTCATGGCGTGAAGATCGGCAGATCCGCACGACGCGGGGATGACGACCCGCCCGGGGTGCACGTGCGCGGGCATCCCATCCGGGCCGGGCGGTGCGAGCGGCGGGCCCGAACCCCGATAACCGCGGGCGTTACTGCGCCGGCGCCAGCCGCGGCTGGAGCGCCCGCACGACCTGCTCGGTGTCGGCGAAGACCGCCTCGGCCGTCGGCCAGCGCCCGGCGCCGCGCCCTTTGACGACTTCACGCCGCCCGTCGCCCAGCTGCACGATCAGCACGTTCTGCTCGTCGTGCGCGCGGGCGAGTTCGGAGCCTTCGGGGACCGGCTCGAGCGCGACACGGGCGAGCACGGCGCCGTCCCCGTTCCGCGAAGCACGAGCAACGAGCCGGCGGACGTGCCCTCGGTCGACGTCGGGCGCGTTCTGCGCGAGTGACTCGATGCCCGTGACCTCGACGCTGTCCTCGGGCAGGGCCGGGTCCCACGCGACGCGGCAGAGCAGGCAGAGCTTCTGGGCGGCGTCGAAGCCCCCGACGTCCGCCGTCGGGTCCGCCTCGGCGAACCCGAGCCGCTGGGCCTCGGCCAGCGCTTCGTCGTAGCGCGAGTCGCGGGCCATCTGGTCGAGGATGAAGTTGGTCGTGCCGTTGAGCACGCCCGCGAGGGAGACGATCTCTCGGTGTGCCGCGAGCCGGCGGACTGCTTCGAGCATCGGCACGCTGCCCCCGACGGCGGCCGAGTCGAGCAGCTTCGCGCCGCGTGTGTCCGCCAGCGCTCGCAGGCGGACGCCGTCGCGGGCCATCAGCGCTTTGTTGGCCGTCACGACGGAGCACCCGCGATCGAGCGCCCGTTCAAGGAGATCGCCGGCGAGCGAGGTGCCCCCGATCAGCTCAACGACCAGCTCCGGGTCGTCCGCGAAGACGGCGTCCGCGTCCTGGCACAGGATCGACGCGTCCTCGAGCTTGTCGGCGTACTTCGACGGGTCGCGCACCAGCACCCGGCGGATGTCGTATCGGTCCGGGGCGCTGAGCATGTGGCGCATCACACCGCCACCGACGGTGCCGAGCCCGAGCATCGCGACGCGGACGGGCCGCGGCGTGGCGTGCGGGGCGACCAGCGTCGACTCGCCCTCGCCCACGACCGATGGCGCCACGGACCCCAACGCTCCCACCTCGATCACCATCGCGTGCTTGCAGGCGTACTCGACGCACTTTGATTGCACGATCTGCGCGGGCGAGGCGATCGCGTCGGCGTAGCTCAGGTGCGCGTACTTGCGCGCGCCCGCGGACTTCGGGTCCGCGTCGTACCACCCGTCCACGTCCTTGACCAGTCGGCACCGGGTGGCGCCGCAGTGGTGGGCGACGAACAACGCCGTCAGGTCCGACCCGCCCCGCCCGAGCAGTGTGGTGAACCCGCGCTCATCGCGCCCGGCGAACCCGGGCAGCACGACCACGTTGCCCGCCTCAATCTCGCGTTTGATCGGCGACGCGTCCATCGACACGGGCTCGGCGTTCACCGGGTCGCCGTGCGTGCGGAGGTCGATCTGGGCTGGGTCGAGCAGGATCGCGGGCATGCCCGCGGCGTCGATCGCGAGCGCCACCTGGGCCGCGCTGTGCGACTCGCCGACTGCGAGCAGCGCCGCGTACGCCGCGGGGTGGGGCTTGTCGGTGATCTCGCCGGCGCGCTTCGCGAGGTCGTCGGTCGTGTTGCCCATCGCGCTGCACACGACAACGACGCGTCGCCCGGAACGCACCTCGCGGTAGACCTCGTGCACGGCGTCGGCGATGGTGCCCTCGTGGGCGAGGATGGAGCTGCCGAACTTGAGGACCACGACGTCGTGCTCGACGGTGAGACGCTCGGTGACCCGCCGTGCGCGCGGCTCGGGGCGGTTGGGCTCTGGCAGGTGGGGCTGGTTGTCTCGGGGTCTGGGCATGGCCCGAACAGTACCGCCCTCGGGCTCACCCGGGCAGCATCCGCTCGGCGATTTGGACCGCGTTCAGGGCCGCCCCCTTGCGGAGCTGATCACCGCAGCAGAACAGCTCCCACCCGATGAACGCGGGGCCGTCCGAGGGCTGGGAGTCGTCCGGGCGGAGCCGGCCGACCAGCACGTCGTCCCCGCCCGAGGCGTCCACCGGCATCGGGAACCGCGGCGTCGTCCGGTCGTCAACGATCCGCACGCCCGCGGCGTCCGCGAGGGCCGCCCGCAGGTCCGCTTCGGTCGCGGAGGCCCGGAGGGTGACGTTCACCGACTCCGCGTGCGCCCGCGGCACCGGCACCCGCACGCACGTCGGCGCGACCTTGAGATCCGGGCGCGACCAGATCTTCCGCGCCTCCTCGATCATCTTTTGCTCTTCGACGTTCCGCCCCGTCGCGGGGTCGGTGGGGGTCTCGTGGCAGAAGACGTTGTGCACGCACGGGAAGGGGAAGAACTCGGGCGCCAGCTCGGCGCCCGCCGCGGCTTGGGCGGTGAGGCGTTCGAGTTCCTCGAGCCCCGGCGCCCCCGCGCCGGACACCGCCTGGTACGTCGAGACCACGATCCGCTCGATGCCGACCGCCCGCTCGATCGCATCCAGGGCTGTCACCAGGATGATCGTCGAGCAGTTCGGGTTCGCGATCAGGCCCGCGTCGCCGATCGCGTGGGCGTTCACCTCGGGCACGATCAGCGGCACCGCGGGGTCCATGCGGTACGCCGACGAGTTGTCGATCACCACGGCCCCGGCGTCCACCGCGACCGGGGCGTACTCGCGGGCGACAGCGCCCGAGGCGCAGAAGAACGCGAGGTCGATCCCCTCGAACGATCCCGGCCCGAGGGCCTCGACGGTCAACTCTTCGGGGCCGAAGGGCAGGCGTGTGCCCGCGGAGCGCTCGGACGCGAGCGCACGGACGGAGGCCGCGGGGAAGCCTCGTTGGGCGAGGATCGCGAGCATCTCGACGCCCACAGCTCCGGTGGCGCCGACGATCGCAACGGTCGGGTTGGCGGGCAGCGTGGGCACGGGCGATTGTTAGACACGCCGCGCGCCCCGGTCGATGCGAGCCCCGGATCGACCCGCCCCCGTGCCACGGACCGGTCTTCCGGTCCGTGTCTTCGGGCATGCGAGAGACCGCACTGACCCGCGGACGGGTCAGTGGCACGGGTCGTGCTCGATCAGGGGGCGCGTTAGAACCGGAAGCGCAGCTCGACGCCCGCGAGCAGGGCGACGTCGCGGTCCTCGCGGTTCAAGCGGTTGCCGGCGGAGTCGGTGAATTCGATCTCGCCCCACAGGTGCGCCCCGACCCGCCCGG
The DNA here is from genome assembly GCA_021604785.1 of Phycisphaeraceae bacterium. Taxonomy (GTDB): domain Bacteria; phylum Planctomycetota; class Phycisphaerae; order Phycisphaerales; family UBA1924; genus BQJQ01. Next base: position 4,699 of record BQJQ01000149.1, read on the forward strand.
CCAGCGTCACCTGCTCGTTTGGGCGCCACTCGGCGGTGAACGCGAGCGGGATCGCCCGGTCCAAAATCACGCCGTCGGCGAAGACGTTGTCCGAGTCGAGCCGGTACTCGCGCGACTCGAACCCGACCTCGAGCCCAAGCGTGACCTCGGGGGTTGCTTTGTACGTCAGCACCGCGCCCGCCCCGCGCGAGCCAGCCGAGAGCGACCAGTCCTTGTCGATCGTCCACTCGACGATCGGGAAGGGGATGACGCGGGCGGATTCTTCAATCCGCGTCCCCGCGATGAGCCCGACGCCCAGGCGCAGGCCTTTAGACGCCTGGAACGTCACGCCACCGCCACCCGAGACGGTCAGCGAGTCGTCGAAGACCGCGCCGGGCTCGCCGGCCCATTGCACGCCGCCGGTGACGAACCAGCCCCACCCGGACGCCTCCATGCCGCCGAAGGTCGCGTTGAGACCCAGGGTCTGTCCCTCGGACATCGGGTCCGCGTCGGCCGGGTCCGCCGGGACGATGCCCAGCGCCCCGTCGAAGTCGTAGAACGACCGCTCTTGCGAGAACGACAGGCTCAGGTTCCGCCGCTGCCCGATGCGCCGCGAGATTGTCAGGTCCGTGTCGAACCGGAGGATGTTCAGGTCGCCCGGGATGTCGGCGAACGACCCCTCGACGTACTCGGTGCCCACGCTGAGGGAGATGCTCCACGGGCTTGGGGTGGCGGTGATCGTTTCGCTCGCGGCCGCTTCGGAAGCCGTGTCCTGCGCGAGCGCAACGGGCGCGAGGAGTGCCAGAGCGAGCGCGGCGGCGTGGTGGGGGTGTGCCATAGAGCGCGAGCCTACCCGCTTCACCCGAACGCGGCCTGGTAGTCCGCCAGGAACTTCTCGAGCCCGCTGTCCGTCAGCGGGTGCTTGAGCAGCTGCTGGATCACCTTGAGCGGCACCGTTGCGACGTCCGCCCCGGCCAGCGCGCAATCGACCATGTGCTTGGGGTGGCGGATGGACGCTGCCAGCACCTTGGTCTCGTACCCGTAGTTGTCGTAGATCGCCCGGATCTGGGCGATCAGGTCCATGCCGTCCTGCGAGATGTCGTCCAGCCGCCCGATGAAGGGCGAGATCAGGAACGCCCCGGCCTTGGCGACCAGCATCGCCTGCATAGGCTGGAAGCACAGCGTCATGTTCGTCCGCAGCCCCTCGTCGCTCAGCGCCTTGCACGCCTTGAGCCCGTCCACGGTGCACGGCAGCTTCACCACGATGTTCGGCGCGATCTTCGCCCGGTCCCTGCCTTCAGCGATCATCGCCTTGGCTTCCAGCGCGATCACCTCGGCCGACACCGGGCCCTCGACGACCTCGCAGATCTCCGCGAGCCGCTTGGCGTAGTCCACCCCCTCCTTGGCGATCAGCGAGGGGTTGGTGGTGACGCCGTCGAGGACGCCCAGGTCGTGGGCTTCCTTGATCTCGTCGATGCTGGCGGTGTCGATGTAGAGCTGCATGGGTCGGGCTCCGGTCCGGGGTTCGGAGGGGTAGGCTAGGTCCCGAGTGGCGGGGCGGGGCACAGACTAGCCGGGAGCGCGAG
>BQJQ01000150.1 GCA_021604785.1 Phycisphaeraceae bacterium
GCGGGCTTGTGGGCGCCCGCTCGCGCGCTACGCCCGCGTTGGCCGAAGCCGACACGAGCGCCGCGACCAGCAGCGCGTGCACGGCGAGGCTCACGAGGAACCCGACCGTCACCCACCGCCCACCGCCGGGCTCGGTGTTGGTGCTCACAGCGAGCCCCCTTCCGGGTCGCCCGCCGGCGCGCGGGCCGCGTCGCTGGGGCGCCCGATGACACTGAACCGCGAGATCCCCGCGCCCGTCAGCACGTCGGCGACCTCGATCAGCCGCCCGGCGCGCCCGCCCGCGTCCACCGCGATCACGACCGGGGTCTCTTCCACGCCCGGGCGAGCCCCTGCGCGAAGGTCCTCGATCTTGCCGGGCAGGGCGTCGAGCTCGACCGCGTCGCCGTTGACGAAGACCGCGCCCCGCTGATCGACGGCGACGGTGATGGACTCGACCCGCTCGCCGGCGCGGCCCGCGGTGAGCGCGGGCAGGTCCACATCAAGCACCTGGGCCCGCACCATCAGCACCATCGAGAAGACGAAGAACGTCAGCAGCAGAAACACGACGTCGATCAACGGCGTCATGTCCAAGCGGACCTCGGGCAGCGATCGGCGGACCCGGCGCATACCGAACACTAGCGGGGTCAGGCGGTCGTCGGGCGAAGCGGGCGGATCAGCGCTTCGGGCGCTCGTAGGACCGCCCGCCCCACTCGGTGGCGCGTCCCTCGTCGAGGTCTCGGGCGGCTTCGCGGAGGATCCCCGCCGTCAGCCACGCCCCGACCGGGCTCAGGGGCACCGCCCACACGGGCGAACGCCCCGCGATGTGGAAGACCGTCTGCGCGAACCCCCACGCGATCAGCCCGAGCATCGGAACGCCGATCGACATCGCCCGCAGCGGCACGTCCTCCCCGGGCACGATCGTCAGCCCGAGCAGCAGGCAGAGCACCGCCGCGACGGGGAGCACGACGAAGATCGCGACCATCCGCGCCGCCGACGTGCGCAGCCGCCCGGCCTTCTGGTTCGCCGACTCGGTGTAGATACGTTTCCACCCGCGCCGGTACTGCGCCCACGTGTCGTACATGCCGCAGGTGACGACGCCGTCCGCGAGCAGCAGGCCCGCGGGGCGGCGGAAGTACTTGAGCAGGCGCGCAAAGGCGATGTCCTCGAGCAACGCACCGCGGATGACGTCGTGCTCGTGCCCGCCGATGGCGCGGTACGCCGCGGCTCGGAAGAGCATGAACTGCCCATTCGCAAACGCCCGGCGATTGTCCGGGTCGCGCTCGTTGGCTCGCACCAGCGGGTACTGGCGGGCCAGCTCGATCGTCGTGGTCGGCTGCACGAATTTCTCGAACCAGGTCCGCGTCTCCTGCGTGCTGAACAGGGAGAGCATGTCGAGGTCGCGGTGCTCGAGCAGGGCGATGGTCGCGCTGAGGCACTCGGGCGCGAACGTGCAGTCGGCATCCGTGAACAGCAGGTGGTCGGCGTCCTTGGCGGCGGCCGCTTCGGAGACACCCCGCCAGACGGCGTGCACCTTGCCGGCCCAGTCCTCGGGGCAGTGGTCGTTGACGATGATCGTGAACCGGTCGTCGTCGCCGATGGCATCGCGGGCAAGACGCTCGGTCGCGTCGGTGCACCGGTCCAGGCAGAGGACGAAGTGCGCGCGCGGGTGGTCCTGGGCTGCCAGCGTGCGGACGAGGGCCTCGATCGACCCCTGCTCGTTGTGCGCCGGGACGACGACGCAGACCGAGCCCGGCGGCGGGCTCGTGCGTGCCATCGCGATACCCGCGCGGGCTGTGGGCAGGGCGCGGAGTTCGCGGAGGATCCGGTACGCCGCGACGGACCAGAACACGAGCAGCACGACCGACGCGAAGATGAGGATGCCCAACGGGATGACGATTCCGAGCGATGTCATAGGGTTCCCACGCGGGGTGCCAAGCCTAGGGAACACCCCGCGACGGCGCCCCTGGGCCGATGATGACCCGCGGGTAGACTGCGGCGATGGCCCCCGATGATCCGAACCCGTTCGTGCGGCGAGAGCCGAGCGACCCGCCGAGCGAGCCCGCGGGGACGCATGGCGGGTTCCCTCGCGAGACCGTCTACATCCTGACACGCGACGCCGCGCAGGAGCTCGATCGGCTCGCCGTCGAGCAGTTCGGCATCCCCTCGATCGTGCTGATGGAGAACGCGGCCCTGGCGCTGGCGACCGAGACCATCGACCTGATGATGACCGCCGGCGTGCGCACGGCGTTGGTCGTCTGCGGCCCGGGCAACAACGGCGGCGACGGGCTCGCCCTGGCCCGCCACCTGCACAATGCCGGCGCCACGGTCAAGATCGCCCTCGCGGCCCGCGCGGGGTCGTACCGGGGAGACGCCGCGATCAACCTGGAGATCGTCGAGCGGATGGGCCTGCCGATGCTCGACGCCTCGGCGGGCGAAATCGACGCGGGCCGGCTCGCGGAGTTTCCGGCGGTCATCATCGACGCCCTCTTCGGCACCGGGCTGACCCGCCCCATCGACGGGCCCGCGGCGGGGCTCATCGCGTGGATCAACGCCGCCCGCGAGCGCGGCTCGCGCGTCGTCAGCGTGGATCTCCCATCCGGGCTCGACGCGGATTCGGGCGCCGTGCTGGGCGTGGCCGTCGCAGCGGACCTGACCGTCACGCTCGCAGGGATCAAGCCCGGGCTCATCCGCCTGGAGGCGCAGCAGCACGTGGGCGAGCTGAGCGTGGGTGACATCGGGTGCCCGCACGAGCTGATCGAGCATCTGGGCGAGCCGCTGGGCCCGCCGCGGGGGTCCGAGGCGTGATCGCGGGTCCGCGGCGCACACCCGGCGGGATTCGGCCCGTACCCTGTGGGTGCGCCGTGCCACGCCGGCACGCGAGGAGTGACCGATGTCCGTGCGGATGCAGCTCTCGAGAATCCTGATCCGTGAGCTGGTGGACTACCAGATCATCGAGCTGCGCGAGGTCCTCGAGAACGGCGACGCCGCCGCCGGCAGCAACGGCGCCCGCACCTTCCCCATCGTCATCGGGCTGCCCGAGGCCCAGGCGATCGAACGCCGCCTCGCCGGCGTGCCCATCAAACGCCCGCAGACGCACGACCTGCTTGCGAACGTCGTCGAGGCGTTGGGCGGCGAGATCGAGTCGATCGAAATCACGCACCTCGAAGAGCACACGTTCTTTGCGCGCCTGAACATCCGTCGGGCCGAGGGCGACACCATCGACGTGGACGCGCGCCCGTCGGACGCGATCGCGCTTGGCATCGCGTCGGGCGTGCCGATCTACGTCTCCGAAGAGGTCATCGAAGCCGCCCAGCGTCAGGACCCCGAGGACCTGTGACCACCCCCGGTGTGCCCATCCCGGACGGCGCTCCCGCGGACACGGGCATGAATGTCGTGGCGCCGCGGTACCTCACGGCTGACGTCCAGGGCATCGGCGGTGTGCTCAAGCAGCGCCAGGAAGACTTCCTCGTCGATGAGATCCCGTTGTATCACCCGACCGGCGAGGGCGAGCACATTTATCTGCTCGCCGAGAAGCGCGGCATGAGCACCGTCGAGATGATCGGCGTCCTCGCACGCCACTTCCGCGTCAACCGGCGCCAGATCGGGCACGCCGGGCTCAAGGACAAACACGCGATCACGCGCCAGATCGTCTCCATCCACGTCCCGGGCAAGACGCCCGACGACTTCCCGATGCTCGAACACCCCTCGGTGACGATCCACTGGGCCGACCTGCACCAGAACAAGCTCAAACGCGGGCACCTTGCGGGCAACCGGTTCTCGATCCGCGTGCGCGGCGTGACGCCGCAAAGCGTGATCCACGCGCGCAAATCGCTCGAGATGCTAGCGAGCTCGGGCGTGCCCAACCGCATCGGCATCCAGCGGTTCGGGTACCTGCACAACAACCACCTCGTCGGGCGTGCGATCATCATGGGCGAGCAGCGGACCGGGCTGGACCTGATGCTGGGCCCGAACGAGCGCTCGCCCGCGAGCCAGCGTCTGTCGCGTGAGCTGTACGCCGAGGGGAACTATCGCGACGCGTTCGAGTCCTGGCCGCGGGTCTACCGGGCCGAGCGGCAGGCGCTGCACGCGCTGGCCGACGGCGCGAGCCCCGAGGTCGCGTTCTCCGAGATCGACCCGACCGCGGCGAGTTTCTTCATCAGCTCGTTCCAGTCGGCGATCTTCAACGCCGTGCTCAACAAGCGCGTCGAGGCGGGCACCCTGAGCGAGCTGCTGCCCGGCGATGTCGCGTTCGTGCACAAGTCCCGGGCGTGCTTCCTGGTCGACGCGGCCGACGCGGCTTCGCGTGAAACGCGCGAGCGGATGGACGCGTACGAGATCTCGCCCTCGGGCCCGATGTGGGGGTCCGAGACGATGCGGGGCACGGGCGAGTCGTACCGCGTCGAGCTCGAAGAGCTCACGCGCACCGGCGTGACCCTCGCCGACCTCGACCGCGCCAGCTCGCTGTCGCTCGAGATGCTCGAGGGCGATCGGCGTCCGCTGCGGATCCCGGTGCGGGACGTGGACGTCGAGGGCGGGATGGACGAGCACGGCCCGTTCGTCCGGTGCGCGTTCGAGCTGCCGCGGGGGTCGTTCGCGACGACGGTGCTCGACGAGATCATGAAGATCAACCCGCTGGACGCGAACCAGAATGGGTGAGGCGCCGGTCCGGCTCGTGTGCTTCGACTGGGGCGGGGTGATCCTGCGGATCTGCCGCGGGTTCTCCGAAGGTCTCACCGCGGCCGGGCTCGATGTCCGCCCCGGCGCCGACGACGCGGACATGTACCACGTCCGCCGGGAGGCGTCGATGCGGTACCAGATCGGGGACATCGACGAAGAGGCGTTCTTCGCCGAGATCGTGAGCACGCTCAACGGCGCGTACACGACCGAGGAGATCGCGTTGGTACACGACGCGTGGCTGATCGGGGAGTACGAGGGCGTCGCGGAACTCGTCGCCGAGTTGCACGACGGCGGGCGCGTGCGGACGGGGATGCTCTCGAACACGAACGCCCGCCACTGGGCACGCCGCGAGCGTGACTTCCCCACCGCCGGCACGCTGCACCACCAGCACGCGAGCCACCTGCTTCGCTCGGCCAAACCCAACGCGGAAACCTACCGCGCCTTCGAGCGCGAGTCGGGCGTGCCCGCGGCGGAGATCCTGTTCTTCGACGACCTTCCCGAGAACATCGACGCGGCCCGGGCCGCCGGGTGGCGGGGCGTGGTGATTGACCACACGGGCGACACCGCGGCGCAGATGCGCGCGGCGTTGACCGCCGCGGGCGTGCTGGACGGGTGATCAGTCCGCCAAGTCGATCGCGACATCCAAACGGACGGTCGCGGGCGCCAGGCACGCGTCATCCGTGCACGCCTGGAACGTGACGCCCAGCACGGGCTCGCCGGGGGTGGCCCCGACGCCGGGCGCGTGCTCCAGCGCAACCGTGAACTCGACACGCCCGGTGTGGACGTTGATGGTGCCAAAGCCGGCGACGCCGTAGGGCGAGCCGTCGGGGTAATCGGCGTACACCGCGACGCCCGAGCCCGACACGAGCCCCACGCGCAGCGGGATCAGCCCCTCGCCGGCCGGGCCGGGGTTGGCCGCGACGATGTGGTACGGATCGGCGATCTCCAGCGCGAGCGTGAACGACGCGGGCGCGTTCGGGCCAACCCGGACGCGTTCCTCGTCGGCCAGCACGGCAACGGGACCGCCCGAGCCGGCGGCGTCCGCGACGGGGGCGGCGTCGAAGTCCATGAGCGCCCCGACGCGCTTGCCGGCGAGCATGAACCGGAGCAGGTGGCGGGTGAGGTTGACCGAGCCGAGGGGATTGTCAGCGATCGCGGCCGAGACGCCGCGGAGGGCTGCGACGGCGCGCGCGAGCCACGGATCGTCGCCGGCCTGCGTTGCGAGGTCGAGCAGGGCGCCGACGAAGACGCCCGAGCCGGACGGGACGGCGCCGTCGTGCGTCGAGCGTGAACGGACGAACAGGTCGTCCTGCCCCGCCCGCGTGTCGTGCAGGACGAGGGCGTCGCCCGAGTCCTCGGCGAACGCGGCGAGGGCCGCGTCGGCGAGGTCGACCGCGGCGGCGAGGTGCCCGTCGCCCGCCGCGAGCGGCGAGCGGTGCAAGGCGAGCAAGCCCGCGAGGAGGAACGCGTAGTCCTCGAGAAACGCGGGCGTGTGCGCGCGGTCGATGCGGTAGGAACGCAGGAGCGTCCCGTCCGCGTCGCGCATCGAACTGAGCACGAACCTGGCGGCGCGGTCGGCGGCGTCCACG
>BQJQ01000151.1 GCA_021604785.1 Phycisphaeraceae bacterium
AGCACCAGCCCGGAGATGGTGACGGCGTGCGGGTCTACCCCGTCGAGCCCGGGCCCGGAAACGGAACCCGTCAGCGGTGTGCGTGCGGTGGTCATGCGTGCTCCCTCAAGCGTGGACGCGGGGCCGACCGCGTCCGGCACCATTGTAGGAGACGGGCGGGCGGTTTCGAACATTTCCGACATCGGGCCCGCAACGCCTGAATCCGCCCCGCTTCGGTCTCCGAAACCACCGGCGGCAGAACCGCTCAGAAACACAGGCATGGAGACGGCGGGGCACAGGCGCCCCTCCCGCGCCATCGCCGCACCCACACAGGAGATGACCATGAACGCAGGCACACTCACCATCGGACTCGTCGCCCTCACCGGGCTCGCGACGCACGCCCACGCCCAGTGCTCGAGCAACTCGGCCAAGGGCTCGGACGCGAACATCACGCTCGCCAGCGGGCCCGGCTCGAACTGGTCCGAGCACAAGGCGGACATCGTGGACACCGCGGTCGCCGCGGGCTCGTTCAACACGCTCGTTGCTGCCGTCAAGGCCGCGGGCCTGGTCGAGACGCTCAAGGGCGAGGGGCCGTTCACCGTCTTCGCACCGACCGACGAGGCGTTCGCCAAGCTTCCCGAGGGCACGCTCGAGATGCTCCTCAAGCCGGAGAACAAGGACAAGCTCCAGGCGATCCTGCTCTACCACGTCGTGCCGGGCAAGGCACTGGCGGAGGACGTGCTGCACTGTGAGACATGGGACACCGCGCTCGGCCAGCGTGTGGACATCTCCACCATGCACGGCGACGCGATGATCGACAACGCCAAGATCGTCTCGACCGACATCGAGACCTCTAACGGCGTCATCCACGTCATCGACACCGTGATCCTGCCCGAGACCAAGACGATCCCCGAGGTCGCCGACGCTGCCGGGTCGTTCAGCACGCTGCTGACCGCCGTCAAGACCGCCGGGCTCGCCGAGACGCTGATGGGCGAGGGCCCGTTCACCGTCTTCGCGCCGACCGACGAGGCGTTCGCCGCTCTCGGCTCGACCGTCACCGACCTGCTCAAGCAGGAGAACCGTGAGAAGCTCACCTCGATCCTGACGTACCACGTCGTCTCCGGCCGCGTGTACGCCGACCAGGCCATCAAGGCAAAGAAGGCCGAGACGCTGCAGGGCGACACCGTCCGCATCAAGTCCGCCGGCGAAACCGTCAAGATCAACGATGCCACGGTCTTGATGGCCGACGTCGAAGCCGCCAACGGCGTCGTCCACGTCATCGACACCGTGCTGATGCCGCACTGATATCCCCCCATCGGTGATGGCAGACCGGCCCGCGGCGGCGAAACCCGCCGCGGGTCTTTGACCGTGCACACGCCATGAACCAGAAGCTGGCACCGCCCCGCCGGCGTTCCGAGCCGCTACCATCGTCACGACGCGACACACAACCACACGTCGTCGAGCGTGACACACCAGTGCCCGATCAACCGCCCATCCTGACCCGCATCGCCGCCGGCGAGCCCGGCGCAACCGAGGCGTGCATCGCGCAGTACGGCGGGCTCGTCTGGTCGCTCGCCCTCCGTCTGTGCCCGACGCGGGAGCTCGCCGAGGACGCCGTGCAGGACGCGTTTGTGTCGGTCTGGAAATCCGCCGACCGGTACGACCCGGCCATGGGCTCCGAAGTCACGTTCGTCGCCACCATCACCCGGCGGCGGATCGTGGACCTGATGCGCCGTACCGGACGTATCGGACGCCAATTCGTGGACAATCCCGACGCCGCGACATCCGCCAGCGCCGAACCAGCGAAGGTATCTGAGAGGATCACCCAGAACGAGGACGTCGCGGCAGCGATCAAAGCCCTCGACGAACTCTCCCCCGAACAGCAGCGGGTCATCCGGATGTCCGTCATGCAAGGCCTCAGCCACCAACAAATCTCCGAAGCGACCGGGCTCCCCTTGGGAACCGTCAAGACGCACCTCCGCCGGGGGCTGATCCGCGTGCGCGAGAGCCTGGCACAAGCCAACGACGGCGTGGGGGTGATGTCATGACCCACCGCCTGCCCGATGACGAAAGAATCCTCGACCTGATCTGCGAGCGTGCGCTCCGCGGCCTCGACGACACCGAGCAGGGTGAGCTCGACGCGGCCGCACTCGACACCGAGCTCCCCGGCGAGTTCGACCGTGCCGTCGGTGCGCTCTACGCGGCGCTGGCGCCCGACCCGCCCGAGCCGATGCCCGACAGCATCCGCCGGTCGCTCGAGGAGACCGCCCGCCAGTTCGAAGCCGAGCAACGCTCCGCGACCGAACCCAAGCTCCGGCTCACGGAAGCGCCGACACCGCCGCAAGCGCGGTCGGCCTTCCCTGCGACGCTCGGATGGTTCGCCGCGGCGGCGTGCCTCGCGCTCGCCGCCGTCGCGTGGTGGCCAAGCTCACCCGCCGCCGAGCCGACGCTCGCCGAGCAATACGCCCAACTCGCGGACGCGCCCGGCGTCGTCAAGACCACCTGGGTCGGGCTCGACGACCTCGGGCTCTCGCCCACCCCCCACCAATACGACGACCAACTCGCCGGCGAGATCGTCTGGGACGCCAGCACGCAGACCGGGTTCATGAAGTTCACCGGGCTCGCGACCAATAACCCCCGCGAGATGCAGTACCAGCTCTGGATGTTCGACGCCGCCCGACCCGCGGGCGACCTGCCTCAGTTCGCGATCGACGGCTTCCCCGACCTGCTGACCCAGCGCCCCGTGGACGGCGGCGTCTTCGACATCGCCGCGGTTCCCGGCGATAGCGGCACCGTCATCATCCCGATCGACGCCAAGCTCCGCGTCGACCAGGCCGCGATCTTCGCGATCACCGTCGAACCCCCGGGCGGCGTGGTCGTCTCAGACCGCGACATCGTGACGGTCGCCGTCGCGGGCTAATCCTCGTCCGGCGGGCGGTTGAAGACGTAGTCGGTGCCCTCATACGAACTCCCGCGCCCCGACAACAAGCCGACCGGGTCATCCGGGTCGCCCACGCCGCCGTCGTCGATGCCATCTCCGCCGACCGAGTACAGCAGGTACACCCGCCCGAGCTCATCCGGCTCATCGAGCACGCGGTATCTGAAAGCGCCGTCTGGCGCAAGGGGATCCGCCGGCATCTCGTCGAGATACCCGGGCACCATCACGTCGAGCGACACGGGCGGATCGCCGCCGTGATCGGCGCGATACGCCTCGACCGCGATCAAGACACGCATCCCGGCGAACTGCGCCCGCGCCGCGTCCATGGAGTGGACGTACTTCTCCAGTACCCTGAAATACCCCGCGCCACTACCGAGAAACTCGGGCACGTCGAGCGGGATGTCCCGGGCCCGCGCGACGCTCCAGTCCCGCTCCGGCCTCGGGCGGTCAACCTGTTGGATCATCGCCTCAAAGAACGCCCGGGCGCGCTCCAGCCGTTCGCGCTTCCGGAGCGCCAGCAACCCGGGCACGTTGCGCACGCTCGGCGACGCCCCGCCAACGGGTGCCGTCGTCCCCTGCGTGCGCCATTCGGCCTCGACCGGGAGCGCGTACCCCGAACCCCGCCCATCGTCCGAGTGCGTCCGGATCAGATAATCCTCGTGCATCAGCCACTCGCCCTCGATCGCAAACGATGCGGGCGGGAACGCGAGCTGCCGATCCATCGCCGCTCCCATCACGCGCAGCTCGCCCGCACCCAGCGATCCCTCGGCAACCACGTCCTGCACCGCATCCAGCAAGACGCTCGCCATCGCGTTCGCGACGATCCGCTCGATCAGCGCCGGCTGGTGGGCGAGCACGCGCGACGCGGCGAGCCCCCGCTCGAATGCACGAACCGCGCCATCCGCATCGCCACGGGCGCTCTCGTAGCGCACGGTCTCAGCCAGGACCGTCGCGATGTGCCGCATCTCGCCCAGCCCGTCGAAGACGATCGCCCCGAGGTCCCCGGGGGGAACATCACGACGCGCGTATCCGGTACGGGCCATGCCGTCGAGCAGCACCGGCACCTCGCTTTCCGCAAACGCATCGAGGTACTCGATCGCGAAGCGCTGATACAGAGCATCGATCGCATCTCGGTGCGGATACTCCGGAGTGCCCGGACCGTAACTCCAGTCCTCCGAAAACGACCGACGGGCATACATCGGGTCGATGTACGCCTGCTCCGGGTCGAGCACGCCCGAGAGCACCGGGTCGTCCTCGATCGCCCGCTCGAGATGGGCCCTCACGCCGTCTCTGATTGCGCTCGGACGTCCGTCGATCGACTCCACGAGGTCGAACGCGTTCCCCGTCGCGGCGTGCGCCCACACCGGCTGGTGAAGCTCGCTCAGATCGCGCATCCGCTCTGCGCCGTGGGGGTTCTTCCCCGGCACCGATGTCGAGATTCGGATCACGGGCACCGCGATGACCGTCAGCGTGACAACGACGATCACCGTGCTGACAACAAGGATTTTCGCCCGCCGCCGTCCGCGCCGGCGCAGCCAGTCCCGCTCGATATCCTGCGCCGTGCGCTCGGATGCTGGAGAACCCGTTCCCATCGCCTCACCCCGAATAGTCGTACACCCCGCGCCCAGACTTGTTCCCCAGCCGCCCCGCCACCACCAGCTGCTCAAGCAGCGGGCACGGGCGGTACCTCTCGGCGTGCAGCCCGTCGGCCAGCACGTTCATGATGTGCGCGCACGTGTCGAGACCAATGAAATCCGCCAGCCGCAGCGGGCCCATCGGGTGGTTCATCCCAAGCTTCATGATCTCATCAAGATGCTCGGGCTCGGCCACCCCCTCCATCCAGGCGTAGAACGCCTCGTTGATCATCGGCATCAGCACACGGTTGCTCACGAACCCCGCCCGGTCGTTCGCCGGCACCGCGACCTTGCCCATCGCCTCGCTCAGCGCAATCACGCGCGCCGTCACGCCCTTGTCCGTCGCCAGCCCGTTGATCACCTCAACCAGCTTCATCACCGGCACCGGATAAAAGAAGTGCATCCCGATCACCCGCTCCGGGCAGTCCGTCGCGGCGCCGATCTCGGTGATGCTGATCGAGCTGGTGTTCGTCGCCAGGATCTGGTCGCCCGTCAGCACGCCCGCGAGCTTGGCGAAGATCTCCCGCTTCACGCCCGCGTCCTCGACCACCGCCTCGATCGCGATGTCCGCACCCGCGACCGCGTCGAAGCCCGACGCGTACGTCAGGCGTCCCTTGGCCGCCGCCGCGTCGCCTTCGGTCATCCGCCCCTTCTCGACGCCCCGCGCCAGCAGCTTGTCGTGCGTCTTCTCGCACCGCCCGATCGCATCGGCGTTGGCGTCGAAGACGACCGTGTCGAACCCCGCGACCGCCGCGATCTGCGCGATGCCCCCGCCCATCTGCCCCGCCCCGATGACCGCGACCCGCTTGACGCCGTGCTGTGTGCTCATATCCGTGCTCCCTCGTGCTCGTGCCCGCTCCCTCAGCGGGCAATCGACCATAGGAACGCCACGAACCTCAGATACACTCCCCCCGTGGCCCGCCGACAACGCACCAAGCTGACCGTCCCCCCCGCCGACCCCGACGCCCGGGTGACAGCCATCCGCGTCGTCCGCACCGACCCCCGGCGTGTCACGGTTTACGTGGACAAAGCCCCCGCCGCCCGCATCTGGGCCGATGACATCCACCGGCTCGACCTCCGCGAGGGCGCACCGTGGACCGAGGACCTCGCCGAGCGCGTCGCCGACGCGCACGGCGCGTGCGAAGCGATCCGCGGCGCGCTCCGCATGCTCGCCGCCCGCGGCAGGACCCGCTGCGAGCTCGTCACCCGCCTCCGCGCCAAGGGCCACACCGAGCACCACGCCCGCGCCGCGGCGGACCGCCTCGCCGACCAGGGCTACATCGACGACGCCGCCGTCGCCCGACACGCGGCGGCCTCCATCGTCGCACGCCAGCCCGCGGGTAAACGCCTCGTCGAGGCCAAGCTCCGCGCCCGCGGCGTCTGCCAGTCCGACGCCCAAGCCGCCGCCGCCGAGGCCCTCGAAGGGCACGACCCCAAGGCTGACGCGACCGCCCTCGCCCGCAAGCACCTCCGCGCGATGTCGCCCACGCTCGAGCGCGATGTCGTCCGCCGCCGCATCGTCGGCCGGCTCGCACGCCGCGGGTTCGACACAAACGTCGCCCTCGCCGCCGTGGACGCCGCCCTCGCCGACGTCGACGCCTGAGCACGCCCGGCGCACGCACCCCGCCCCTATCCTGTGCACATGATTGCGCCCCCCCGATCGGCCCCCGCCG
>BQJQ01000152.1 GCA_021604785.1 Phycisphaeraceae bacterium
AAGGGCGATCTCGCGGGCGAGGGCGTGGACCCGGTCACACTGCTCACCGAGACGGGGCTCGCCAAGTCCAACCGTGAGGCCCGCGAGTTCCTGGGCAACGGGTCGGTCTCCGTCAACGGCGACAAGATCGGCCCGGATGACCGGATCACACCCGCCCGCCTGCTGCACGGCTCGCTGATCGCGGTGCGACGCGGCAAGAAGTCGTGGCACCTGACACGCTGGGAATAGGCCCGTTTCTCCCCTCGCGAGAACGCTCCGAACGGGTGTCCCTGCGCCGTGATATATGCGATACTGGGGGTACGCCCACAGGGCGGACGCGTCCGAGCGTTTGTGTTGCCGCCGCGCCGCCCGCATCCAAGAAGGAGGGCGCGATGATTCACGTGTATGAGGTTCTCGATGGCAAGGGGACCGCGGTGCAGACCGTGGCTCCGGGTGCGTCCGTGCTCGAGGCGGCCCGGCTCATGAACACGCACCGCATCGGCGCGGTCGTGGTCATGGAGGGCGACAGCGTCGCGGGCATCCTGACCGAGCGGGACGTCATGACCAAGGTGGTCGCCGAGGCGAAAGCGCCGGCCCACACGACCGTCGGGTCGGTGATGACGTCGCCCGTGCTGATGTGCTCGCCGGACTCGAAGCTGTCCGAGGCGCGCGCGATCATGCGCGAGCGACGGGTCCGTCACCTGCCCGTGGCGGACGGGTCGAAGCTCGCTGGGATCGTCTCGATCGGGGACCTGAACCTGGCCGACAACGCGACGCTGACCGAGGCGATCCAGCAGATGGAGACCTACATCTCCGGCGACCCGATGTGAACTGACCGAGCAGGCTGACGCCGGGTGGGTGGGTCAGCGCGCCACGAGGCGCTGGATCGTCGTGGGCGATTCGGGCTGGCCTGTGCGCGCGCTCAGCAGCACGGCTTGGGCGACCGCGAGGACCTCGGGCAGGCCGTCGGGCGCCTGCTCGGGCGCGCCGGGGTCGAGCAGGCGTGTGATCCGGTCGGCGATGACCCGCACCGCGGTGGCGGCGCGATCGGCCGAATCGGGCGATTCGTGCTCATCGAGGACCCCGCCGTCGGGGGCGATCCAGACGAACCCGCGCTGCGTGATGCGGAGGGTGCCCCCGTCGCCGAGCATGGTGGCGGCGCACGACCAGGCGCCGCCCTGGTCGGACGCGAGGAGGGTGGCGCCGCGGCCGTCGGGGGTGCGGGCGACGGCGCACAGATCGCCGGCGAGCCCGCGGACCGAGTCGCCCGGCGCTCCGCGTGCCGAGCCGAGCAGCGCACCGTCCACGGACTCGGGCTCGCCCATCATCGCGACGACCAGGTCGAGCGCGCCGACGAGGGCGGCGCCGAGGGAGCCCGCGAGCGCGGGGGTGATCAGTTCGACCGACATCGAGCGCACGGTGCCGAACGCTTCGAGCGCCTCGCCCGCGGCGCGCCACGCAGGCGTGCGCCGCGGCAGGGCGCCCAATCGCACGAGGTCCACCGGGCGGCCGCCGGCCTGCTGGGTGGTCCAGGCGGAGCCCGAGACGTCCATTGCGGTGGGGGGGATGGGCTCGAGGGTGACGATGCGTGTGCCGCGCGCACGGGCCGCGGCGACGGCGCCCGCGTCCTCCTCGCTCCCCCCGGCGCCGAAAGTGCCCGGGTCTGCGATCAGCGCGACACCCGCGTCGGTCGCGGCGAGGGCGGCGCGGAGGTCGTCGGCGGGGGCGGCTTCAAAGTCCGCTGCGATCTGCGTCGCCCGCGACGGATCGGGCGAGCCCGCCGAGGCGATCTCGAGCCCCGCGGCGTCCGCGATCGCGCGCACCAGCACCGTCTGGTCCGGTCGGCACCAGACCAGTGCCTTGGTTGGAGCGGGCGTGGGCGCCCGGTCGGGGTCGGGGGATGGGGCCTTGGCGGGCATCGGGCCATCGTAATCGGGCCGAAGTCCCGCCGCCCGCGGCACGATAGAATCCATGGATAGGTGCGGCGAAGGCGGTCGCACGTTCGAGTTCGCTCGGCGTGAGGAAAGTCCGAGCACGGCAGGACACGGTGGTGGGTAACACCCACCCGCCCGAACAGCCCTGGCAACAGGGGTGGCCGCGGGCGAGGGACAGTGCCACAGAGAACATACCGCCGATGGGCGGGCGCTCTTCGGAGCATCCGTCACAGGTAAGGGTGAAAAGGTGCGGTAAGAGCGCACCGCTCGCTTGGTGACAAGCGGGGCACGGCAAACCCCACCGCGTGCAAGCCCAAGCAGGCCCTAGCGGGCGGCGTTTTGGTCTCTGACCAAGCCCGTGCGCGTCCTCGGTCCGAGGAAGGGGGTCGGGTAGGGTGCTGGGGGCTTTTTGCCCCTCACCGCGTCGGCAACGGCGCGGGCAGAGAAATGGCCGCCCATCGCGGCAGGCCCGGCGAGCCCCCGTCATATGGTGGCCGGGAACCGACGCGTGGACAGAACTCGGCTTACCCGCCGCACCCGGCTGCGATCGAGGGCCCTCGGGGATGACCCGGGGGCCCTCGGCCTTTTTGTGGGCATTCAATCGACGCTGGTGGCGATGATGACGAGCGCCACAAGCACGACCGTGGCGAGTGCCCCGCCGATGACGGCGAGCATGCTCGTCCAGTACGCGGCGCGGATCTGACGAGCGCCCGTGTCGCGGATGTCGCCCGAGCGGACCAACTGCATGCCGGCGCGGGCTTCCCGGTACACGTACGCCGCGAAGATCATGCCGATCCAGTTGAGCGCAATCACCAGAACGATCGAGAGCCACCCGAGCACGCGGAGGTGGCTTGGCCGAAACTGATGGGCCCGGGCGTGGGCAATTGCAGCGGACGAGATCTGTGTGCCGCACTCGGGGCAGGGCCCTTCCGTGGCGAGCCCCGCGATCGGGTACCCGCAACTCCAGCACCTTGGACCTCGCGGCTTGCTCATGCACAACGATACTCGCCGCGAGTGGGAGGGCTCAGGACACAATCGCGTACAGCCACGCGAGTTCGATCAGCGCCCCGATGATCGCCAATCCGAGCGCAAAGCCCGGCGTTACCCGCGAGAGCCGGGGCTCGAAGACCGCCCGTTCGCGGAGCGAGCGGATCGAGTCGAAGAGCGCCCAGAGGATGAGCGGGGCGCCGAGCGGGCCGCAGCCGAGCGAGAGGACGAGCCCGGTGATCGCGGCGCACAGGCTGACCTGCCCGCGTGCCATGACCTTGGCGTACTCGTGGGCCAGCGGTTGATCGAGGAGCCAGACGGGCGAGCCGCACTCGGGGCAGCATTCTTCGACGCGGAGCCCGGTCAGGTCGTACCGGCAGACCGAGCAGCGGGGCGTGGGCTGTTGTGTGGTGGGCCGGACGCGCGCCGGCCGGGGCGGCGCGGGCTCGAACTGCCCGGGGGTTGGGTGCATCGGGTCGTCCACGGCCCAAGACTATCCGCGTGGCCTGTCGTGCCGGTTCGGTGCCGCGTGGCGTGTGCTGATCAGGGGTTGAGCAGCATGATGATCAGGACGACGACGCCGACGAGCCCGACCACGATGCCGACCCACCCCATGATCCGCCCGGCGAGCGCGAGGCCCGCCGAGGCGTTGCCGCGTTCGCCGCGTTTGACCTGGCGGGCGGCGATCTCCCCGCAGATCACCGCGGGGATGCCGAAGAGCAGCGAGACGGGCCCGAACCCAACGCACGACAGGATCGCGACGCACCCGAGCACGAGCGACGCGATCGCCGCGCCCGAGGTCGGCGTCTGGTTCGGGTTCCAGATGCGGCTGCCGCACTCGGGGCAGACGCCCTCGACGCTCATCCCGGTGAGCTCGTAGCCGCACGCCTGGCACCGCGGGGCGGGCTGGGCGATGGGCGGCGGCGGTGGAGGGGCGGACGGGTCCATGGCAGATCGAGGATACTCGCCCGACGCGGCGGGCGGCCGGGTTCGATGTGAACCGGGCCCGGGCGGGGAGCGACCCAGCCGCGGGGGACGCATGGAACGCACGCCGGACCAGATCGAGACCGAGATGCTGGTGCTGCGGGTGCAGGCGGGTGATCGCGGTGCGCTGGACGAGTTGTTCCGGCGCTGGAACGGCCGGCTGACGCGCCACGCGGCTCGCCTGGTCGGGGCGGATCTCGCGCCCGAAGCGGCTCAGAACGCGTGGGTCGGCATCGTCCGCGGCGTCGGATCGCTCGCGGACCCGGCCCGGTTCGGGGCGTGGGCGTACCGGCTTGTGTCGAATAAATCCGCGGACCTCATCCGCAAAGCACAGCGGGACCGGCGGCTGGTCCGGCGCGTTGGCGAGCGGACGCCGCGGGATGGGGGCTCGGACGCGGGATTGAACCGCTCCGAGGGCTCGGACGACCAAGAGATGCAGGGCCTGCGCCGGGCGATCCGTTCGCTGCCCGACGACCACCGCGTGGTGATGCTGCTGCACTATGTGGACGGCATGAGCACGCACGAGATCGGCCGGGCGCTGGGTGTGCCGGCGGGGACGGTGAAGTCGAGACTTTTTCATGCACGCGCCAAAGTGCGCGCGCAGATGGATGACGCACAAACGGAGGCACGTGATGAGCAACCTTGATGACAAAATCCGCGAGGCATTGGCAGCCGAGGACGCCGAGCTGTTCGATGAGGTGGCGGGCGAGCCGTCGCTGCAAGAGCTGGTTCTTGAGAGCTTCCGCGGCAAATGGCGGCTGCTCACGGCGATGACGGTCGTGGTGATGTTCGCGATGTTCGCCGGGGCGATCTACTGCCTCGTGCAGTTCTTCGGGACCGACGATGTCGCGACGCGCCTCGCCTGGGGGCTGGGCGTCTGGTTCGGGATGCAGGCGGTCGGCATGCTCAAGCTGTGGCACTGGATGGAGTTTCAGCGGCTGGCTGTCACACGCGAGATCAAACGCGTCGAGTTGCAGATCGCGCGGCTGAGCCAGCGGCTCGACGGTCGCTAGGCCCGTCCCGCGACGAGCACGATGAAGCTCTCGTCGAGCTCGTCCGGGTCTTCGACGGGCGTGACGTACGCGTTTCCCTCGTCGTCCACCGCGTCGGCGAGCCCTGCGTAGACGTCCGTCTGCGCGAGCCCGGCCTCGCCCATCGCGTCGCGCAGCTCCGGCACGGACCACAGCCGCCACTCGTAGACGAACGCGTCGAGCATCTCTTCGACGATGTCGCCGCAGTGGTCAACACGGAAGTGGATCGCGTTGGTGACCATGCCCGTGAGGGGGTCCGCGTCGCGTTGTTCCCAGGTGTACCGGCAGATGCGTCCGCCGACGCCGTCGAGGGCTTTGGGTATGGGGTGCGGCCGGTGGACAGCGCCGGGGATGAAGGCGGAGTCGCCGCCGTAGGTGTCGCAGACGAAGACGCCGCCTGGTGTGAGGCGCGAGCGTGCGTGGCGGAGGTATTCGATCAGCTCGCCCCGCGTGTGCAGGTACCCGATCGAGAAGTTGCCAACGAAGAGGACGTCCGCGGGGGTGTTCGCGAACCGCACGTCCGCTTCGAGCCTGGTGACGCCGGGCGCGTCGGGATGCTTGGCGAGCGTGTCCGTGTCGAGATCGACGGCGACCGCCGACCCGCCATCGATGGCCTCGCACCACCGGCGCGACAGCGCGGCGGTGCCGGCGAAGTCCTCACCGAGCATCCGCGGGGACCCGCCGTGGATCGCGCGGAGCAACGGGGCGAGGTGGTCCACGCTCTGCACACACAACTCGTAAAGATCGTGCTTGTCCACGCGTCGAGCGTACGCCCGGGGCGGTCAGGGTGCCCCGACGCCGACGGGGAAGGGCTTCCACTCGGCGGGCGTCCCGCCGCCGGCGATGCGTCCGCGCTCCAGGCTCAGCCGCTCGAGCGAGCCGTCGGCCCGCATGCGGTAGAGGAACCCGGTGTCGTCGTGGATGGACATGCCGACGAACGCGTCGTCGGGATGGGGCTGGGTGGGCGTGCCGGGCTGGGCGAACCCGGCGAGCAGCCCCCCCGCTCCGAGCCCGCCCAGTGCGATCAGGGCGAAGGCGAGGCGCCGGTTGGTTCGTTCGAGGCGGATGTCGTCGTGCATGGGTGGGTCTCCTGATGCATGCGGCGTCACGGGAGGACCGCCCGCGGTGCCCCGCCGCTGACACCCAAGCCCATCCGGACGATCACGCCATCCGGATCCACCGCACCAGCGTCGTGAAGTTCGGCGGTTTGCCGAACATCAGCAGCCCGACGCGGAAGATCTTGGCCGCGATCCAGACCATGGCCCATGCCGCCAGCCCCGAGATCAGAATCGAGAGCCAGA
>BQJQ01000153.1 GCA_021604785.1 Phycisphaeraceae bacterium
CACAACCTCGACGATCTCTTCCCGGGCCTGCGCATCATCGACGCGCTCCCCTTCCGCATCACCCGCAGCGCAGCGGTCGAGGTGGACGACGACGAAGCCGACGACCTGCTCGAGCAGGTCGAAGAAGAACTCCGCATGCGCCGCTTCGCCAGCGCCCTGCGCATCCAGGTGAACCCCAACCCCAACCGGCGCATTCTTCAGTTCATCATGGATGAGCTGAACCTTACCGACGACGACGTCTACGAGCGCACCGGCCCGCTCGCCTACGTCGATCTCTTCGAGATCGCCGCGCTCGACCGCCCGGACCTCAAAGAGCGCCCCTGGACGCCCGTCATCCCCGCCGTCCTCCGCGGCGAAGAGACCTCCGTCTTTGCGCGCATCGCCGCGGGCGACATCCTCGTCCACCACCCCTACGACTCGTTCGAGCACTCCGTCGAGCGCTTCATCGCCGAAGCCGCCCACGACCCCGACGTCCTCGCGATCAAACAAACGCTCTACCGCACCAGCGCTGACTCGCCCTTCGTCGGCTCGCTCATCCACGCCGCCGCCGAGGGCAAGCAGGTCGCCTGCCTCGTCGAGGTCCGCGCCCGCTTCGACGAAGACCGCAACGTCGCGTTCGCCCGCCAGCTCGAAGCCGCCGGCGTCCATGTCGCCTACGGCGTCGTCGGGCTCAAGACACACTGCAAAATCAGCCTCGTCGTCCGACGCGAACGCATCGACGGAAAATCCATCATCCGCACCTACGCCCACATCGGCACCGGCAACTACCACCCCGCCACCGCCCAGCTCTACACCGACCTGGGCCTGCTCACCGTCGACCCGGACACCACCGCCGACGTCGTCATGCTCTTCAATGCCCTCACCGGGCACACCTCAACCACTGCCTACAACCGATTGCTCGTCGCACCCAACACCATGCGAGCCAGGTTCGAAGAACTCATCGACGCCGAGACCCAAGCCGCCAAAGCCGGCCGCCCCGCGCGCATCATCGCGAAGATGAACTCGCTCGAAGACCGCCAGCTCACCGACCGCCTCTACCAGGCCTCACAAGCCGGCGTCCCCATCACCCTCTACGTCCGCGGATTCTGCTGCCTCCGCCCGGGTGTCCTCGGTGTCTCGGACAACATCCGCGTCATCTCCGTCGTCGGGCGCTTCCTCGAGCACTCCCGCGTCTTCCACTTCGCCGCCGGCTCGGCCGACCCACTCGAAGGCGTCCACCTCATCAGCTCCGCCGACTGGATGCACCGCAACCTCAACACCCGCGTCGAAGCCGCCGTTCCCGTCGACGACCGCGCCGCCCGCGCCCGCCTCCAGCGTCTCTTCGATGTCATGGCGACCGACACCCACAACGCCTGGGCGCTCAACCCCGACGGCTCGTACACCCGCATCGCCCACCCCGCCGCCGCCCAGACCCCGCCGCCCCCGGGCACGTTCAAGGCACTCATGAACGACGTCACCAGCGCCCCCTGAACGCCCGCCGTCACCAGTCCCGAATCACGAAGTCCAAAAAAGACGAGCGCTCCCCGCCGCGGCGAAGAGCGCTCGTCCATCTCTACCGACAGGCCAAAGAGCCCACGGCCACCTACTCCACTGCCCCAAGCAGGCCACACCCCGAGAGCCTTGCCACCAAACTTTGACTTTTTCTGCCGATTCTCGTTCTCAAGAGCCCCAAGTCACATCCGGGTCATCGACCTAAATCACTTCCCTACAACGATTTACCGAGATCGTGCAGCGACCGCACCGGCCCCTCCACCGTCGCCCGGAATCGGTTGAGATCGTTCCAGAACCGGTGGGCCTCGGTCGTCAACGGGTCCGGCCCCCGGAGGGTCGCCGAGACGTTCACCACCACGCTCGGACCCCGCACAGCAGGCGCCGGCTCGACGACCGGCACAGGATCGGCGCCCGCGATCGGCACCCCACCCGGAGCGGCCGTCTCGCCGCCGCCTTGCCAACCCACAACGCCCCAAACCCCAGCCCCGACCGCCAGCATCAGCACCGCAGCAGCGCCCGCGCGCACCGCCCCGCCGCCGGGTCCCGCCACGCGCTCGCGCCCGGGGCCCGTCTCCCCGATCGCCGCCTCGATCCGCCCGCGCAGCCCCTCGGGCGCGCGCACGCCCCCGGGCACGCTCGCGCCCAGCCGATCTCCGATGTTCTCACGCCGCTCCATACGAACCGCCTCCTGTCGTTGCCCCGTCCTCCGTCATCTCCTCGCACGCGCCCTCGATCTTCCGCCGCGCCCGGTGCAGCCGCACCCGCACCGCCACGCCCGTGGACCCGATCACCCGCGCGATCTGCGCCGGCGTCCGATCCTCCGCGTAGCAAAGCCACACCAGCTCAAACGTCTCGGCATCCAACACCCGACGAGCGACATCCCACACGTCGCCCATCTCGACGTCATCCACAGGCGCGCGCCCGTCTGCCGCGCTGCCCAGCCGATCCCGCTCGCGCGCGCCGTCGCGTTCCTTCCGCCGGCGCGTCCGCACCACGCCGATCACCTCCCGGCGCGCGATCGTCAGCACCCACGTCGCAAAGCACCGCGTCGGGTCAAACCGCCCGATGCTCTTCCACGCCCGGCACAGCGTCTCCTGCGCCACGTCCGCCGCGTCCGCCCCGCAGCGCAGCCGCACCAGCGCAAACCGGTACACCCGCCCGTGGTACCGATCGATCAGCACCCCGAACGCGTCCCGGTCGCCCGCCGCCGCCCGGGCCGCCAGCGCCTCGTCGCTCCGCCCCGTCGGCGCGCGCGACACGCCCGGGTCCGCACCCGGGCGCGCCATCAACGCGTGTTCTCCGGCTCGCAACGTGCTCAGCCGTCATCCCCCCAGAAATCATCGTCGTCCTCGTCCCAGTCCTCGCCCTCGTCTTCGAGGTCCCAGGCGTCATCAACATCAATATTGACGTCCGCGCTCTCGCGCACCCACTCGACCACCTCGCCCGCATCGTGCGTGAACGAGAGCATCAGCGTCCCGCCGTCCGCCTGTACACGGATCTCCCGCGCGAGCTGCATGACGTGCGCCAATTCTTCATCCTCGCCGCTCATCATCGAGCCCAACGCCATCAACCCGTCGGCGACGCGTGCGATCCGCTGCGCGTGCTCCGGGCTGTCCGTCCGGACGCGCCCCTCGACGAAGACCTCGCCGTCCGCCTCGCCGACGCGGGCAACGACCGAGCGCGCATCACCCACGATGTGCGAGATCTCTTCGAAGTCCTCGATCTCGTTCGGGTCCTTGATCGCCGCGATCGCGATCGTGCCTTCGCGCCACCCGAGCCCTTCGAGCGCCCCGTTTTCGCGCCCGCCGTCGCGGATGAACGCGACGCCCTTGCCCGCCCGCGACGCGTCCCGCGTCACGATCCAGACGTGCTCATCGCCGTGGCGCGTCAGCGCGGCGTACATCGGCTCGTCCTCGTCGGCCGGGATCATCCACACCCGCGCGCCGCGGATCTCCATCTTCGGCGCTTCATACCCGTGCTCGCGCATCTTCCGGTCGAGCTGATCGCCCCACCCCGCGATCTTCTCCGTGCCGTAGAGCAGCGCGACGAAGTCTTCGCCCTCTTCCTCGAACGAACGCCCGAAGACCGTGATCGCGTGCAGCCCGCCCTCGGGCGCAAACGTGAACCCGGGCAGGCCCTGGCGGATCTCTTCGTACCCGTCGGTCTCTTCGGCGATCATGTCGAGCGCAAAGCGCCCGAGCTGCGTCCCCGCCGCGGCTTCGAGATCGACATGCGCAATCCACTTGGCCGACTCGGGCACGTGGCTCGTCGCCAGCGGCCCCGCCGCCGCGCCCGCCGCCGACACGCACACACCCGCCGCCGCTGCCCAAACACTCGTTCCTCGTCGCATCATCAAGCCTCCCACATGGTGACGGGCCCGCGCCACGCGCTCGTCAGCCCCGCCGGGGCTCCCCCGGCACCACAGGAGTACGCCCCGCCCCCGCGGGCGTTACAGCCTTCTTCCTCCTCCGTTCCACAGAATTCCGGACCGACCGCGCAGGCCGCTCATGCGGCCCCTTTCGCCCGCCCAGATCGCAAGGCCCGGCCCGCTCAGCCGCACCCGTCGAGGAAGCACGAGACGAAGCACTCGATGTCGTCCACGTTCAGCACCCCGGTCCCGTCGCAGTCCCCAGCACCCAGGTCCCCCGCGAGGAACCCGGACACGAACTGCTCGATGTCGTCCACGTTCAGCACGCCGTTCCCGCTCACATCGCAGAAGCACGGCGGGGGCACGAAGTCCATGTTGAACGTCCCCGTCGCGAACACCGACCCCCCCACGGTCTGGAAGATGTCGTACCGCGTGCGGAACTCCGTCGAGGTCCACGTCCCCCGGATCTCGATGAGATCAAAGAACCCGCCCGACGCGTCGCTCAGGCACAGGCTGAAGTTTCCCGTGTCGTCCGCCTCACCGATGACGGTGCCGTACACCGCGTTGCCGACGACCTCGTTGAGCGTCATCGTGCCGTCGCCGTTGAGCACCCCCGTCGCCACGATCGGCGGCGGGTCGCCCACTCCGAACACGAACCCGCCGAGGTCCAACGAAAACGACACATCGCTCCCGGTGATCTCGATGTCCGCGACCGCCGAACCCGTGGACCCGAACGTCTCGTTATGCCACGAGCCCTCCCAGCGCTGCTCCTGGTCCGCGGCCAACAACGCACTCCCCGCCGCACTGATTACCGCCGCTGCCGTCATTGCCTGAATCGCCCTGTTCATGCCGGACTCCCTTCGAGTTGCTCGACCCCTGTCCACGTCCTTCCATTGTGCCCGAAATCCCCCGCTCTGCCCAACCTGTTCCGCAACAGGCACCCGCTTTCCCAGCCTAGAATCAACGGTTCCACGCACAATCTCCCCACCCGAGCCCGGATAACCACGATGCCCAACCTCACCATCGATGTCGCCGCCACACTTAACGACGACGCCCTGCTCACCCACGAGTGCAAGACCGTCTCCAAATCCAACCTCTCCCTGCCGGGCGGCGACTTCGTTTCCCGTGTCTTCGCGGACTCGGACCGCAAGCCCGCAGTGCTGCGCAACTTCAACCACATGCTCAACACCGGCCGCCTCGCGGGCACCGGGTACACCAGCATCCTCCCGGTTGACCAGGGCATCGAACACTCCGCCGGCGCCTCCTTCGCGCCCAACCCCGAGTACTTCGACCCGGCGAACATCGTCGAGCTCGCGATCGACGGCGGGTGCAACGCCGTCTGCTCCACTTTCGGCGTCCTCGGATCCGTCGCCCGCAAGTACGCCCACCGCATCCCCTTCCTGGTCAAGGTCAACCACAACGAGCTGATGACCTACCCCAACACCTTCAACCAGATCCCCTTCGGCAACGTCCGCCAGTGCTTCGAGATGGGCGCCACCGCCATCGGCGCCACCATCTACTTCGGCTCCGAAGAGTCGGGCGAGCAGATCCAGTACGTCTCCGAGATGTTCGCCGAGGCGCACGAGTACGGGCTCGTGACTGTTCTTTGGTGCTACATCCGCAACAACGCCTTCAAGGTCAACGGCGTCGACTACCACTCGTCCGCCGACCTCACGGGCCAGGCCAACCACCTCGGGGCAACGATCCAGGCCGACATCGTCAAGCAGAAGCTCCCGACCAACAACGGCGGCTTCGCCGCCCTCAACTCGGGCGACTCCTCGTACGGCAAGTTCCGCAAGGAGGTCTACACCGAGCTCGCCGGGTGCGACGAAAACGGCGGCGGCGGCAACCCCATCGACCTCTGCCGCTACCAGCTCGTCAACCAGTACATGGGCCGCGTCCCGCTGATCAACTCGGGCGGCGAGTCCAAGGGCGAGAGCGACCTTGCCGACGCCGTCCGCACCGCCGTCATCAACAAGCGAGCCGGCGGCATGGGCCTCATCTCGGGCCGCAAGGCCTTCCAACGCCCCCGCAAGGAAGGCGCCGCCCTCCTCCACGCGATTCAGGACGTCTACCTCGACGACTCCGTCACGATTGCCTAACCTGATACGAACCAAAGGGGGACACACCCATGAGCAGCGGCGTCAAGATCACACTCATCATCGTCGGGGCGATCGTTCTCCTCGGTCTCACCTGCATCGGCGGCTGCTTCGGGTTCGCCCTCTGGGCCGGCACCCGCCCCGCCCCCGAAGGCATCACCGCCACCCTCGATATGCCGACCACCATCACCGAAGGCGACACCTTCGACATGGTGCTCACCGTCACCAACGAC
>BQJQ01000154.1 GCA_021604785.1 Phycisphaeraceae bacterium
CCCGGGCGCCGACGCGACGCGGTAGGAGTTCGCGAAGTACGCGTCCCCCGCTCGCACCGGCCCGCGGTTGCCGCCCGGCTCGACCCGGTTCCACCCAAACTGCGGCGTGCGCACGCCGAGTGGGAAGCGCGCGACACTCGCGTCAATGACTCCCAGCCCGGACACACCGGGCGACTCCTCGGAGGCTTGCGCCAGCAGCTGCATCCCGAGGCAGACGCACAGCGTTGGGCGGTCCGCTTCGATGCGCGCACGGATCGCGTCGCCGGCGCCCGTCTCGCACAGCGATCGCATCCCGGCGCCGAACGACCCGACGCCGGGCAGCACCGCACGCGGTGCCGACCTCACGCGGGCGGGGTCCGCCGTCACCTCCGGCTCGATGCCGAGGCGCGACAGCGCCGCGCAAACCGACGCCGTGTTCGCCACGCCCGTGCGCACAACAACGGCCCGCATCACAGCACCCCCTTGGTCGAGGGCACGCCCGCGCCGCCGTCGATCGCCACCGCCTGGCGCAGGGCGAGCGCGAACGCCTTGAATGCCGCCTCGGCCCGGTGGTGGTCGTTGTCGCCGCGGAGGACGTCCAAGTGGATCGCGCACCGCGCGTTCGCCGCGAGTGTGATGAAGAAGTGCCCGACGTTCTCGCACGCGAGCTGCCCGAGCATCTCTCGCCGCAGCCCGAGATCGACGCTCGCGTGCGCACGCCCAGAGAGGTCGATCACCGCCCGGGCGAGCGATTCGTCGAGCGGCGCGTAGGCGGAACCGAACCGAGCGATGCCCGAGCGATCGCCGAACGCCGCGTCGAGCGCTTGCCCGAGGACGATCGCCGCGTCCTCGGCGGTGTGGTGGTCGTCCACTTCCAGATCACCGGTCGCTTCGAGCGCCAAATCCAGTCGTGCGTGGCGCGCCAGGGCGGTGAGCATGTGGTCGAGGAACCCGATGCCGGTGCGCACGTCGGCGGCGCCCGTGCCGTCGAGCGTGAGCGTGGCGGAGACGGACGTCTCGCCCGTGGTGCGCGCGAAGGTGGATGTCCTTGCGGTCATGGGAGCAGGCCCTCCATGTCTTCGAATCGGGCGAGCACACGGGCGACGCCGGCGGCTTCGAGGGTGGTGCGCGATGCGCCGGGGTCGTCTCCCGGCGCGGTGATGCCGATGGGGACGACGCCCGCGGCGCGCGCCGCGGCGGCGTCATCGGGGGTGTCGCCGAGCATCCAGGCGTGCGTGACTCCGAGTCGTTCGAGGGCGAGACACACAGGATCTGGCGCTGGCTTTGCGGGCGCGTCCTCCATCGCGACGAGCGTGCGCACCGCGTCGGCGATGCCCGCGCGACCGAGGAACCAGCGGGCCTCGGCCGCCGGGCGGCCGGTTACGATCGCGAGCGGAAGACGAGCGGCGAGGCTAGCCACAGCCTGGGTGGACGGTATCAGCGTCTCACAGTCGCGCAGCGCGGGGGCGTCTTCGGCGCCGAGGTACACGCGCTGGAACCGCTCGGTGATCGCGGCGAGGTCCGCCGTGACGCCGCGTTCGGCGAGGAGGCGTTGGGTGAGAGCCCAGTCGTTGTTGGCATCGCCGGCGGCCTTGGCTCGGGCGATGTCGTCGGGCGTGAGATCGACATCAATGGTTCGCGCCGTGGCGATGATCGCGGCGCGGTACGAGCCCGAGACGTCGGCGAGCACGCCGTCGAGGTCGAGCAGGATCGCTTCGGGGTCGGCGGCCGTCTTGATCGCCGCCACCAGGCGCGCGAAGTCGGCCCCGTTCCCCGGCAGCGTGATTCGGCAGAGCGGGTCTTGTCTATCGGCGCCGAGGAGGCGGACGGCGATGCCAAGCGAGCCGAGGGCGTCGCGGATCCACGCGGCACGCGGCGTGCGGAGCGTCACGAAATTGGCGCCCGACGGGAGCGGGTTGAGGCCGAGGCGGTCGGCGAGCGCGGTCAACTCGGCCCGTTCTGTGCGCACGGCGGCGGAATATTCCTCGTTCGGGCCAGCCTTCCACGCGGCTTGGGCGGCGGCGAGGGCGGGCATAGAGACCGGGTATGGGCCGCCGGCGGCGCGCAGCCACGCGACGATCGACGCGGGCGCGATCGCGTACCCCATCCGCATCCCCGCAAGCCCGAACGCCTTCGAGAATGTGCGCACGATGACGGCGTTGTCGGCGTCGAGGAACGCCCGTGTCGGGTCTATGTTGGCGAACTCGGCGTAGGCGAGGTCGAGCAGCACAACGCTGCCGGCGGCACGGGCGTCGTCGATCACGCGCGTAATCGCGGCGGTCGGGATCACGCCGCCGGTCGGGTTGTTAGGCGAGACGAGGGCGACGAGCCCGATGCCCGGGTTGATGGCGTCGCGGAACGCGTCCTCCGGGAAGTCGCCGCATGTCCACGCGATCGTGCGCACCCCGGCGCCGGCGAGGCGGGCGCTGCGCGGGATCATCTCGAACCCTGGGGTGTGGGTGAGCAGGTCGCGCCCGGGCTCGAGGGTCGCGCGGCTGAGGCGGTCGATGGCGTCGTCGGCGCCGTTGGTGACGACGACGCGCTCCGGATCGACGCCCCACGAGCGGGCGATGGTTGCTTCGAGGGCGCGGGTGTCCGGGTATCGGCGCCCATCGTTGGTGGTAACGGCCCGGGCCGCGTCGAGTGCTGCGGGCGAGGGCTGCGGGCCCTCGTTCGCGTCGAGCTTGATGTCGATCGCCCAGCGCGGCGCGGGGGGCGCGTAGGCGCGGACGCCGGCGAGCCGGGCGGCGGGGCGGAGCGGCGGGCTGGTGCGGGTGGACGTCATGGCGGGGCTCACAGCACGATCTGCTGGGGGCGGGTGACGAGGATGTCGGTGCCGCCGCGGGCTTTGATGGCGGGGATGACGCTGGCGAGCTCGTCGCGCGGGACCGCGGCCTTGACGGCGTATCCGCCCGAGCCGCGGAGGGGGGAGACCGTCGGCTCGCGCATGCACGGGAGGACCTCGACGACGGCGTCGAGCTTGTCTGCCGGCACGTTCAGCTCAACGATCGCCCGGCGTCGGGCTTCGAGGACCGAACGCGTCAGCATGACGAACCGGGCGATCCCGTCGCGTTTGCGCGCGTCGTCCATCGCGGCGCGCGAGGCGTAGAGGCGCGTGGTCGAGGTCGCCAGTTCGTCCACGATCCGCAGGGCGTTGGCGGTGAGGGTCGAGCCGGTCGCGGTGTTGTCGATGATGCAGTCGGCGTCCTCGGGCGGGAGGACCTCGGTGGCGCCGAACGAGCGCAGCACGCGGGCGTCGAGCCCACGGTCGGCGATCCATCGCTCGGCGAGCGAGACGTACTCCGTCGCGACAATCAGCGGGCGGCCGGGGAGTTGGCCGCCCTCGAGGATGGACTCGGGCGCGGCGGCGACGAGGCGGACGGAGTCCAGCCCGGTGTCGAGCAGCTCGACGAGGTCCGCGCCGTCCTCGGCGACCCAGTCCGCGCCGGCGAAGCCGAGGTCGCGGGCGCCGGCGTCGAGCATCTCGATGATGGCGCGCGGCTTGAGGATCTTCGTGTCGAATCCGGGCAGCGAGACCGAGGGGCGGTAGTCACGCGACGACGCGGCGACGCGGACGCCCGCCTCGGCGAGGAGGGCGACGGCGGCGTCGTACATGCGTCCCTTTGGGATCGCGAAGCGGATGGTCGGGGGTTGGGCTGGCACGTCGGGCTCCTGGTGGAGCCGACCACGATCCGGCGGCGCTCGCGGGATGTGCCCGGGAACGAAAAACGCCGGCTCGGGGCCGGCGTTTGGGGATGGTCGCTGGGGTGTGGTGTCCCGTCAGCCTGCCATCACCGCCGCCGCCCCGGTGGGGTGGGTGTGGTGATGGGCGTGATGCTGGGTGAACGGGTTCATGACGGGCTCAGGATAGGTTTCGCGGGGGGCGAGTCAAGGGGATTCAGAAAACCGACTTCGCTGGGTGTGTGTGGGGGTGCCGGGTATCAAAAATGTCTTTTTGTTGATTTTGGCAACTGTTGTGGCGACATCCCCGTACACACCCACGGCGAGCCCGCGGCCGGGCCGCCGCCGATGACCCTGCCAATAGAGGAGTTCCCATGCGTATCCGCACGCCGTTGTTGTTGCTCGCTTGCGCGGGCGTTGTTGCTCCGTGCGCCCTGGCGGAGGGCCCGCACTACCTCGTCGCGGGGCAGGACGCGGTCCAGAAGTACGACCTGGACGGGAACTACCTGGGCGACCTGATCGCGCCGGGCGGCGACCTGAGCGGGGTGAGCCAGTTCGTGCTCTCGCCGGACGGGTCGAAGCTGTACGCCGGGACGTTCGGCGCGGCGTCGAACGTGTCCATCTTCGATGCGCAAACCGGGGCGTATATGGGCAATCTGGACGACGGAGGCCCGCTGGCGGCGCCATCGGTGATCAGCTGGAGCCACACGGGCTCGCTGCTGGTGTCCGACTTCGGCGGCGGGGAGGTGTACGAGTACAACCCGGACACGAACGAGCGGATTGGGACGTTCTTTGACTCGACTCTCCTCATCAACCCGCACGAGGTCATCGCGATGAGCGACGGGTACCTCGTGTCGGACTATGGCTCGAACCGGGTGTTCGAGTTCAACCAGGACGGCGCGTTCGTCCGGACGGTGCTCTCCCCCGCGGCCAACGGGATCGCGCGCCCGCTGGACATGATCCTGTCCGACGATGAGTCCACGCTGTACGTCTCGAACAACGCGTCTGGGCGGGTGACGGTCTACGACATGGCGACAGGCGCGCTGACGGGGCCGTTCGGGTCCGGCTCACTGACCTACCCCGAGGGGCTGGCGTGGGCGCCGGACGGGTCGATGGTGGTCGCGAACGCGGGCGGGGGCAACCTCGTCCGGTTCGACGTGACGACCGGCGCGGTGCTCGACACGTTCGAGATCATCCCGGGGACCACGCAAGGGGCGACGGATGTGCTGTTCGTGGTGCCCGCGCCGGGCGGGGCGGCGGCGCTGCTGCTTGCTGGGCCCTGGATCGCCCGACGCCGGCGCCGCTGAGGGCTCACGCCCCGGCGTAACCCGCGGGGTGGGCGCTCATCCAGCGCCACGCGCTGGCGACGATCTCGTCGAGGTCGGTGACCTGGGCGTGCCAGCCGAGTTCGGCCTGGATTTTCGCGGGTTCGGCGTAGAGCGCGACCGCGTCGCCGGTGCGGCGAGGGGCCTCGCGGACTTCGAACTCGACGCCCGAGACGCGTTTGACCGCGTCGAGCACCTCGCGGACGGAGTACCCAAGACCGATGCCGACGTTGTACGCCAGGGGCTCGGTGGGCGCCGACTCGAGGCGCTCGGCGACGCGGACGTGCGCATCGATGAGGTCCTCGACGTGGACGTAGTCGCGGACGCAGGTGCCGTCGGCGGTCGGGTAGTCGGTGCCGAAGATGGACATGTGGTCGCGCTTGCCCATCGCGGCGTGGATCGCGACGGGGATGAGGTGCGTCTCGGGGGTGTGGTCCTCGCCGAGGGTTCCCGAGCGGTCCGAGCCGGCGACGTTGAAGTAACGCAGCATCGCGACGCGGAGGTCGCGGCTGCTCTGCGCGCACGCGCGGGCGGTGTCGCGGAGGACGTCCTCGAGCATGAGCTTGGTGCGGCCGTAGGGACTCGTCGGGACCTGCGGGCAGGATTCGGGGACGGGGACCATCCCCTCGGGCGGGTCGCCGTAGGTGGCGCAGGAGGAGCTGAAGATGAACCGCGTGACGGCGGGCGCGTCGACGCAGGCGTCCACGAGCGCGACGCCCGCCTCGACGTTGGTGCGGTAGTACCGCATCGGGTCGTCCACGCTCTCGCCGACGTACGCGAGGGCGGCGAAGTGCATGACGGTGTCGATGGCGTGCTCGGCCAGCAGACGCGAAACCAGTTGCCGGTCGCCGACGGTGCCTTCGACGAAGGTGAGCAGCGACTCCGGGTCGTCCGCCCCGAGCAGGGCCATGGGCTCGCGGTGCCCCCGGTCGAGCGAATCCAGGGCGACGACGGTGTGCCCGTCGCGGACCAGCCGCTGGCACGCGTGCGACCCGATGTACCCCGCTCCGCCGGTGACCAGCACGTTCATAGAAGCTGTCCCTCGCTCGTTTGGCATCATCCAAGACTAGCCGGGAGCGCGAGCGACCGGTTCGCGGGTGCCCGGTCGCTCGCGCTCCCGGCTAGTCTGTGCCCCGCCCCGCC
>BQJQ01000155.1 GCA_021604785.1 Phycisphaeraceae bacterium
GCTGGGCCTCGTCGAGGGCGCGGCGGAGGGCGAGCAGGCTCGCCCGCTCGCGCCGGTCGATCTCCTCGGCGTTGGGCTCGCCCGCGCGCATCAGCGTGATCGCGTCCGACTGCGCGCCGCCGGCCCGGGCCAGCAGGTCCGTCACCGGCGCCAGGCTCGGCTCGGTCGCGGACTCGGCCCGCACCGCAAGCGTGTTGCGGTTGAGCTCGATCAGGCCCCGGTCGAGCGATGCGATCGGCTCGCCCGTCTCCAGGCGTTGCAGCTCGCGTTCCTGGCGGCGGACGAGCGACTCGATGGACTGCACGAGGCTCGCGAGCTGGCGGCGCAGGGCGGCGTCTTTGGCGCGGTCCGCCTCGTCGAGCTGCTCGAGCAGGTCTTCGAGCGCCTCGATCGCCTCGTCCTGGGCTTCCTGGGCGAGCCCGGTCTGGTTCTGCCCGAGCTGCTCGGCGGCGTCGTCGAGCTTCTCGGCGAGCTGCTGCTTGCGGGCTTTGGACGCGGCGGATTCCATCGCGGCGGCCTGGCCCGGGTCGGCCTCGGAGAGTTGGTCGGCACGCTCGCCCAGCTCGTCGATCGCCGAGGCGGCCTGCTCGGCGGCGTCCTGCTGGCGCTGCGCGATGCGTTCGAGGGCGGAGCGTTCGCGCGGGTCGAGCTGGTCCATCGTCTTGCCGACGGTCTCGGACGCAACGCTCGCGGTCTCCTCGCGCAGGCGGCGCTGCTCGTCGAGCAGACGCTCGAAGGAGCGCCGAACGAGCCAGCCGTCCTCGCCGCGGTCGAGCAGCTCGGCGAGGCGGCCGAGGTTGTCGCGGACCGTGCTGCGGGAGTCTTCCGCGTCGCGTTCGGCTTGCGCGCGCTCGGGCGAGTCGGGGGCTGAGGATTCGACGCGGGATTCGGCCGCGGCGGCCTGGTCGGACGCGTTGCGGGCGGCTTCGAGCAGGGCGCCCGCGTCGCCCAGCTGCCCCTGCAGCGAGGGGTCGTCGAGCCCGTTGCGCGACTGGCGCTCGCGGAGGCGATCGACGAGCCGCTCCTGCGTGCCGATGCGCGAGGAGAGCCCCTCCTGGCGCTCGGCGGCGGTGTTCGCTTCGGGGCTGTCGGCGAGGCGCTCGAGCTCGCCCTGCTCTTCGTCGAGGCGGACGACGGTGCGCCTGAGCCCGGCGAGTTCGCCGCGGATCTGCTCGACCAGCTCGCCCGCGTCGATGACGCGGAGCGTGCGGGTGCGCGAGCGGGTCGCGTCGCGCCCGCCCAGCGCGGCGGCGTAGGTGTCGGTGACCAGCGCGGTCAGGCGGACCTCGTCGCCCGGGGCGAGGGCGAGGGTCGCCAGGTCGAGCGTCGCGGTGACGTTCATCTGCCGCTGCGCTGGCGCGTCGCCCGAGTCGGCGAAGACGACCGCATCGCCGGGCTCGGGCGGGGCGCCGACCGAGCCGGCGGGCGGGCGGGCGACGGCGTGCTCGATCTCGACGCGGGCGACGCCCAGGTCGTCGCGCCCGTCGGCGCCGATCGCGACCACGGCGCTGGCGAGCACGGACTCGTCGTGCGACGGCGCGGTGACGGCGGCTTCGGGCGCCTCGTCATCGATGACATCCAACGCGAGCGTGATCGGGTCGCGCGGCGCGATCTCGTACGCATCGCGGATTTCGATGGGGACGATGGCCGAGCGGGCAAGGGTCGCTTCGAGGCGGGTGCCCGCGTTGGAAGTGGAGAACGACACGGGCCCGTCCGCGGCGGCGCGGAGGGCGCCGAGCCACGCGGGGTCCTCGCCGATGGGCAGGGGTTTGTTGAACGCGAGATCGACGGCGACGCGCGAGCCGGCGAGGATCGGCCCGGCCGCCGCGGTGTGCTCGTCTTCGATCGTCGTCGTCCCCTCGGCGATCCCCCCCTCGGCGGCGTTGGCGATCGCGTAGGGCGGGGGCGTGACGGCGATCGTGGCGCGCTCGAGCGCGGGCGGGTTGACCAGCCGCACGCGGCGCGACTCGGTCCGGTCGTCGCGGGTGGTGATCCAGTACTCGATGAAGACGGCGTCCGAGCCGGTGGCTGCGGGGGCGAGGGCGGCGGGCTCGATCAGCCGTTCAAAGAGTGTCCCCACCGGGGGCGGCGGGGCGCCCTCGCCCGATGCTTGCCCGTCGAGCACCTGCACGGGGCGGCCTTGGTCGGTGAGCGTGAGGCGCCGCTCGGGCCCGGGGCGGGCGAGCAGGCCCTCGCCGCGGACGAAGCGGTAGTGGGCCTCGACCATGCCCGCTGAGGTCCCCGAGGGGCGGACAACCGCGGCGCGCACGGGCAGCGACGCGTCGGTCGGGTGCACCGCGACGCGGGTGAGGTCGATCACCGGGAATCGGCGCGGCCACTGCGCGTCGGACCAGGGCATGGTCAGGCGCGTCAGCGCGGTGCTCGCGGACGTCGGCCATTGCGTCGTGATGAGCGTTGAGAGGGCGACCAGCGACAACGCGAGCACGGCGGGGCGGGCCCACTCGCGCCAGCGCACGGCGCGCCGGGCGAAGGTGCCGGCCAGGGCGCCGCGGATGCCTGTCGTGCGGATCGCGCCCTCGAGCTCGCCCTCGGGGGCGTGCTCGCGGGTCAGGTCCACGCCCGAGGCGACCCGCTCGCCGGTCTCGCGGTTCTCAAGTGCCCTCAGCGCGACCGTTGTCAGCGAGGGCTTGAACCGCACCGGGGGCATCAGCACACGCCGCACCAGCCAGACCAGGCACACGCACGCGCCGATCCACCCGACCCAGCGCACCGGCGCGGGCGGGCGGAGCAGGTAGTCCAGCACGCCGCCCACGATGAGCGCGCCGAGCACGACGCTCACGATCACCAGCAGCGCCCGCGAGACCAGCAGCGTCTTGAGCAACGCCCGCAGCCGCCGCAGCTCGCCGAGCGACCGGTCCGCGTCGGGGTTCGGTCCGGGTTGGGTCGCGGGGTGGTCCATGCGTGTCCTTGCGTGCCTGGGCGACCGGAGGGCGGGCCCGGGTCATACCGGGGCGGCCCCCTCGGAGATTCGTCCCCAAGGGCGGGGGCTGTTCGGCGTGATCCCGGGAATCACGCCAGATGGATGAATCGGCGTCCGATCCACTCGGCCGTCAGAAGCAGCACGAGCAGCGCGAGCACGAACGGGCGGTCCCAGAGCGTCACCGTCTCGGGCTCGCCCACGATTACCAGCTCACGGTTGGGCAGGCTCAGCGCCGAAAGCTCGTCGAGCCCGAGCACGGCCCCGCCGGTCTGCTCGGCCAGGCGGGCCAGCAACGCGTGGTCGGTCTCCGGGCGGCGCAGCTCGTCGTCGGGCCACGCGACGGGCACGCCGGCGCTCAAGTTCAGGCCCGAGAGGACCGGTTCGGTGACGCGGACCGTGTACGACCCCGGGTCGTCGGCGGCCCATGTCCCGGCGTACCGCGCCCGGCTGCCCGATTCGTCCGACCGCGTGAGACGTACGCGCACGGGTGGGACGCCCTCGCGTTCGACCGTCGCGCGGACGGTCTGCGGGGCCGAGTCCACGAGTTCCTGATCCAGCAGGTCCACGCGCAGCTGCACGGGCACGCCCACGAGCGCACGCTCGGGGTTCGCGTCGAGCACCGCGTCCGCCCCGGACTGCCCCAGGCTCGAACGCCCGAGCTGGCGGACGATGGGGAGCCAAAATTTCTCGGGCAGGTCCTCGCCGCGGCCGTAGCGCCAGCGCCAGATCTCGTCGGTCGCGACGTAGACGACCGAGCCGGCGCCGTAGCGCATCGTGAGCACGGCGGGCGAGCCGACGGCGCCCGCCCGGGCGGCATCGACCGGGGCCGCGTGCTCGGGGACGGCCCACGCAAGGACCTCGGCCGTCGGCTTGACGCGCTCGGGCGCGATCCGTTGGGCCCAGCGCAGGCGCGACCACCCGGTCGCCGGGTCGCTCAGCCGCGCCGGCCACCCGCGGGTGGATTCGTCGAGTTCGAGCAGCCCGAGCCGTGCGGCGCCCTCGGCCCGCACCAGCACGACCGGCTCGTCCCACGTGGGCAGCCCGGCCCGCCCCTGCGACATGGAAACGGGCAGCAGGTCGGCCAGCGCCGTGCCCGCCCACGCGCCGGGCGTGGCGCCCTCGCCGGCGATCCAGAGCAGCCCGGCCCCGCGCTCGGCGACGTGCTCGCGGATCTGCGTGAGCTGGTCCGGACTCAGCAGGTCCGGGCGGATGTCGCCCAGGATGATGACGTCGTAGTCGGACCACTCGCCGGGCGAGGTGGGCACACCGTCGATGAGAAGGTCGCCTTCCTGCAGGTACCGTCGGGCGGACGAGAGCAGCAGGTTCGAAGACGCGATGGAGCGCTCGCGGACGAGCAGGTTCTTGAGGTACCGCTGCTCCCAGCGCGGGTAGCCGTCGAGGTAGAGCGCGCGGAGGGGGCGGTCGACCAGGTCGATGTCCACGTCCAGTGAGTTGTTCGTCGCGACCAGGTCCGCCGCGCCGGGGCGCACGCGGACGGACCACCCCGCGGCTCCGGGGTCGGCCCGGGCGGACCGCAGCGTGACTTCGCGCGTGCTTGCCCCGTCGGAAGACGCGTCGTTCAGCGGCACCGAATCGAGCACGGCTCCGGTCGCGCGGTCTATCAGTTCGACCACGGCGTCGGTGTCTGGTCCGTCGGCCGCGCCGCCGCGGGATTCGATGCGGACGCGGACGGGGACCTCATCGTCCACGAACGCGCGCCGGGGGGCGTCGGCGCGGACGACGGCGAAGTCCGCCGCGGGCTCGCCCGAGCCCACGGGCACGACGTACACCGGCACGTGCTCGCGCTCGAGGCGCCGGACCGTCTCGCGCGAGGGCTCATCCACCGAGCGCCCGTCGCTGACGATCACGATGCCCGAGAGCGGCGTGCCCGCGGCCGATCGCAAAGCCCGGTCGAGCGCGGCGCCCAGCTCGGTCCGCCTGCCATCCGGGGCGCCCAGGTCCGCGGGCACGGGCCCTTCGCCGATGACGCCCGACGTGCCCGCGAAGGCGTGCCAGACGACGAGCTTGTCCTCGGCGAGCGCAGCCCACGCGTCGGCGCTGGCATCGAGCGCGCCGCGGAGGGCCTCGTCGCGCGTGCGCGTCTCGCCCGGGGCGCCCGCGTCGGGCAATGTCATCGAAGCAGACCGATCGAGCAGCACCGCGACGGCGTCGGACTGCGTCGTCACCCGCTCGCGCACCAGGCGCGGGCCCGAGAGCAGCACCGTGATCAGCACGAGCACCAGCGCCCGCGAGATGCCCAGCAGCACGCGCGTCCGGCGCGGGCCGGTCAAGCCGCGGTAGGTCCACAGCGCCACGCCCACGGCGGCGGCGATGACCACCGCCCACGCCCACGCGGCCAGCGGGCGGGCCCACCCGAACGCGGCGTCGGGCGAGCCGAACCCGAGCCCGTCGAGCCCGAAGATTGCGTTGAGGATGTCGTTCATGGGCGACCCCCGCCCCGCTCGGCGTGGCTGCCGAAGCGGCCCAGAGCGCACTCGAAGAGCGCCAGCGCGAGCGCGCCGACCAGCGCGATCCACGCGATGGGCGAGCCGGGGGAGGAACCTTCGAGTGCGTTGGCAATCGGGGTCGCGTCGGTCGCGCCCGGGGTGCCCTCGCCTGCGCCGGAGCGCTCGATCCACCGCATCGGCGTCTCGGGCGTGAGCGACGCGAGCCACGCTTCGACTTCGGCGGCGGGCACATCGTTCGTGTCCGAGGCGTTCGCCGGCGGGTTCACCACCACCAGCCCCCGCGGCGCGCCGCCCGCGTCGAGCCCGACCAACGCCCCGGCCCGGCGCACCGGCTCGGCGCTCGCGCCAGCCTCATCGACGGGGATCGCCCCCGAGCGTGCCAGCGCGAACGCCGGCGCGAGCTCGACGGTCCCCCGCGGCGCCGGAACGGCCGACCCCGCGAGCACGCTCCACCGCTCGCGTGACGCGCCCACGCCCTGGCGCACGATCTCGTGCATCAGCGGCACGAACAACGGCCGCGTCGGCAGGTTTGTCCACGCCGGGTCGATCGCGCTTGTGATGAGCACAAGCGTCCCCGCGCCGCCCTCGGGTGCGTGCGTGACGACGAACACCGACCCGTCGGCCAACGACACCTCGACGCCCGCCAGCGTAGTGCCCGCGGTCTCAGGCCCGATCGTCAGCACGCGCGTCACCCGCACCGGCGGCGCGAGGTA
>BQJQ01000156.1 GCA_021604785.1 Phycisphaeraceae bacterium
GGCCGCCCTCGGGCGGATGGTCGTCGCCTACTCCCAGGGCAAGAAATCTCTCGCCGACCATCAGCAGCTGATCGAGTCGGCCGCGACGCGCCTCGACCGCGCCCGCGCCCTGTTCGTCCAACTCGCCGCCGAGGACGCCGCGGCCTACGCCGAGCTCAACGCGCTCCAAAGACTCCCGGCGGAAGACCCGGACCGCATCGCGCGCGAGCCCGGCGCGATCGACGCGTGCGTCGGCGCCCCGCGCGCCGCCCTCGCCGCCGCCAACGACCTGCTCCGCCTGCTCGAGGACCTCTGCGGCCGCTCGAACACGCACCTCCGGTCGGATCTGGCGATCGCCGCGGTCCTCGCCGAAGCAGCCGCCGCCTCGGCCGCGTGGAACGTCCGCATCAACCTCCCGCTCGTCACCGACGAGGGCCACCGCGCCCTGCTCGCCGAAGAATCCGAGCACGGCGTCGCCGAAGCCCGCTCGCGGCGCGACGCGATCGAGTCCGCCTGCCGCGAGGGCGCCCCGTGACGGGCACCCACATCGACCTGTCGCAGGACCCGGACATCGCCTCGCTGACGCAGGTGCTCCGCCACGCCAGCACCGTGTCCGAGCCGGCCGAGCTGACAGCCGCCTTCGGCCGCTGGCTCGCCCGCCGGTTCGACCGCGATTACTTCGTGTCCGTTTCGCGCCGCAACATGGACCCGGGCACGTACAAGATCACCCGCGCCATGAGCCGGCGCCCGACCGACGCCGAGCTCCGCCACGAGGACAACCCGCCCAACCCCTGGCGCGACTGGGACACCATCCCTACGCACACCGGCGGCGTCATCGGCGAGATCCTCGAACACGGCGAGCCCGCCCTGGTCACCGACCTCCACCTCGCGCGCGACCCCGTGCTCGCGCCCATCATGGGCGACATCGCCCCCACCTTGCGCACCGTCGCCGCCATGCCCACCTTCGACAAGGGCGAGTCGATCAACTGGGCGTTCAGCTTCTCCCGCTCGGGCGCGACGCCCACGCTCGAACGCTTCGGCGCGGGCCTGCTCGACATCAACATGATGGGCGCCGCGACGCGCAACCTCGTCGCCCTCCGCGATGTGGACCGGCTCAACGCCCGCCTCCGCCACCAGCTTGAGCAGGTCGCCTCCCTCCAACGCTCGCTCCTGCCCGAGCGCACGCCCAAGATCCCCGGCGTCGCCCTCGCGACCAGCTACCTCACCAGCGCCGAAGCCGGCGGCGACTACTACGACTTCTTTGACCTCGGCGACGGCCGCTGGGGCATCCTCATCGCCGACGTCGCCGGGCACGGGGCCGCCGCCGCCACCGTCATGGCGATGCTCCGCGCCATCCTGCACGCGTACGAAGGCATCGAGCAGTCCCCGCGCGCCATCATGGCCTTCTGCAACGCCAAGCTCGCCGCCGCCCGCCTCGAGGGCTCGTTCACCACCGCGTTCTACGCCGTGCTCGACACCGCGACCGGCGAATTCACCTACGCCCGCTG
Organism: Phycisphaeraceae bacterium; assembly: GCA_021604785.1. Lineage (GTDB taxonomy): Bacteria > Planctomycetota > Phycisphaerae > Phycisphaerales > UBA1924 > BQJQ01. Next base: position 1,488 of record BQJQ01000156.1, read on the forward strand.
CGGGCACAACCCCCCGCGCCTCCGCCGCGCCGACGGCTCCATCGAAGCCCTCGAGTGCGCCGGCGCCCTCCCCCTGGGTGTGGACGCGGGCATCCCGCTCGAACAAGCCACCGTCACCCTCGCCCCGGGCGACACCGTCGTCCTCTACACCGACGGCATCACCGAAGCCCCCGCCCCGGGCCCCGACGGACGCACCGACATGTTCGGCACCAAGCGCCTCGACGCCGCCCTCGCCGCCCACGTGGCGTCCCCCGGCGACGTCGTGGACGCCATCCTCAGCAGCCTCTACGCCCACACCCGCGCCATGACCCGCGACGACGATCAGACGCTCGTCGTCGTCCGCTACCTCGGCGCGCCCGATGCCTGACCCCCGCGCCGAATCCGAGTGGTTCGACCGCCCCGACCCCACGGGCGAGACCGACACCGCCGAGCGCGGGCTCCGGTTCACCTGCACCCAGTGCGGCAACTGCTGCTCGGGCCCGCCCGGCTACGTCGGGTTCACGCCCGAAGAAGGCCGCGCCATCGCGCGCACGCTCGGCGTCACCGAAACAGAATTCCTCGAACGCTTCACCCGCGACACGCCCGAGGGGCGCTCGATCAAGGACCTCCGCAAAGCCGGCTCGCGCTCTTGGGACTGCGTCTTCCTCGACCGCACCCCCGACGGCCGCGCCCTGTGCACGATCTACGACGCCCGCCCGGCCCAGTGCCGCACATGGCCCTTCTGGAGCTCGGTCCTGCTCTCGCCGCGCACATGGAAGGGCGCCGGCACCACCTGCCCGGGCATGAACACGGGCACGCTGCACCCGCCGCAGACCATCCGCGTCACGCGCGACCGCGTCGATATCTGAATCGTGCCACCGCGGGCCCCGCGGGCTACTTCGGCTGGACGTGCACGCTCGTGACGGCGACGCCCTTGGACCGCGAATCCCCACACCCCGGCTCCACGTCTTCAGCCCGGAACGTCCGCGGCGTGATGATCTCCACCCGGCAGAACCCGTCCTCGTCCACCGGGCGCCCGCCGATGGTCGCGTGCAGGCGGTGCAGCGCCGGGTCGTGATCCGCAAACGGCAGCCGCCATTCGACCTTGCACCGCTCAGGCTCGACGCCGTTGATCCGGACGCGCGCGCCCTTGAGCACGTCGCGGTGCAGCAGGCTCACCACGCCCACCGAGACGTCGTACCGATCCGCCGGCTGAACGAGCGTGTCGAGCGTGGTCGTCGTGCCGGGCCCGGTCCACCGGTAGGCGTGCCCCGTGCGGGTTTTCTCTAGCTCGTGCCACCCAACGCCGCGGATCCCACCGTCCATGCGCGCGTGGACGGCGTCGGACCGCTCGGCGTCCGACGCGACCAGCGCCGCTTTGCTGCGCGCGTCCAACGCCGCGATCACCCCGTCCAGGTCCGCCTCGTGCGCGTCGGATGCCAGCCCGAGGTCCTCGAGCATCGCCGCGTGATCGCGCTCGAACCGCGCCAACGCGTGCGCATACGCCTCGCGGTCCAGCGCGACAGCCTCCTCGACGATCGCGGGCAGCTCGCCCGCGTCCCGCTCGCGGTCCCGCCGGCGCGCGTTCAACCGCTCCACCCGCGCCGGCGGCGGCCACCCGAGCATCCAGCACAGCACCCGCGCCGAGTCGTCCAGCCGCTCGGTCACGCCCACCATCAGCATCGCGTCGAGGTTCTCACGCACCATCGCGACCAGGTGATCGCCGTTCAGACGGTTGTGGTACTGCTCGGGGAAGTTGCTCACGAGTGTCTTGCACTGCCCGTTGCGGAACAGGCGATCGATCGGTGAGCCGTCGCGTGCGAGGAACTCCTCGAGCGAGCTCGTCTTGGCGCTGTGCTTGAGCGCCTTCACCGCCGCGTTGCTCGGCGAGCCCTCGATGTCCGCCCGCGACCACGACACCCAGTGGTTGAACTGCGAGCGCAGCCGCGCCACCGGCTCGCGCATCACCGTGAACCGCCGGTACGACTCGGGAAGGATCGACGTGACGTTCGTGTGCCCGCAATAGAGCAGCATCTCGGCGAGGTCCGGGCCGAACTCCACGGTCTTGCGCGTCGCGCCCTGCGCTTCCATCGCTTTCTTGATGCGCGAGCTCGGCGCGACCCGGTCGGTGGGGTAGAACTGCTCGACCATCCCCCGCATCGAGGTGCCCGCGGTTTTCGGGATGTGCACGAAATTGAGCCACGGCGTGGGCGACCCGCCGACATGGCGCTCCGCCACGGGCGGCACCGGTGCGGGGGATGTCGTCACGCTCGCGCTCATCGGGGCTCCGGGGGCGTGGGGACGGGCCCGCGCCGGCTCGGACGTACCATACGCGCACCAGGTGACCACATGCCCGAATCCCCGGACCCCCTCTTCTTCCTCCACATCCCCAAAACCGCCGGGACGTCGCTGACGGCGCTGCTTGAGCAGCGCTTTCACGAGCGGGAGATCATGCCCCGAACGTTCTTCGGCAAGAACGCGCTCTACGTCACCCCGGACGAAGCCGCCGCCCGCGCCGACGAGGCCCGTCAATTTCGGCTCATCCGCGGGCACTTCGGCGGGCCCATCCGCGAAAAGCTCTTCGCCGACCGGACCAGCGTGACCGTCCTCCGCGAGCCGCGCGCCCGGGTCGTGTCGCTCTACAACGACTGGCGGACCAAGTCCGACGAGAACCTCGCCGGGGCGCCCCCCGCAGAGCGCGAGCTCGCCGCCGCCGCGCGAGAGCTGGACCTGGGCAAGTTCCTTGCGAGCGGGCACGCCCTGATCGGGCGCCTGTTCGAGAACGCCCAGGCCCGCCAGCTCGCCGGGTTCCTCTGGTCGTCAGACGCCGCCGACGGGCCGGCCGCGTGCGAGGCCCTCGATCGTTTCGACGTCGTGGGCACGACCGAGCTGCTCGCGCCGACCGCCGCCCTGCTCTGCCGAAAGATGTGCTGGGGCCCGCCCGAATCGGTGGCCCGGGCCAACGCCGCGCGCGCCTCGGCGACCCTCGACGACCTCGACGAGCCCGCCCGCGCGCACTTGGACCGCCTCACCCGCGTGGACCAGGCGGTCTACGCCCACGCCCAGCGGCGCCTCGCGGGCCTGCTCGCCGAGGGACTCCGCGACGAAGCGACCGATCCAGCCGACCGTGTCTTCGTGCCGCAGGACCGCGCCGAGACCGACATGCTCGGCCCCCTCGACGGCTCGGGCTGGCACGTCCGCGAGGGGCTCGACACCGACCGCCCCTGGCGCTGGACCGGCCCGGACCGCGAAGCGACCTGCCGCCTGCCCCTGGCGCCCGGGCGGGCGTACACGCTGCGGGTCTGGGTGGTCTCGGTGATCGCGCCGGACATCCTCGACGGCGCACACCTGACGGTCGCCGGGCGTTCGCTGCCGGTCGAGCGGGCGGCGGTCGAGGGGCAAACCGTCCTGAGCGCCCACCTCCCCGCGTGGCTGGTGACCCCGAACGGGCCCACGATGCTCTCGGTGCTGGTCCCGCGGACGATGTCGCACGCCGAGGTCGAGCCCGAGACGGCCGACACCCGCCCCAAGGGGCTCGCGATCACCCGGATCTCCGCCGAACCCGCCTGAAACGCCCGTTGTTCGTGGGTTCGGGCCCGCCCCGGGGTGTACCATCGCCCCACCACGGAGGTCCGATGCGTACCGGCACGAAGCCCCGGCTGGCGATCGTCAGCACCTACAACGAGCTCTGCGGCATCGCCGCGTACACCCACCGGCTCGAGCGGTATCTCGACGACGCGTTCGACGTCGAGGTCTTCGCGCTCGACCAGACGCTGCTCCGCTCGGACCTTCCCCGGCGGATGAAGCTCGCCGAGCGTCACATCGACGAGCTGTGCGAGAAGCTGCGCACGTTCGAGCACGCGAACATCCAGTACGAGCCGGGCACGCTGGGCCCGAGCGCGCGGATCGCCTTCCGGCGCTTCCGCAAGCTCGCCAACGCGTCGCGAACGCTGTCCGTCACGTTCCACACGTTCGAGCGGTCCGGCGGGCTGCCCACGCTGCGGGTCCTCAAGGACGCGGCGAGGTTCCGGTTCCGCGACATCGCCGAGACCCTCCGCGAGTGGCACCGCGCCCGCTCGATCGGCACGCGGGTCTTCATGCTGCTCAAAAAGCTCCAGCGCTCGCGCCACGTCTCGCTGATCGTCCACACCCGGCGCGAGGCGACCACCCTCACGCTCGACCTGGACATCGCCAACGTCCACAACCACCCGCTCGCGTTCCTGCGCGACGAGGACGTCGCCGAGGCGCACGCGCTGGCGTCCAAAGCAGACTTCCCGGCTCTTGAAACCCTGCCCGCGGGCGTCAAGCTGATCGGTGTCTTTGGGTTCGTCGCGCCGTACAAGGGCACGCTCACCGCTGTGCGCGCGATGCGGTACCTCCCCGACGACTACCACCTGGCGATCTTCGGCGGGCTCCACCCCGCCGAGATCAAGAAGAAGATCGACCTCAACCCCTACCTCGCCCAGGTCCTCGATGAGATCACCGGCGTCGAGGTCCAGCGCCTCGACGAAGACGGCCGCCCCGTCCCCTCCAACGGGCCCGAGGCGGACCTGTCCGGGCTCGACCGCCTCGCCGTCGAGCGCCTGTCCAAGGCCCGCTCGGACATCTCGCACCGCGTCCACTTCATGGGCCCGCT
>BQJQ01000157.1 GCA_021604785.1 Phycisphaeraceae bacterium
GACGGGGTGGACCGAGAGGACATCCACGAGCTGGCGCCAGGTGCCGCGGGTAGACGAGCGGTTGACGATCGAGCGGACTTCCTCGGCGAAGACGACCATGCCCACCCGGTCGCCCTGGCGCAGGGTGATGTGCCCGAGGGCCGCGGCGAGCGCCGTGGCGTGGTCGAACTTGGTCCAGTTCGTGCGCCCGCCGGGGCTGGTCTTCTCGCCCGAGCCCGAAGCATCGGCGAAGTCCCGCGAGCCGTAGTCCATCGAGCCCGACGAATCGACGAGGACGACGACGTCGAGGTTGGTCTCTTGCTGGTGCTGCTTGACCTGGAGCTTGTCGGTCCTGCCGTAGACTTTCCAGTCGAGGTGGCGGGGGTCGTCGCCGGGGACGTACGGGCGGTGCTGGGCGAACTCGACCGAGACACCCGAGTAGGGCGAGCGGTGCTGCCCGGCGGTGACGCCCTCGACGATCATCTTGGCCCGCAGCTCGAACGCACCGAGGCGCGAGAGCGTCCGGGGGTGGAGATAGAGGGTGGGGTCGATCTTGGGGCGTTCGCCCGAGTGGGCTGTCACCGCGGGCCAGTTGGGGTCGCGGACGGTGCCCCCTCCGAGAGGGCTGCCCCCGAGAGATCCAGCGCCGGGATGGGTGCCTTCCGTGGACGCCATCGGGTGGATGGTACCGAAGCGGGGGTGCCACGCCGCGGCCCCGGGGGGGTATCGGGGCGGATCGTCGACAAATTGCGATTGACTTCGCAATAGCATCAGACAATACTGCGAACTCATTCGCAACAGGAGCTGCCCCTCATGCGTTCGCCCGCCCTTGGTTCTCGACTCCAGGCTGCCCAGGCGCGGCGGGTGGGGCGTTCCATCCCGCGAGGGTTCACGCTGATCGAGCTGCTGGTGGTCATCGCGATCATCGCGCTGCTCATCGGCATCCTGCTGCCCGCGTTGGGGCAGGCGCGGCGGACCGCCCAGCAGACGGTCTGCCTGAGCCAGATGCGCCAGCTCGAGCTGGCCCACGCGATGTACCTGGGCGACTCGGACGGCGTGCTGATCGACGCGGCACTGCCGCACGGCACGATCTCGGGGGATATGCGCAAGACCTGGCTGCTGCAACTCCGCGAGTACGTCGACGGGTCGCTCGTGCTTGCTTCGCCGGTGGATCGGTCCGCATGGTGGGACGCGTCACGCGGCGGGGACAGCCGGGGCGCGACACTCAACGAGCTCATCGCGTTTTACGACGCGAACCCGGCGCTCCGCGACGACGACTTCACCAACGACCCGGAATACCCCGAAATCGCGCGCCTCACCAGCTACGGCGTGAACAACTATCTTGCGCGCTCGGTTGCGCCCGCGGGCAAGCCCGACCCGGTGACGGGGCGCCGGATGCTCGATGGGCAGTACGCGCGCCTGCACCGCGTGCCCCGGCCTTCGGGCACTGTGCACTTCCTGATGATGACGCCGGTGAATTACAGGGGCGACGACATCGACGATTCGGCGCCCGGGTTTGCCACGTCCGACCACGTGCACGCCGAGGGGTGGGACCTGTCGATCTTCGGCGACGATGCGACGGCGAAAGTCGCGTCCGACGAGATGTGGTTGAACGCGCACGGGGGCGACCGGGACGAGCCCGAGGCGCGCGCCAACTACGCCTTTCTCGACGGCAGCGCCCGCACGGTGCGGTTCGGCGAGGTCTACCACACGAGCACCGAGAACCGGTTCCACCCCGAGGCGACGCCGCCGGGGGATGGGTGAGAGGAGCAGGGGTATGCGCCGATTGACGGGGATTGCCGGGGCGTTGGTGGTGGGGGCGTCGTGCGCGATGGCGCACGCGCAGCCGCACGGGACGGACTTCGTCGTGCGGGTCCATGACTCGGCGCTGGAGTTGGGCGCGGTCGGCGACGGGGGCGTGGTGGTCTACCCGAGCGTGGTGCGTTCGGCGGAGTTCGGGGCCGAGGGGTTTGCGAATTTCACGAACGACCCGGGGGTGGACTCCCAGCCCGGCCAGCTCGTCCCGGGGATGGCGATCGGGTTCGACGTGCTGGCGGCGTTGCGCGAGTGGGACGGTGAGGACTTCGACGCCATCTCGGACGACACGGTCTCGGTGCGCGACTCGAGCGTGATCCTCGCGACGACGCCCGCGGAGGACGAGGTCGTGCCAGGCGATGTCTTCGGGACCGCGGACAACGACGCGGGGGCGGTCTTCCACAACCACGTCCAGTTCTTCCTGAACTACCCGAGCACCACGGTCGTGGACGGCGTGTGGCTCTTCCAGTGGCGGCTGTGGACGGAGACGCCGGGCATCGCGCCCAGCGAGACAGCGTACGTCGTGTTCGCGCAGGGCGCGGGCCTCGCGGACCTCGACGACGCGGTTGACTGGGTCGAGGCGAATCTGGTCGCGCCCGTGTGCTTCGCGGACTGCGACGGCACCGGTGTGCTGAACGTGGACGACATCGACTGCTACGTCGCAGGCTTCCTCGGCGGGGACCTCGGCGTCGCGGACTGCGACGCCAACGGCGTCCTGAACGTTGACGACATTGATTGTTTCGTGACGAGTTTCTTGGGCGGGTGCCCATGACCAATGGGGCGGCGCGAGCGCGTCGCCGTTGAGAACAAGGTGAGGAGTTCGAGATGACGAAGAAAAGTCTGACGGGTATCGGTGCGCTCGCTCTGGCGGCGGGCATGGCAGCCGCCCACGAGGGCGACTACGGCCTGCTCGTGCAGGGCGGGCAGGTGGTCACCGGCATCGGCGACCACGACACGGGCACGATCGGCGACATCGGCGAGCGGGTCTTCGCGGCCGAGATCGACATCAACGGCGCGTTCTGGGAGGCCGAGGAGCCGGGGGTCTTCATCCCCGAGGCGTCGCTGCCCGACAACACGCAGGTCAGCTTCACCATCGAGGCGGCCCTGCGCTACTGGGATGGCACCGGCCCGGTGAACCTCTCGGTCGCGCCGGACGCGATGACGCTCGAGTTCGGGCCCGAGTCGCGGACCACTCCCGCGGTGGACGGCGACGTCAGCGGGTTCTCGATCACCTACGACGCCGATGCGATTGGCGGTTTCGACGAGCACTTCGACTTCCTGATGGACTCGGGCGCGCCGGCGGGGATCTACGTCCTCCAGATGCGGTTCGGGCTCTCGGGGTTTGCGGATTCCGAGTCCACCTGGACGGTCTTCAACGCCGGGCTCGACGAGGCGGCGCACGAAGAGGCGATCGAGTGGGTCGAGGCGAACCTCGTCCCCGCGCCGGGGGCGCTGGCGCTCCTCGGGTTCGGCTCACTCGGGCTGGCCCGTCGTCGTCGCTAACCAAGAACTGGAACATTTCCCAACGCCCGGCGTGGTGCCTCGGAGGAGGGGCACCCGCTGGGCGTTTGCGCGGGTACGCTCTCGCCCATGAGCACACCCGACCGCGTCGCCGCTTCCGGCATCACCAGAATCGGCGTCCTCACCGGCGGCGGGGACTGCCCCGGGCTCAACGCCGTCATCCGCGCCGTCACCAAGGACGCCATCTTCCACGGCATCGAGGTGCTGGGCATCGAGGACGGGTTCCTCGGGCTCATCGAGGACCGCGTCCGCCGCCTCACGCTCGACGACGTCTCCAACATCCTCACCGACGGCGGCACCATCCTCGGCTCGTCCAACAAGGCGAACCCGCAGAAGTTCGCCGTCGGCAAGAACGAGGACGGCACGCCCAAGTGGCGCGACATGACCGACGTCTGCATGACCCACCTCGAGGTCCACGGCATCGAGGCCTTGGTGGTGATCGGGGGCGACGGCACCATGTCCGCCGCCAAGCCCTTCGCCGACCGGGGTATCAAGTGCATCGGCGTCCCCAAGACCATCGACAACGATCTCTACGGCACGGACATCACCTTCGGGTTCGCCACGGCGGTCCATGTCGCGACCGACGCGCTGGACCGGGTCCACTCGACCGCCGCAAGCCATCACCGGGTGATGGTGGTGGAGGTGATGGGGCGCAACGCCGGGTGGATCGCGCTGCACGCGGGCGTCGCGTCGGGGTCGGACGTCATCCTGCTGCCCGAGATCCCGTTCAGCCTCGAAAAAGTCTGCGAGTTCTGCCTCGCCCGCTCGCAGCGGGGCAAGCGGTTCACGATCATCGCCTGCTCCGAAGGCGCCAAGCCCCTGGGCGGCGAGCAGATCGTCGAACGCGTGGACCCGACCAGCCCGGACCCCATCCGCCTGGGCGGCATCGGCAAGTGGGTCTCCAACCAGATCGAGGACTGCACCGAGATCGAGTCCCGCCACGTCGTGCTCGGGCACGTGCAGCGGGGGGGCACCCCGGTCGCGGCGGACCGGGTGCTGGCGACGCAATTCGGGCACCACGCGATGCACCTGCTCAAGACGGGCAACTTCAACCGGCTCGCCGTGATGCAGGGCGGGGTGCTGGGCGACGTCGAGATCACCGCCGCGGCCGACAAGCAGCGGCTGGTGCCCAAGGACCACGCCCTGATCGCCGCCGCTCGGTCGGTCTACACCTGCTTCGGCGACTGACCCCCCGGGCGCGCCTGAAACGCGGGGCACCCAAACACCGAATCAAGCGGTAAGAACAGGTGTTGCCCCGCCTGCCCGCGCCGGTAGGCTGGGCGTCATGAGGTCTCGAATCAGGATCCGGGAGAAATTGCCGTGCTGAAGTATCTGACGAGCCGCGCGTGGTCGCGGCGGCTGGCCGTGTGTGCCGCCCTGCCCGTGCTCGCGTGCGCGAGCCCCGCGAACGCCCAGGACGACCTGACCCGCGCCGTCCCGCAGACCGAGCGCGAGGGGCGCCAGATCGGTGTCGGGCGGTACATCGCGGACCGCGAGGTCACGCTCGCCGATGGCACGGCGACCACGCTGAGCGCCCTCGAGGGCGAGGCGGCGACGGTGCTCGTCATGCGGAGCACAGACTGCCCGCTGTGCATGAAGCTCGGGCCGGCCCTGGCTGAGATCGAGTCCGCGTACGCGGGCAAGGGTGTGCGCTTCGTGTACGTCAACCCGATGGCGACGGACACGCCCGAGACGATCGCCGAGGAGATCGGGAAGTACGGGCTCATGGGCGCGTACGTCCACGACGCCGACGAGTCGTTCGCGGACGCGCTGGGCGCGCGCACGACGACCGAGGTCTTCGTGCTCGATTCGTCGCGGACGATCCGGTTCCGCGGGGCGCTGGACGACCAGGTGGGCATCGGGTTTGTGCTGCCCGAGGCGCGCAACGCGTTCACCGCCCACGCGCTCGACGCGGTGCTCGCCGGCGGCACGCCCGAGGTGACCGCGACGATCGCGCCGGGGTGCAAGCTCGCGTACGGCGACGCCGCCGACTTCCCCGAGACGCTCACCTACCACAACGCCATCGGGCGCATCGTCAACGCGAGCTGCGTCTCGTGCCACCGAGACGGCGGCGTCGGGCCCTTCGCCCTTGATTCCTTCGGCGAGGTCTCCGGGCGCCTGCCCATGATCGACTACGTCGTCAAGGACGCCGTCATGCCCCCGTGGGACGCGGCGGCTCACACGGGCCCGTGGAAGAATGACTTCTCGCTGACCGACGCCGAGCGCGAGGCGGTCATCGCGTGGATCGCGGCCGGCGGGCCCGAGGGCGATGCCGCCCACGGAACCCCGGCGCCCGAGTTCGACACCGCCGAGTGGACGATCGGCACGCCCGACGTCATCTACGAGATCCCCACGCCCGTGGACATCCCCGCCAAGGGCACCGTCGATTACGTCTACCAGTGGGTCCAGACGGACGGCAACCGCGACCGGTGGGTGGAGGCGGTCGAGGTCATCACCGACGCCCCGGGCGTGCTGCACCACGCGCTGATCTTCGTCGAGGACCCGCGCAAGGAGAACGAGAACGACCGCCGCTACTTCCGACGCTGGAACGGCGGCGGCGACGGGTACTTCGCCGGGTACATCCCGGGCCAGGGCCCGACCGTTTTCCCCGAGGGCTTCGGCATGCGCCTCAAGCGCCGGAGTTGGTTGAAGTTCCAGCTCCACTACACCACCAACGGCGAGAAGGTGACCGACACCGTCCGCGTCGGGTTCAAGTTTGCCGACGAGACGCCGGAGAACAAGGTCGAGATCACGGGCGTGTTCAAGGA
>BQJQ01000158.1 GCA_021604785.1 Phycisphaeraceae bacterium
TTCGTGCAATACCTCGATCGACGCCGGTCCGCCGACCACCGCGAGCGGATCCATGACCACCTGGACGCGGATACGGAGAAGAAGCGGGCCCGCAAGGCGACCCGCCCGTTCCGCCAACTGCTCGGGGCGCTGTGGAACATCTTCTCGGGGTACCGGGTCACGATCGCGATGTCGCTGATCACGCTTTCCGTCTCGGTCGCGTTTCAGCTGCTGGGCACGTTCAGCCTCAAGATCGCGATCGACTACGTGCTGGGCGACGCGCCCGGGCCCACCGGCTACCCGCCCGCGGTCCGCCAGATGCTGGGCTCGTTCGCCGACAACCGGGTGGCGCAGCTCTGGATCCTCGGCGGGATCATGCTCGTGATCGCCCTGCTCGCCAGCGCCTTCGCGATCTGGGGACGCTGGCAGTGCACGCGGATCACCAAGCGGGTGCAGGTCGCGCTCCGCCGGCGCGTGTTCGACCACGCCAGCCGCCTGCCCCTGGCACGCATCCAAGCGATCAAGGCCGGCGGCGTCTCATCGATCCTCCGCGAGGACGCCGGCGGCGTGGGAGACCTCGTCTTCTCCCTCGTCTACAACCCCTGGCGCGCCGTCACCCAGCTTGTCGGCACCTTCGCCATTCTCGTCTCCATCAACTGGCGCCTGCTCGCCGGCGCGCTGCTGCTGCTCCCGCTCATCTGGATCTCCCACAAGACGTGGATCAGCCGCATCCGCCCGATGTTCCGCGACATCCGCCAGACGCGCCAGTCCATCGACGCCCAGAGCGCCGAAGCGTTCGGCGGCATGCGCGTCGTCCGCGGGTTCAATCGGCGCCAGGCCGAGGCCGCCCGCTTCACCCGCGAGGGCCACTTCATGGCCCGCCAGGAGTTGCTCACCTGGTGGTGGAGCCGGATCATCGAGATCCTCTGGCAGGTCATGATCCCGCTCGCCTCGGTCGCCGTGCTCGTGTACTGCGGGAGCCTCATCCTCGATGGCATCTTCACCGTGGGCGACCTCGTCTGGTTCACCGGGCTCCTGCTCTACCTGCTCGGCCCGCTCGAGTCGCTCATCTCCAGCGCCACCAACGTGCAGACCAACCTCGCCGCCCTCGACCGCGTGCAGGACCTGCTCGAAGAAGCCCAGGAGTTCGACGACCAGACCGTGCGCGCCAAGATCGACCCCGCCGCCGTCCGCGGCCAGCTCACGCTCGAAGACGTCACCTTCGCCTACCCCAAGCGCTCCGACCGCCCGCACAGGCCCGGCGACGTCCTCGAACTGGGCGAGCCCGTGCTCATGGGCGTCTCGCTCGACGTCCGCGCAGGCGAGACCATCGCCTTCGTCGGCAAGTCCGGCGCGGGCAAGACCACCCTCTGCAACCTCATCGCGCGCTTCCACGACCCCACTGGTGGGCGCATCCTCCTCGACGGCACGGACCTCCGCGAGATCGAGGTCGAGAGCTACCGCCGATTGCTGGGCATCGTCGAGCAGGAGGTCTTCCTCTTCGACGGCTCGGTCGCCGAAAACATCGGGTACGCCAAGCGGAACGTGGGCATGGACGAGATCGTCGCCGCCGCCCAGGCCGCCAACGCCGACGGGTTCATCGCCGACCTCGAGTACGGCTACGAAACCCTCATCGGCGAGCGCGGCGTGCGATTGAGCGGCGGGCAGAAGCAGCGCCTCGCCATCGCGCGCGCGCTGCTGGCCGATCCGAAGATCCTCATCCTCGACGAGGCGACCAGCAACCTCGACACCGAGTCCGAACGCCTCATCCAGCGCTCGCTGGGCCGGCTGATGGAGGGGCGGACGAGCTTCGTGATCGCCCACCGCCTGAGCACCATCCGCCACGCCGATCGGATCGTCGTCATCGAGGGCGGCGGCATCGTCGAGCAGGGCACACACGAGCAACTCATCGCCGCCGGCGGGCGCTACGCGACGGTCCTCGAACTCCAGCTCGAAGGCGAGGGCGAGGTCAAAGACGCGTAGCGCATCACACACTCATACGATGGTGCATGACCACCATCACCCAACGCGCCGAACGCTTCGCGCAGCTGCACGCCGGCCCGGACCTCTTTGTCATCCCCAACCCGTGGGACGTCGGCGCCGCACAGATCCTCGCCGGGCTCGGGTACTCGTGCCTCGCGACGACCAGCGCCGGGCTCGCGTTCTCGATGGGCCTGCGCGACGACGACGCCGCCGTCGGGCGAGACGCGGCTCTCGCGCACGCGGCTCAGATCGTCGAGTCCACCCCCCTCCCCGTGTCGGCGGACCTCGAGAACGGCTTCGGGCACACGCCCGAGGAGGTTGCCCGAACGATCACCCTCGCGGGCGAAGCGGGGCTCTGCGGGGGCTCAATCGAAGACGCCACCGCCGACCACGACTGGGCGCTCTACGACCGATCGCTCGCCGTCGAGCGCATCGCCGCGGCGGTCGAGGCCGCGCGGGCGCTGCCGCACACGTTCACCCTCACCGCGCGCACCGAGGGGTTCATCCGCGGCGCGCCGGACCTGGACGAATCGCTCGCGCGGATCGCCGCGTTCGAGCAGGCCGGCGCTGACGTGCTCTTCGTGCCCGGGCTGCCCGACCTGGGCGCGATCCGCACGGTGTGCGAATCCGTGCGCACACCCGTGAACGTCGTCGCCGGGCTCGCGGGGATGAAGGCGACGCTCGCCGACCTCGAAGCCGCCGGCGTGCGCCGGGTCAGCCTCGGGTCGTCCCTCTCGCGGATCGCGTACGGGGCCATGTTGGACGCCGCCACCGAGATCCGCGACCACGGCACGTTCGGATACACCGAACAACTCAAGAGCGTGGCGACCTGGGACGGGCTCGTCGGCGGGTGAGGATCGCCGGGCGATATGCTCCCCCCGCTCGGCCCCGCGATGGGCGCCGACACGAGGAGACCCGCCGTGACCACAACCCAGCAGACCGCCGCCGAGACCATCGAGACCGTCACCCGCTTCGAGAACGCCTTCAACACCAACGACGTGGACACCCTGATGGCCGCAATGACCGCCGACACGGTCTTCGAGCACATCGCGCCCGAGGGCGTGAGCTTCGGGCGCTACGAGGGGCACGACGCCGTCCGCGCCGTCTGGGAGTCGATGCCCGAGCACTTCCCCGAGTGCAAGTTTGTGATCGACGACATCTTCGCGACGGCGGACCGGTGCACCTGCCGGTACACGCTGACGTTCAAGGGCCCGGACGGCCCGGTCGTCCGCCGCGGCGTGGACGTCTTCCGCATGCGCGACGGGAAGATCGCGGAGAAGCTGGCGTATCTGACGTTGTGATGCCGGGTGTATGCACTGAGGGTGCGGGTGCCATGGTCTGAGCGCAGCGAAGGCCATGCCCAAGCACACACACGACGTGGCCTTCGCTGCGCTCAGACCACGGCACCCACTAGCACTCCATCGGGTCTACCGACACGATCCCGGCACCTTCATCCTCACGACATCGTGCGCTCGACCACGCCCACGCTGTCGGAACATCGACCAACCCACGCCGCACGGGGTTCTCTTCGATGTACCGAGCCTTCTCGACCAGCTCGGGACCCGCGAAGATGTTGCGGTCGTACCCGCCGCCCCGCTGCCAGAAGTGAGAACGGCCTCGGATATCGATAAGTTCCGCGAGCACCGGGTCATCGCGCTCTCGCCACAGACTGAGCATCCGCCTCGCCGTGGGTTCCTTGATCCGCCTGAGCAGTTGGGGCACCGGGTGATTCGGGAGGTCAGGCACGATGAGCAGGTGCACATGCTCCGGCATGGCCACCCACGCGAGCACCTTGAACCCACACTCACAACGAGCCGCTTCGAGACACTCCGCGAACACGTCGCGGGCCTCCCGCCCTCCGAGCAACGAAAGCCGGCGGCAGCATGAAAATGTCAGGAAGCGGGCGTGCCCAGGAGTCTCGTGCCGGATCCTTCGTGGACGCGTCATCGTTCACAAAGTGTACCCGCCCCCTCCCACAGGGTGCCATGGTCTGAGCGCCGCGAAGGCCATGACCTGCCCATTCCCACCGCGTGGCCTTCGCTCCGCTCAGACCACGGCACCCGGCGACTTAGTCGTCGCACGTTTCCCAGACAGATGACGAGACACTGTGGTCATCGAGCGTTGCTCGGAAACGAGTAAGAAAATCGTCTACGTCGCTTCGCGGCACATGACTGAGAACCCAGGTCATTCCTCCAAAACCATCGATGTCGCTGAAAGTCTCATCCCGCCACTCGTCTTTGTACTGCGAAACCCCGACGGAGAAGTACAAGCCAGCGGTCTTGATGTCGCCGAGAACATGCTGAACGACGTGGATGATCAACGGCGACCCCAGCGTCGGGAATCGGTCGTCAATGGGCATCACAGCCGCTCCGCCGCCAAGCTCGCCAGCTCGCTCCGCTCACTCTTCGCCAGCGTCACGTGCCCGACCAGCCCCAGCCCGCGCATCTTCTCGACGGTGTAGCTCAGCCCATTCGACGACCCATCAAGATAAGGATTGTCGATCTGCCCGATGTCGCCGGTGAGGACGAGCTTGGTCCCCTCGCCCACACGGCTGACGATCGTCTTCACCTCGTGCGGCGTCAGGTTCTGCGCCTCGTCCACGATCATGAACTGGTGCGGGATCGACCTGCCGCGGATGTACGTCAGCGGCTCGAGCACCAGCCTGCCGTCCATCACCAGCTTGTCGATCCGCTGCTCGCTCGTACGGCTTTCGGGGCTCTGGTTCGGGGAGCCGCGGGTGGAAAGCAGGTAGGTCAGGTTGTCGAAGATCGGCTGCATCCAGGCGCCGAGTTTTTCGTCCTTGTCGCCGGGCAGATACCCGATGTCGCGCCCCATCGGCATGATCGGGCGCGCGACCAGCAGCTTCTCGTACCGCTCCTCGGCGAAGACCTTGGTCATGCCCGCGGCGATCGCGAGCAGCGTCTTGCCCGTGCCCGCGCTGCCCAGCAGCGTCACCAGCTTGATCTCGTCGTCGAGGAGCATGTCCAGCGCCATCGTCTGCTGCACGTTGCGGGCGAGGATGCCGAACGTCGGCTTCTTCTGCGGCGCGATGGGGATCAGATGATCGGTATCTGCGAGCCGCCGCCCGAGCCCCGAGTGCGCCTCGTCCTCGACGTCTTTGAGGATCACGTACTGGTTGGACTCGAGCTCACGGACGACCTCGGTGCCGTCGTCACGTGTCACCGTCAACTGCGGCTTGAGGCGCTCGATCTCGAGCATCCGGTCGCGGTACAAATCGTCGATCTCGGCCCGCCCGGCGTCGAGCTCGTGGTACCCCGAGTACAGCCGGTCCGCATCCACCTTCTGGTTCTGGAAGTCCTCGCACCGGATGCCCAGCGCGTCCGCCTTGATCCGCGCGGCGAGGTCCTTGGACACGAACACGACCGGCTCGCCCTGCTGGGCCAGCGACCACGCGACGGCGATGATCTTGTTGTCCGGCGAGTCGTGCGCGATCGACGCCGGGCGCTCGTGCTCGCCCACATCGATCCGCAGCGTGCCCGTCGCCGACCCCGACCCGCTGCCCGCGCGCAGCCCGACGTCGCCCAGGTCCACGCCGTCGATCAATCGCCCAGACCCGCGGATGCGGTCGAGGTTGCGGATCGTCTCGCGGGCGTTGCGCCCGACGTCGTCCTCGCGCCGCTTCATCGTGTCGAGCTCTTCGATCACGGGGAAGGGGATGACGATGTGGTTGTCCTCGAAGACGAACAACGCGTCGGGGTTGTGCAGCAGCACGTTCGTGTCGAGCACGAAGTGCTTGGTGCCCTTCGAGGTAGGCGTCGAGGCGGGCTTGGCGCCCACGGATTCCGCGGCTTGTGGGGTCATGGGGACAGGGTGCTCCTGGTCTCGGCTCTCTGCGGCTGAGTCTACCGCCGCGGGCGCCGCGTGCCGCGATGCCCGACGCCGGTCAGTTCCAGACCGCGTCCACGCTCAGCATGAGGGCCACCACGATCGCGATTGCGCCCTTGATCACGATCGACCACGCCCGCCCGACCGCCGCCCCGCGTCCGGATTTGTACGACTCGCCCCACGTCCGCTGCTTGATCCCGCGCTCGGCGAGCCCCGCCCCGAGCCCCGCCCCGATCACAGCGCCCAGGATCGTCC
>BQJQ01000159.1 GCA_021604785.1 Phycisphaeraceae bacterium
GCACCCCCCATGGCCCCGGCGAGGGCCGTGGTGCCCGAGATCGCGACGCCGTGGCCGAAAAGCTGCGTCGCTACATCATCGTCGGCGAGTTTGTGGTCCTGGACGAACACCTGGGCAGTTCCAGAGCCGGCCGTCATCAAGAGTGCGGTCACGCAGGCTGCTCGTGTCTTCATCTGGTTCACCCTTATGGTCCCCTCCTCCACCAGAATACCGCCCGGTCCCCCCCAAACAACCCCCTCGCTATGATCCCGCCCCCCCTGCGCACCGACGCGCCAGGGCGGGCCAGAAAGGACCTCTCCCGTGGCAAGCGACCACTTCGATCTCATCGTCATCGGCGGCGGACCCGGCGGGTACGTCGGGGCCATCCGCGCCGCTCAGCTCGGGTACAAAGTCGCGATCATCGAACGCGCCAAGCTCGGCGGCGTGTGTCTCAACTGGGGGTGCATCCCCTCCAAGGCGCTGCTCTCCAACGCCGAGCTCATGGAGAAGCTGCACGACCAGGACGCGTGGGGTCTCAAGCTCAAGGGCTCGATCGACTTCGATTGGGACAAGGTCATCGGGCGCTCGCGCGACGTCGCCGGCAAGCTCAACAAGGGCGTTGAGTACCTGATGAAGAAGAACAAGATCGAGCACATCGTCGGGCACGGAAAGATCGTGTCGGGCGCCAAGGGCAAAGACCCGTGCAAGGTCGAGGTCTACGACTGCGACGTGCAGGAGGAGCTGACCAGCTCGCCCGCCACGCCCAAGGGCAAGGCGAAGCGCACGCTGACAGCGGACAAGGTCCTCGTCGCGACCGGTTCGGTCGCGCGTGACCTGCCGTTCGCCAAGTTCGACGGCGACAAGATCTGGGGCGCCCGCGAAGCCATGTTCAACAAAGAGAAGCCCAAGAAGCTCATCGTCGTCGGCGCCGGCGCCATCGGCATGGAGTTCGGGTACTTCTACAAGCAGTTCGGCACCGAGGTCACCATCGTTGAGATGCTCGATCGCCTCGTCCCCATCGAGGACGAAGAGGTCGGCAAGAAGATGACCGCCCTCTACAAGAAGCAGGGCTTCAACCTCAAGCTCTCCACCGGCCTCACCAACGTCGAGAAGACCAAGACGGGCGTCAAGGTCACCGTCGCCCCGTTCAATGACGGCAAGACCGACGACAAGAAAGCCGAGGTGCTCGAAGCCGACAAGGTGCTGCTCGCCATCGGCGTGGGCGGGCGCTTCGACGGGCTCTTCGACGACAAGCTGAAACTGGAAACCGTCAAGGGTCACATCAAGACCGACTACGCCCCGCTCACCCCGGGCGCCTCGCCCGAACCGGCGCACTTGGATTACAAAACCAACATCGACGGCATCTACGCCATCGGCGACGTCATCGGCCCGCCCTGGCTCGCGCACGTCGCGTCGGACGAAGCGACCGTCTGCGTCGAACGCTTCGCCTGGAAAGACGGCAAGCTCGACCACGAGCCCATCCCGATCGACTACACCGTCATCCCCGGGTGCACCTACTGCCAGCCGCAGGTCGCGTCCGTCGGGTTCACCGAGCAAGCCCTCAAAGCCAACGGGCTCAAGAAAGGCACGGACTACGAGGTCGGCGTCTACCCGCACTCGGCGCTGGGCAAGGCGATCGCGGCCAAGCACACCGACGGGTTCACCAAGATCATCCGCGGCCTCCCCCGCGGCGAGATCCTCGGCGCGCACATCATGGGCGATCAGGCGACCGAACTGATTGCGGAGCTGAGCTTGGCCCGCCGACTCGAAGCGACGACCGAGGAGCTGATCGTGACGGTGCACGCCCACCCGACGATGCACGAGAGCGTCCGCGAAGCGGCCCTGGCGAGCGAGGGGCGGGTTGTGAACGCGTAACCGGTGTTCAGCACAGAACGTTTGATTGCCTCGCGTGCTTCCGTTAGGTTGCCCAAGGGGAGGTGCTCAACATGTTGTCTCGTGGTCTCGCATCCGTTGTGTTGGTCGTTGGTTTGCTTCCCTTCTTGGGCACGACGGCGAATGCGCAGCCGAGCTTCCGGACCGTTGCGGTCACGGGTGAGCAGGCGCCCGGACTCGCCGCTGGCACGACCTTCATCGGGTTCTCTCGGATGTCGATTAGCGCGGGCGGGGACGCTGCGTTCCTTGGCATGATCGAAGGCCCGGGGGTCTTGAACGGCGCGTTCGGCAATGGGGTATGGCACGAGCCGGCGGGCGGCCCACTCGCATTCGTCGCACAGCAGCGTGGCTTGGTCCCCATCATCGGGGGCACGGCACAGATCGAGAGCTTCGGTGTATACCCGCCGGTACACAATGCCCAGGGCGACGTGCTGTTCTTCGCGACACTCCGGCAAGGCGGGGGAATTGGGTTCGGCAACGCCCGTGGGCTGTGGCGGACGGCGCCCGGGTCGTTCACAACGCTGGTTGTTCGGGAAGGCGACGCGACAACCGGCGTCGACGACGAGACGACGTTCTCGTTCATGGAATCGACCCCGCTGCTCAACGCGTCCGGGCAGAGCGCCTTCACCGCGCTGACACGCAACCCAGGCGGTTCGGGCGGGGGCATGTGGCGCGCCGAGCCGAACGGCGGACTCGTCCCGCTCGTGACAACCGGGACCGCGGTGCCCGGCGAATCGGCCGGGGTCGCGTTTGCTCTCCCGAAGTACGTCAACCACACGCCGATCAACGCAGCCGGGGATGTGCTGTTCGTCGGGTCGATCGCGGGCGTGGGCATCGACAGCACGAATAATCTCGGGATCTGGGCCGTCGGTGCCGATGGGTCAATCGACGAGATCGCGCGCGAGGGGGATCCTGCGCCGGGCATCGCCGGCGTGTTCGGTGACTTCGGTGCCCCGACCCACAACACAGCCGGGGATGTTGTCGGCCTGTGCGTGCTGACCGGCGCCGGCGTGTCCAGCGAGAACGACACGGGGATATGGGTATTGCGCGATGATCGGGCGCCTGCGCCGATTGCTCTGGAAGGTGACCAGGTGCCAGGTCTGCCCGGAGGGTTGGTTTTCGCCGAGTTCAATTCACCGAGGCTCAATGAGCTCGGGTGCATCGTATTTCGGGCCCGGGTCGCTGGGCCCGGCGTGGATGAGTCGAACGAGTGGGGCGTGTGGTCTGTGCAGCCAAACGGTGCAGCGGCGATCCTCGTGCGATCGTCGGACGCAGCGCCGGGGTTTCCCGCCGGAGCGTGGTTCGACACAGTCGGTACGCCCGTGCTCGGCGCGTCGGGCGCGATCGTGTTCACGGGTACTGTCGCCGGGCCGGGCGTCGCACCGGATACCCGCGGCGTGTGGATGTCCCGCGGCAGGGGCAGCCCGGCCTTGCTCGTCCGCGAAGGGACGCAGATCCAGTCGATCGGCCCGGATGGCAGCGTACGCGCGTTTGATGTCACCGATGTCACATTCCTGGCGCAGGTCGACCAAGACGGTGGGCCCCGCTCGGTCAGCGCGCAGGACGAGGTGCTCGTCGGGCTTGGGTTCGGGTCGTTTCCGTCGCTCGACAACGGTGTGTTCGTGATCTCGAGTGAGCCGTGCAACCCCGCCGACCTCAACGCCGACGGCGTCCTCAACGTCGACGACATCGAGGCGTTTGTCACGGCTTTCCTGAGCGCCGATCTCGCCGCCGATTGCGACGCCAACACCGTCCTCAACGTGGACGACATTGAGTGCTTCGTCGCCGCCTTCCTCGCCGGGTGCGGCTGAGCGACCGCCCGCCCATACCATTTGGGTGTGCCCCGGCTCCGTGAGGCCCCGGCGCCGAACCGAACGCCGCCCGCGGGCGGGAAAGGGATGCCATGACGACCAAGACGCGCGTTGCCGGGTTCGCGGGGCTCCTGCTGACGGCGGGCCACGCCCTCGGCGCGCCCACGCTCACCGAGAACTTCAACGACAACACGCTCGACCCCGCCCTCTGGTGCGTCTTCGAGGACGCCCCCTCCATCGCGATGGTCAACGAGACCAACCAGCGTCTTGAGGTCTCCTCGTCGGGCAACCCGGGCTCGGAGGGCAACGCCCTGATCTACAACTGCGGCTGGGCGCTCGACTCGACCAAGAACTTCAAGTGGCGTGTCGACTTCGCCGTCTCGGACCCCGGGATCAGCATCAACGGCGAGATCGGCATCACCGCCGCCTGCTGGTTCGGGGGCGACGGCGAGATCGGCGGCGGCCCGGATCTCACGGCCGTCGCCGCCACCATCGGCCGCGAGTTCTCGGAGACCTACTTCGGGTCCGAGCACATCGCCAACGGGACGACCGTCGTCGAGAACTTCGAGTCGCCGGCGCCCCTCGCCTCGGGCACGGTCTACTTCTCGTACCAGGCCTCGACTGACACGCTCACCGTGAGCGCGATCGAGTACGACGGCGCCGACGCGGTCGCGTATTCCGGGCTGCGCGCCGCCGCGGGCAACAACACCGCCGGCATCGCGCTCGGGGGCTTCTCCGCCGGCTCGCCCCCGCCGTTCCCCGGCAGCGCGGCGTGGATGGACAACCTCGTGATTAACGCCGGCACGCTCGCGAATCCGTGCGTCGCCGACATCGACGGCAACGGCGCGCTCAACGTGGACGACATCGAGTCCTTCGTCGCCCTCTTCCTGGGCGGCGACCTCGCGACCGACTGCGACGGCTCGGGCGTGCTCAACGTCGATGACATCGAGTGCTTCGTCGCCGCCTTCCTCGCCGGGTGCCCCTGAGAACACCCCGCAGAGGCGCGTGGAGCCCTTCGGTGGGGGTTTTTCTGGGATTTTGTGAGTATCGCCCCCGGTTCCCGCTGTCTCCAGCAGAGCGTTCGTTCGGGCTTGTGCTTGGGCGACGCCGCACAAGACACAGCGATCCACGCCCGCGTGGACCGAGCCGTGAAGGGGACCAGCCATGAAGACCCGCGCACGAACAACCGCTTTGCTTTCGATGCTCCTGTTCGCCGGCGCCGCGCAAGCCGGCGGCCCCATCATCGACATCCCGCCCGCGGCGCTCCCGTCCGAAGCTTTCTTCGCCGCCAACCCCGGCGCCACCATCAACGTTTCGGGCGGCGAGTCCATCTTCCCAGACTCGGGCGACGGCACCGCCTTCACCTTCAACGGCGCCACAGTCAACCTCGATTCCACCAGCGCCTCCGGGTTTTTCACGCTCGATCACTTCATCGAGGACGTGACGTACAACCTCAACGCCGGCGGCGAACTCGTCCGCTGCAAGGTCGGCGGCCCCACCGGCACGACCGTCCTCAATATCAACGCGGGCAGCGCCGAACGCGGGCTCTGGCTGACAGACACCACCATCGGCACCATGTCCGGCGGCACCGTCGGCGTCGTCGGGGGCGGGCAGGCCGCGATGATCGTCGAAGACTTCGCCTCCGTGGACATGTCCGCCGGCACCATCGACACCTTCATCATCATCAAGGACGACGCCACCTTCGACCAGACCGGCGGCACCATCGACGGGCCCATTCACGTCGAAGACCGCGCCATCGTCACGATTTTCGGCGGCTCCTCGGGCAACAACGGGCTCATGCGAGACCCCGACTGCGTCCTCAACATCACCGGCGGCACCGTCGGCACGGCCTTCGTCGCCGACCGCGGCACCGTCAACATGTCCGGCGGCGGCATGGGCGACAACGGGGCCATCCTCAACGGCACCGGCGGCGTCGATCCCACATTCAACATGACCGGCGGCGCCCTCGGCGCCACCTTCCGTGCCTACGACGGAACCATCAACATCTCCGGCGGGCTCGTCGGCTCACGCTTCCGCTGCGGACGCCCCACCGGCGATGGCTCGGGCATCACCTGCAACCTCCTCGTCAAGTCCGCCACCCTCGCCGGCGTCCCGCTCGACCTGAGCACCACGCCCGCGATCATCGCCGACCGCGGCGGCCTCTTTCTCTCGTGCATCTTGATGGACGACTCCCTCGTCGGGTTCACCCTCAACGAGAGCTCGGGCACCGACGACTACTTCCGCTCGGGCGCCGTTCTCACCATCGCGCTCGGCGAAACGCCCTGCCTCGCCGACTGCGACGCCAACGGCACCCTGAACATCGACGACGTGGACTGCTACGTCGCCGG
>BQJQ01000160.1 GCA_021604785.1 Phycisphaeraceae bacterium
TCTTCGCTCACCAGCCCCGGCGCCATGTACGGCACCCGGTCGATGTCGTCGTACCGGAACGTGTAGTTCGCGGGGTCCTTCGCGTACCACAGGATGCTGTCGTGCTTGGGGGACCATTTCTTCTTGGTGCGCCCGCCGTAGTCGTACGCCCAGACGATCTCGTTCATGAACGAGTCGCGCCCGAAGATCGCGTCAAGGAGCACCTTGGCGTAGTGGACCTCGCGCCAGTCGAGGTGGAGGAAGAATGAGCCGTTGGGCTTGAGCAGCCGCCGGGCCTCGACCAGCCGCGGCTCGAGGAACGCGAGGTAGTCGTCAAATGTGTCGGCGAACGAGCGGGTGCCGAGCTTGACCTCGCGGTACCGATGCCCGTTGAACCCCTCGCGTCTGCTCGCCTCGTCACGCACCGCCCGCACCCGCGTCCGGGCCTGAACCCGCCCGGTGTTGAACGGCGGGTCGATGTAGATCAGGTCAAAGGTCGCCCCGGGCCAGCTACGGATGATGGGGAGGTTGTCGCCGAGGTGGATGTCGAGGGTGGGGTGCATGGTCGCCCTGAGCGTACCGGGGCGTCCGGCGCAAGAAAAAACGCCCCCAAAGGGGCGTTCAAGCACGGGTGGAAGGATTCGAACCCTCAACCTCCTGATCCGTAGTCAGGTGCTCTATCCAGTTGAGCTACACCCGCGTGCGTGCGAAGCCAAGACTATTCACGCCCCGGATCGCCGGCAAGCCAACCGCCGATTCTGAGCCCCTATTCACGTCTCCCGGGCCGGGGCGGGCCCGCCCGGGTTGAGCGGGGCACCCCTTGATTTCCTCGGCGGGGGGTCAACAATGCTGGTCCAGCCCCGCGCGCCCGGCACGTGCCGTTCGCCCGGCGGATTCGGAGGATCGGACTCGATATGGCCCACTCTCTGTCAGCGAAGAAGCGGATCCGTCAGAACGCCAGCCGTCGGGCGGTCAACCGGTGGCGCCTGCGTGCCATGCGGGATGCGATCAAGGACTTCCAGGACAAGCTGGCCAACGGGTCCAACGACGAGGCGAAGGCCGCGTACCGCACCGCCTCCTCGGTGATCGACAAGACGGCCCAGAAGGGCCCGATCCACCGCAACCAGGCCGCCCGGCGCAAGAGCCGCATGAACGCCCGGCTCAAGGCCAAGGTCCTCGGGTAACGCCGGACCACAACCGAACCACCACGGCCCGCGTCTGACGCGGGCCGCTTTGTTTTTGCACACGGCACGATCACTCGGGCCCTGACCCCGCGGTCGGAGCGCCGGGGCCGTAATCTCTCGCCATGCCCGAAGGCGCGACGTCACGGAAGACGCCCACCCGCGAACGCGAGGCCTCGGTGCGCGCGTCGGCGGGGTACTTCGAGCTCGCGACGCGCCCGCTGCACGTGCTGGTCTTCATCCTGCCTTTGGTGGTGGCGTGCGAGATCGGGTCGGCGTTGTACCTGGCCGACGAGTCCGGGCGGGTCTCCGAAGCGGTGTCGGCATACCTCAAAGTCGTCGCGTTTTTTGAGATGTTCGGGGCGTTCGGGCTGTTTCTGCCCGGGCTGGCGCTGGTGGCGGTGCTGGCGGTGCAGCACCTGCTCAGCCGCGACCGGTGGCGGGTCTACCCGGGCGTGACGGCGACGATGGCCGTGGAGTCGCTGGTGCTGGTGGCGCCGCTGCTGGTGCTCGGGGCGGTGATGGGGCTCGCGGGGGCCGCCGCGGCCGCCGCGGGGACGCCGCCGGCTCCCGATGGCGCCGCGGGCGTGCTCGACGGCCCGTGGCAGCAGCGCCTGACGATCGCGCTCGGAGCCGGGCTCTACGAGGAGTTCCTGTTCCGGATGGTGCTGATCGCGCTGGTGCATGCGGTCGCGGTTGACCTGCTCCGCCGGTCGGAGGGGGTCGGGGCGTTTGTGTGCGTCGTGACGTCGGCCCTCTGCTTCGCGGCATACCACGACCTGACCGGGCCCGCCGGCGGGTTCGATGCGATCCGGGCGGCCTTCTTCGCGCTCGCGGGCGGGTACTTCGCGATCCTGTACCTCTGGCGAGGGTTCGGGATCGTGGTGGGGGTCCACGTGCTGTATGACGTGGTGGTGCTGCTGATCGTCCGCCCGGGGGCTTGAGGGCCCCTGTATGGGGGCGGGCCGGGGCGGATTCTCGCCTTGGGCCCCGGGGCAGCGTCCCCTACAATGCGTGACCGGCGTGGTCCGAACGCGTTATTCCGCTTCGCGGAGGGTCGGGCGAGCCGAAACATCTGACCGTGGTTCTGCCCGCGACGTCCGCGGGCCGGGCACGCCAGTCAGGAGCACGCGATGGGCGTCACTATTGCACTCGATGAGCTGTACGAGACCGGATGGTCGGCGTTGGACACCACCGGGTGCGAAGCGGACGACGACGGGCGTTGGTACCCCTCGGTCGCGATGGTCGCCCGCGAGTTCGAAGCCGCCGGGTTCGCGTTTGCCGTGTCGCACGTCCAGCTGTTCGAGTGTTACCGGGCGGCGTGGACGGATGAATCCGGGTCGCCCGCGGGCGCGGTGGTGGGGGCTTCTGAAGCCGAAGCCGCGGTCTACGCCCTGAGCCGGCTCCGCCGGGCCCTCGCGTCGGCCTGAATCGAGCAACTCGCCCGCCCGGGGTTGACCCGGGGGTGTGTCGGGAAAAGACTGTGCGGGCCCGAAGCGGGCTCGCAGGAGACGGCCCCATCGTCTAGCCTGGTCCAGGACGTCAGGTTCTCATCCTGAAAACCGGGGTTCAAATCCCCGTGGGGTCATTCGCGTGTGCCGGGTTGGGCTTTCCCAACCCGGTTTTCGCGCGCCAACAGAACGGTCTCGTGGGCTCGGGTTCCATATGCGTTCCGGTTATGCCGCCTCTTGCCCCAAAGTGGGGTGGCCGCTCCGGGCGCGGAACGGTCCGGCTTGGCAGGGCTCAACCCTCCTCCGGGGCTGACTGGCGATGAAGAGGGCCCCTGTTCGGGCCGATTCTGAGCCGGGAGGTATCCGATGGAAGACCGCCGCGGTGATTCCGCAGACGGAGCGCACGACGGGATGGGTGAGGACGCGGCGTTCGAGCAGCTCATCGAGCTGTTCATGAACGAGCTGCCCGAGCGCGTCCGCGCGATCGAATCAGCAGCTGCCGAAGCCAACACCGAGCTCGTGCAACGCCTGGCCCACCAGCTCAAGGGCTCGGCGGGCGGGTACGGGTTCTGGAATATCGGCGACGCCGCGTCGCGGGTGGAAACCGCCCTGCGCCGCGCGGCTTGGGAGGCGAACCCGATCGAGTGTGCGCAGACTGAGGTCCGCGAGCTGATCCAGCTCTGCCGATCGGTCGCCGAGGATGCTCCGAGCGAGCCCTCGCCCGAGCAGGCGCGCGAGGGCCGGCCGGGTTGACGCACGCTGTCCCGCACCAACCCGAGGACGCGATCCCGGTCGTGCTGGTCATCGACGACTGCGTCGATGTGCACCGGCTGCTTTCGGTGCGCCTGGGGTCCGAGGCGATCGAGCTTGTCTCGGCGCACTCGGGCGAAGAGGGACTCACACGGGCGGGGGAGGTGCTCCCGTCGCTCATCCTGCTCGACCTGGACATGCCCGGGATCGACGGGTTCGAGGTGCTGCGGCGTGTGAAGGACGACGCCGCGATCTCAGAGATCCCCGTGATCGTGTTGTCAGGCATGCAGAGCCCGCACGACAAGGTGACGGCGTTCGACTTGGGCGCTGTCGATTTCGTCGGCAAGCCGTTCGACATGGCCGAGCTTCGCGCCCGTGTTCGCTCCGCGTTGCGGTTGCACTCGCTGATGCGGATGCTCGCCCAGCGGGCGCAGATCGACGGGCTTACGGGGCTGTGGAACCGCTCGTACTTCGAGGAGCGGTGGACAAACGAAGCCAAGCGAGCGCGCCGCCACGACCACCCGCTCTCGCTGGCGGTGCTGGACCTGGACTCGTTCAAGCAGGTCAACGACTCGTACGGGCACCCCGCCGGCGACGCGGTGCTCCAGGGGCTCTCCCGCGTGCTCAAGCGCGAGATCCGCGGCTCGGATGTCGCGTGCCGTTACGGCGGTGAGGAGTTTGCGCTCATCATGCCCGACACCACCCCCGAGGCGGCCCGCGCGCTGTGCGACCGGGTGCGGGCCATGTTCGAGGGCATGAACTGGCCGCGCCATCCCGGGCGGAACGTGACGTTCTCGTGCGGCGTCGCGGGCGCGAGCGTGGGCGTCCCCGTCGATGCGCCCGATTGGCTCGAGATTGCCGACGCGAACTTGTACGCCGCCAAGCGCGGCGGGCGCAACCGCGTCATCGCGACCGACCTCACCCCCGAGGACCCGGGCCTGCGCAAAGCCGGGTGACTCGGCGGGTTTGCCCGCGTCGCCCTATGGTTCGCGATGCCCGAGCCCCACGACCATCTCGCCGCCCGGATCGACAGGGTCGAGGAAGGGCACGCCTTCGCCGACCGGCGGTCGGACCAGCTGGGCGAGGAGATCGCCGAGTTGAACCGGCGTGTGCATGAAGCTGTGCGCCGGCTCGAACGGCTTGAGAATCTGCTCGACAAGGTCACGCGGAATGTGGAGGCGATGGCCGACCACGGCACGCAGGCCCCGCCGCACGCGGCCGGGCCGGACGTCCCCCGCGACCCGCTCTGATTCAGAAGTTAGTCGGCGAGCAGCGACTCACCCGTCATCGCGGCGGGTTTGTCCACGCCCATCATCGACAGCGCCGTCGGGAAGATGTCCGCCAATCGCCCGCGGTTGGAGCGTACGGATTCGTCGAACCAGCCGCGTGCGTCCTGGTCGCCCCGCAGCGCGCGCCCCTTGAACGCCCCGCCTACGACGATAATCGGGACGTCGAAGGTGGTGTGGGCGGTGTGGGGGCTGCCGGTCTCGGGGTTGAACATCTGCTCGGCGTTGCCGTGGTCGGCGGTCACCAGCAGCGAGCCACCCCGCGCGAGCGTCGTCTCCACGATCTGCCCGACGCAGGCGTCCACAAACTCGCACGCCTTGACCGCCGCCTCGAGCGAGCCGGTGTGCCCGACCATGTCCGGGTTGGCAAAGTTCACGACGATCACGTCCTCGCAATCGTCCGCCGCCAGGCGCCCGAGCACCGCGTCGCGGACGCCCGCGCCGGACATCTCGGGCGCAAGGTCGTACGTCGCGACCTTCGGGCTCTGGATGATCGCCCGCGTTTCGCCCGCAAACGGCTCGTCGCGGTAATCGTTGAAGAAGAACGTCACGTGCGGGAATTTCTCGGTCTCGGCGCACCGGAACTGGCAGAGCCCGAGCCTGGCGAGGTACGCCCCGCCGATGTCCTCGAGCTTGGGCGGCTTGAGGAACGCGACGGGCGCGAGCTGCGCGAGACGCTCCGAGTACGGCGTCATCAGCACGAAGTGCAGGTCGAGCCTGGGCCCGCGGTCGAACCCGTGTTTGCCCGAGTCCGGGCTGGGCTTGAGCTCGTCGCTGCCGTGGAACTCGGGGAGGAGGAAGGCGCTGCAGATCTCGCGGGGTCGGTCGCCGCGGTAGTTGTAGAAGATGACGGCGTCGCCATCGGTAATGCGTGATTCGCCCGCGTCCCCGATCGTGCGCGGCGACACGAACTCGTCGCCGTTGAGCGTCGCGCCGCCCTCGGGGTGGTCGTAGTACCCCTGGATCGCGTCAGACACCGTCGCGAAGTTGGACGCCGCGCCGCCGCGCCCGGTCAAGAGGTCATACGCCCGCTGCACGCGTTCCCACCGGTTGTCGCGGTCCATCGCCCAGTAGCGCCCGACGACCGAAGCGATCCGCCCGACGCCAAGGCGCGCGCACTCGTCTTCCACCTGCTGTGCGAACCCCTTGCCCGTGAACGGGCCCGTGTCGCGCCCGTCGGTGAACAGGTGGATGTACACGTCCTGCGCGCCCAGCTCCTTGCAGAGCGTGAGGCACGCGTAGAGGTGCTCGAGCTGCCCGTGCACACCCGCGTCAGACCCGATGCCCATGAGGTGGACGCTGGTGCCCGCGCTGACAGCCGCCTTGATCGCGCCCGCGATCGGCTCGTTG
>BQJQ01000161.1 GCA_021604785.1 Phycisphaeraceae bacterium
CGGCGAGGTGGGCCGCCAGGTCCGCCCGCCCGCACCCGACGTCACCGATCACCGTGCGCGCGTTCTGGGTCGAGCCTGGGGCGATCCCAATCATTTCGAGCAGCGTCTCGAACCTCGCCCGCTGGGCATCGGGGTCACGCCACAGCTGCGCTTCCCACGCCGCCCCGTGCTCACGCACCGCGCGTTCGTACGGCTGCAGATACCCGGGGGTCTCGTCTGCCATCCCGCGTGCCTCAGCGCAGCGCGACCATGGACGCGAATTCGTCGTACCGCTCGCCGATCTGCTCACCCGTGAGCCCTGCGAGCCGGTCGAGGCTGAACGTCTCGATGGTGAAGCTCGCGATGATCGTTCCGTGCGCCATCGCGCGCCGGAGCGTGTCGAAGTCGGTCGGGTTCTCGGGGTTGGTCGCCGCGAGGTGCCCCATCATCCCGCCGGCGAACGTGTCGCCCGCGCCGGTCGGGTCCACGACCTCTTCGGCCGGGTACGCCGGCAGCGCCGCGACGCCGTCGCGGTGCACCAGAATCGCCCCGTGCTCGCCCTTCTTGACGACCACGAACGTCGGGCCCTCGTCGAGCAGCGCCCGCCCGGCGGTCACCGGGTTCTTCTTGCCCGTGTACTGCTCGGCCTCGTCGTAATTGAGCACGAGCCCGTCGACCTTCGTCAGCAGCTTCGCCAGGTCGTCCCGCGCGACATCGATCCACAGGTCCATCGTGTCCGCGACGGCCAGCTTGGGCGAGGGCACCTGAGAGAGCAGCTCCGCCTGCAGCGCCGGGTGCATGTTCGCCAGGAAGACGTACTCCGAGTCCTTGAACGACTCGGGCACCGCCGGCGGCGCTTCCTCCAGCACGTTCAGCTCCGTAAACAGGCTCTCGCGGTGGTCCATGTTGTCCAGGTACTTCCCGCCCCACCGGAAGGTCTTGGACCCGGCCCGGATCTCGAGCCCCGCCGTGTCGATCCGCCCGAACCGGGCGAGCGTTGCTTGGTGTTCGTCAGGGAAATCGTCCCCCACCGCCGCCACGAGCCGGACGGGCCCGTAGAAGCTCGCAGCCGCGGCGAAATAAGCGCAACTCCCGCCCAGCACGCCCTCTCGGTGCTCGCCCGCGGGGGTGTAGACGGTGTCGATGCCGATGGTTCCGGTGACGATGAGGCTCATGCCGCCAGTCTAGGGCACCCGCGGGCGCGTGAAACGCGCTTCCACACGGGGCGGCGGGCGGTATGCTGCGACCCTCGGGCCCGCGAGGGATCGCAGGGGCCCGACGCGAGCCGTGCACGGATGCGCAACCGACGGAGTTTCCGATGCGCCCCCGCGCCCGCCGCGCTTTCACACTGCTTGAGCTGATGGTCGTGATCGCGATCATCGCGCTGCTCATCGGGATCCTGCTCCCGGTGCTCAGCCAGGTGCGCCAGTCCGCGCGCACGCTCGCGTGCCAGGCGACGATGCGCCAGCTCGCGGTTGCGCACGCCGGGTACTTCGGCGACCACGACGACTCGATCGCCGGCAGCCCGAGCACCTCCGGCTGGGACGCCATCGGCGGGCGCAACGGCACCCTCGAGTCCATCAAGATGGCCGGGTACCCCGTCTCGCGCCTCGACAACCGCGACCCGACGTTCAACGGCGTGGCCATGCAGGCGTGGGACTGGATGGGCCCGCTCGCGATGACCATGGGCATGAACGCCCCAGGCGACAGCGTCCGCCCCCGCTCGGGCGAGACGCACAACGAAGCACGCTCGCAGCGGTTCGACTGGTACCGCGCGCACGAAGCCTTCCAGTGCCCGTCCAATGTCTTTGAAGCCGCCCCGGGCCCGGGCGTGCTCGGCGGCGACGAATGGGTCACCGGTCCCATGATCCCGTTCAACATGTCCACCCAGTTCACATCGACCATCGACGTGCGCCCGCTGGGCACCGAGCCCCGGCGCAACGACCGGGGCAAGTACGTCCCGCGTCTGTCGCGCGTCGGCCCGCCCTCGATGAAGGCCCTCGTCTTCGAGGGGCACCGGTACGCGGACAAAGCGACCGAGCCAGACTTCGACACGCGGATGGACGCCGACTTCGGCGGGGCGTTCGGCGGCGTCGGGCCTTGGTACGCGTTGTCCAAGGAGTTCGATCGCTCGTTTGCGCCCGGCGAGCTCTACTACGACACCCCGTGGGCGCACGACCTCTGGACCGACATGCGCCCCGTCGCGTTCCGTCACTCCGGCGGGCAGCGCCGCACCGGGGTGTACAACGAGGTCGAGGGCAACATCGCGTTTTTCGACGGGGCCGTCCGTTTGGTGACGGATCTCGAAGCGACCAACCCGGACATGTGGTTCCCGACGGGTTCGCTGCTGGGCAACCCGGCCGATTTCTGGCGATCGACGGTGGATGCGTACCCGGACAAACTCGACGGGGACTACCGGACGCCGTGACACGCGCCAACCCGCGCAAGTTCGTTGTCTTCACCGTGGCCGGGGCCGGCATCGGGCTCGGTGCGTTCATGGCGGTGCGCTTCGTCCGCGCCTCGGGCGGGCTCGCGGGCGAGCTTGAAACGCGGACACTCGTCGACGCCGAGACGGGCGACGTGCTCGCGGACATCCGGCTGCCGACCGGCGCGACGTACCCGTTCGAGCACCCGAAGACCGGGCGGGCGACGCTCTACCCCGCCGAGCGGTGCCACTGGACCGCCGACGGCGACGCGACGCTCACGCCCACGTACGTGCTGCTCAACGCGTACACCGGGACCGACGGCCCGACGATGTGCCCGGACTGCGGGCGCGTGGTGGTGGCGCACAACCCGTTGCCGCCTGACGAACTGATGATCGAAGCCGCCGAGCGCGAGGGCGGGTGAACACCCGTGCCGCGGACCGGTCTTCCGGTCCGTGTTTCTGATCGGGTTAGGACACTGACCCGAGGACGGGTCAGTGGCACGGACGATCAGGGTGCGTCGGCGCCCTCGGACGGGATGCTCGGCGACCACGACACCCAGTCCGAGTCCACCTCGGCGCGGAGCTCGAAGACGTGCCCGCCCTCGGAGCGCGCGCCCGGGCGGTTCGGCGTGGCGAACGCGACGGCGCTCTCGACGAGCCGGTCGATCGAGGGCGCCTGGACGGTGAGCCCGCGGAAGATGCCGAAGTCCACGCCCACGCCGCCGGCGACCCAGAACCGCGAGTTCGTGCGCACGAGACGGGCGTATTCATCGCGGACGTGCGCGCGGACGAGCACCGCCGACGCGTCGTCGGCCAGCTCCACGCCCGTGACCGCCCCGACGGGGATTCCCTTGTAGAGCACGGGCGACCCCGGCGCCACGCCCGCGGCGGTCTCGGCGCGGAGCACAACCACGACGCCCCCGGCGCCCGCCGCGTCGCCCGCGCTCACGCTTGGCGGCGCGGGCAGACCCTCGAACTGCGCCAGCCGCGGCGCCTCGGCTTCGGGCGGCTCGACGGCGATGTACCGCGGGCCCAGCAGCGTCTCGAGCCCGGCGACGCGGCGGAGGCTCAGCTCGGGGCGGACGATCCAGAACCGGGCGCCCTCGCGCGCCAGCCCCTCGGCGTGCGGCGCCAGCTCGGCGCGCACGCGGACGCTCTCGAGATCCCCCGTCAGCTCGATCTCGCGGACCACGCCCACGCGGATGCCCCGGTGCACCAGCTCGGCCCCGGGCTCGAGCCCCGAAGCGTCGGCGAAGGTGATCTCGATGCGCTGCCCCCGGCTCGCCGTCGCCTGCGCGATGATCACCGCAACGATCACGCCCAGCGCCAGCACCGGCACGAGCCACGCCCAGCTCACCCGCCGGGGCGTTGGGCGGACCATCGCTTCGGGGGCCGGGTTGTTTGTTTCGTCCGTGTGTGCGCTCATCGCCGGTCCTCCCAGATCGCGTGCGGGTCGAAGCTCATCGACGCGAGCAGCGACAGCACCACCACCGCGCCGAACACGATGACCCCGGGCCCGGGCGTCACCTCGACGAGGTCGCCCAGCTTTGCCGCCGCGACGAGCACCGCGACGAGCAGCACGTCGGCCATGCCCCAGCGTCCGACGAACTCGACGAGCCGGTACGTCATCGCCCGGTGCCCGCGGTGCAGAATGCGGTCGCCCGCGCACAACGCGAAGAGCATGACGAGCTTGGCGACGGGCGCGACGATCGAGAGCACGAGCACCGCGATGCCCACGCCCCAGTGCCCCTCGGCGAGCAGCCCGACCATGCCGCCCCAGATCGAGGCGGCGTGCTCGTGCCCGAACCGCTCGATCGTCATCACGGGCAGGGCCAACGCGACGGGGTAGAGGATTAGCGCTGCGAGCGAGAGGGCCGCGGTCCGCGAGATGGCCCGCGGGTGGACGCCGTGGCGGATGACGGTGGCGCAGCGGGTGCAGAGGGCGTCCGTGCCCGGCGCCACGCCCGGCACCCGGTGCACCAGCCCGCAGCAGTGGCAGGCCCGCATCGCGGCCCCGGGGTGGCGCGGGCCGGTCTGTGCTGGGCTCGTTGGGCTCGTCATGGCGCGAGTCTACCGGTCCCCATCATGGCCTTCATTCGGGGTGCGCCCGGGCGTCTTGCGGGGGTATCCGGGCGGGCACGCCCGGGGGGTCGGCCCGCGGCGCGCGCCGGGTGCAAGACCCGGGCCCGGTCTGGGCGCAGACTGTCCGTGCGACTGGGACACGACTGACAGCACGGGAGGTGTGTGTGAAGATTGCGATGTGTGTGTGCGCGTTGGCTGCGGGGGCGGCTTCGGGCGGGGTGCTCTTTTCTCAGCCGACGGTGACGGATCCCGCGAACGTCGGGTTCGGGTACTTCAGTCACGACGCGCCGCGGGCGACGCACAGCTTCAAGCACGCCGACGGGTTCGTGCTCGGCGAGGCTGCCGACGTCGAACGCGTTGCATGGTGGGGCCTGAGCGAGAACATGGACCACCCGGGCCTGACAAATTTTACGTCGTTCACGGTCGAGTTCTACACGGCCGGCTTCGGGGCCTCGGGCTCGGGTGTCGGGCGCCCGGACACGCTCATCGCGGGCGAGACGTTCGTCATCTCTGACACAAACACAACCGCGACCGGGCGCCTGTCGCCCGCGGGCGGGATCGAGTACCGCCACGAGGTTGCGCTCAGCACGCCCATGCGGTTCGAGGCGGGCCAGACGTACTACGTCGCGATCAGCGCCGGATTCATCGACGGCTTGAGCGACGGGTGGCAGTGGCAGGACTCGGACCTGTACGACGGGTTCAGCGGGATATACGAGTACGCGCGTGAACGCTGGACGCCGTTCGAGGACACGGACAGCGCGTTCGAGCTGTTCGGGACGCCCGTGCCCGGGCCGGGCACGGCGGGTGTCGTCGCGGCGGTGATGCTCGGGTGCGCCGGGCGCAGACGCCGGCAATAGTCACCCCCCGAGCGCGCGACGGAATCGCGCCGGTGTGATGCCCACATGGGCACCGAATGCGCGGGTGAAGTGCGCCTGGTCGTGGAACCCCGCTTCGAGCGCGACGCGGGCGAGGCGCTCGCCCGACGACGCCAGGAGGCGGGCCGCCCGGGCCACGCGCACGCGTCGCTGATATTCGCCCGGTGAGGAACCGTACCGCGCGCGGAACGCCCGCGCGAGGTGCCCTGGGCTCACGCCAACCGCATCGGCCAGCCCAGCAAGCCCGATCACGCCGTCGCACCGGTCGTGCAGGGCATCGCGGGCGGCTTCGAGCCATCGGGGCGGACGGGCGCCCCTTTCGGGCGCACGGGCCGCGGGCGTGACCTCGGCGAGCAGCTCGTGCGCCAGCGACTCCATCGCGAGCTCGCTCGACTCGTCCGGCGCGGTCAGCTCCGCCAGCAGCAGGTGCGCGAGCCGCAGCGCCCGCGTCGGCTCGAGCTCACGGATCGCGACTTCCCGCGAACGCCGTTCGATGAACCCGGGCGGGATCGTCAGGTGCATCGCTCGGATGCCGCATGGCCCGGTGCGGAAGTCGTGGCGGACCTCGTGGCGGAAGTACTCGACCACCCCCGCCCGG
>BQJQ01000162.1 GCA_021604785.1 Phycisphaeraceae bacterium
GGACGCGCTCACGCAGGCCATCCTCGGGCGCCAGAACCTGTCGATCAAGGACCTCATCGGCACCGGCAAGACCCAGCGCCGGTTCGACGAGGTCCCGCTCGACCAGGCGACGCCCTACGCCGCCGAGGACGCGGACGTGACACTGCGCTTGGCGCACAAGATGCTCCCCGAGCTGCGCGCCATGGGCATCTTCGATCTCTACGCCGAGCTCGAGATGCCGCTGGTGGACGTGCTCGCATCGCTCGAGCTCAACGGCATCGCCGTGGACCGGGCCGAGCTCGACAACCAACGCGAGCGACTCGAAGCCCGCATCGCCGAACTCCGCGCGCAGATCGAAGACGAAGCGATGACCGCCGTCGGGCGCGGGTTCGACCCCGACTCCCCCAAGCAGCTCGCCGGCGTCCTCTTCAACGCCCCCGAGCACGAGAACCCCGGGCTCGGGCTCCGCGTCATCAAGAAACGCAAGACCGGCCCGAGCACCGACGTCGAGGTGCTCGAGAAGCTCGACGCCGACCCGCTCGTTGAGACGCCGATCCCGCGCCTGATCATGGACCTCCGCCAGCTCACCAAGCTCGTGGGCACGTACCTCACCTCGCTCGCCGACGAGATCCAGGGCGACGGCCGCATCCACGCGAGCTTCAACCAGACCGTCGCCGCGACCGGGCGGCTGAGCTCGTCGGACCCGAACCTGCAGAACATCCCGATCCGGTCCGACATCGGCCGCGAGATCCGGCGCGCGTTCGTCGCGCCCGAGGGTCGCGTGCTCATCAGCGCGGATTACTCGCAGATCGAACTCCGCCTGCTGGCGCACCTGTCGGATGACCCTGCGCTCATCGCCGCCTTCCACGCGGGCGAGGACATCCACCGGGCCGTCGCCGCGCAGATTCATGGGATTGCGCCCGAAGACGTCACCCGCGAGCAGCGCGACGGCGCCAAGATGGTCAACTTCGGCATCGTCTACGGCATCACCCCCTTCGGGCTCTCCCGCCGCCTGGGCGTCTCCAACACCGAGGCGTCCGAGATCATCACCGGGTACAAGAAACGATTCGCGGGCATCACGACGTTTCTGGCCGAGTGCGTCGAGCAGGCGACGAGCCTCGGGTACGTCGAGACGATGATGAAGCGACGCCGCCCGATCCCCGAGATCGAGTCGAACAACCCCTCCCGGCGCGCCCTCGCCGAGCGGACGGCGATCAACTCGGTCGTCCAGGGGTCCGCCGCGGACCTGATCAAGATCGCGATGGTGGACCTGCACGCACGGATTTGCGAGAAGGACCCCGCCCTCTCGGATGTCCTGATGCTCCTGCAGATCCACGACGAGCTCGTCTTCGAGGCCCCCGCGGAAGGCGCCGAGGGAGCCCGCGACCTCATCGTCGCGCGCATGGAAGCGGCGATGGACCTCAAGGTCCCGCTCAAGGCTGAATCCGCGATCAGCACGAACTGGTACGAAGGCAAGTGACACCCACCCCGGAGGAACCCCCGATGCGCGCCAAAGCCGCCCTGTCCACACTCGCTATCGCCGGGTCGATCGCCCACGCCCAGCCCGCCGACGCGATCTACGCGAACGCGAACGTGTACACCGTCGACGACGCCCGCCCGCGGGCGACGGCGTTCGCCGTGCGCGACGGCGCGATCGTCGCCGTGGGCGACGAGTCGGACCTCATCGCCCACAAGGGGCCCGACACCGAGTGGGTTAACCTCGACGGCGCCACGGTGGTGCCCGGGCTGATCGACGCGCACGCGCACCTCGCCGGGCTCGGGCAGTTCGAGCTTGGCGTGATCGACCTGTCGTACGCGACGTCGTACCAGCAGGTGATCGACCTCGTCCGCGCGCGCGCGGCGGACACCCCCGCCGGCGACTGGATCATCGGCCAGGGGTGGGACCACGAGAGCTGGCCCGAGCGGGAGATGCCCGAGCACGGGCCGCTCACCGAAGCGGTGCCCGATCACCCCGTCTGGCTGAAACGGGTGGACGGGCACGCATCGCTGGCCAACTCGAAGGCGATGGACCTCGCCGGCGTCTCACCCGAGACGCCCGAGCCCGTCGGCGGCGACATGCTCCGCGACGCGGACGGCTCGCTCACCGGCGTCTTCGTGGACAACGCCGAGCGGCTCGTCGAGCTTGCGATCCCGGACTCCGCCTACCCCGACATGGCGGCAAAGTTTCTCGAAGGCCAACGCCTCTGCTTCGAGGCCGGGCTCACCGGCATGCACGACATGGGGCTGCCGCCCGGCGCCCTGGACCTGCTCCGCGAGCTTGAGCACGCGGGCGACCTGAAGCTGCGCGTGCACGCGATGGTCGGGGCACGCAAGGCGATCGAGTTCATGAACGACCGGCAGCCGTACGTCGGCGACCGACTCCAGGTGCGCGCCGTCAAGCTGTACATGGACGGCGCCATGGGCTCACGCGGCGCATGGATGCTCGAGCCCTACGCCGACCGCCCGACCGACGAGGACGGCGAGCCCTGGGTCGGACTCAACGTCACCGACCCGGAGTTCGTGGAGACCGTCGCGAACGTCTGCCTGCAACGCGGGTACCAGCTGTGCACGCACGCGATCGGTGACCGGGCGAACCGCGAGGTGCTCGACGCGTACGAGCGGGCGTTCAAGACACGGGCGGCGACGAAGAGCGACCACCGGTTCCGCGTCGAGCACGCGCAGCTGCTGGCGCCCGCGGAGATCCTCCGCTTTGCGCAGCTGGGCGTCATCCCCGCGATGCAGGCCCGCCACGCGACCAGCGACATGCGATGGGTGGACGAACGCGTCGGGACCGAGCGGGCCAAGGGTGCGTACGCGTGGCAGTCGTTGATCGAGGCGGGGTCGATCGTCGCGAACGGCAGCGACTTCCCGGTCGAGCCACACCAGCCGCTGCTCGGGTTCTACGCCTCGGTGACGCGCCAAAACGCTGCGGGTGAGCCCGCCGGCGGGTGGATGCCCGAGGAGCGCCTGACCCGCGAGCAGGCGCTCAAGAGCTTCACGATCTGGGCGGCCCACGCCGCGTTCATGGAGGACCGGGTCGGGTCGATCACGCCCGGCAAGCGCGCGGACTTCACGGTGCTCGACCGGGACATCATGGCTTGCCCCGCCGCCGAGATCCTCGATGCGAAGATCCTGCGGACCGTGGTGGACGGCGAGACCGTCTTCCGCGTCGAGTAGACTCTGACCCGGTGACCAAGACCCAGCAATCCTGGACGACCCGCGCCCTGCTCGCGTGGATGGGCGAAGCGTTTGCGCAGAAGGACCTCGATGCGCCGCGCCGGCTCGCTGAGGAACTGCTGGCGCACGTCTTCGGGTGCGAGCGGCTGGCGCTGTACACCGACGCGGACCGCCCGGCGACGGAGATCGAACGCTCGCAGCTGCGCGATCTCGTCAAGCGGGCCCTGGCGCACGAGCCGGTGCAGTACCTCGTCGGGCACGAGTCGTTCTACGGCATCAAGATCCGCGTGGACCGGCGCGTCCTCATCCCGCGCCCGAGCACGCAGACCATCGTGGACGCGGTGCTCGCGCACTTCCGCTCGGACCCGCGGGTGTCGAGCGTCCGCGACTCGGCGGGCGGGGACGGGGCGCTGATCGCCGACGTGTGCACGGGGTCGGGGTGCGTCGCGATCGCGCTTGCCAAGAACCTGCCCGGGGCGCGCCTCGTCGCGACGGACGTCTCGACCGACGCGCTCGATCTGGCCCGCGAGAACGCGGACCACGCGGGCGTGGACGAGCGGATCGAGTTCCTCGCGGGCGATCTGCTGACGGCGCTGGACGCGCACCCGGTCGCGAAGAACAGCGCATGCCTGGCGGCGTTGTGCTCGAACCCGCCCTACATCCCGGATCATGAGTGGGCCGCGGTCGAGCCCAACGTGAAGGACCATGAGCCCACGCTGGCCCTGCGCGGCGGGGCGGACGGGCTGGACATGGTCCGCCCGCTGCTCACGGATGGGCCCGGGCGGGTGATGCCGGGGGGGATCCTGGCGGTCGAGGTCGCCGAGTCGCACGCGGCGGAGGCGTTGGAGCTCGCCCGCGCGCACGAACTGCTCGAACGCGCCGAGATCCTCAGGGATTCGGACGGGTTGGACCGGGTGATCGTGGCACGGCGCAAGCGGTGATCCGGGCGATCACTTCTCGGCGTGCTCGACGGCGAGCGCGATCTTCACCTGCTCGACCAGCAGCTCGATCTCGAAGGGCTTGAACAGCACGCCCTGCAGGCCCTCCTGCGACGCCCGGACGATCGAGTGGTGCGGGTCGTACCCGAACCCGGTCATCAAGAGCACCCGCGTGCCCGGCGTGTGCTTGCGCACCGTGCTGAACACCTCGTACCCGTTGCGGTCGGGCATCTGGATGTCGGAGACCACCAATTCGAACGGCTCGGCGCCGCTCTCGCCCACGGCGATGATCGCGTCGATCGCCTCCTGCCCGCAGGCGCACACCGTGACGGCGCACCCGCGGTGCGTGAGCACCTCGCCGATGATCTTGCGGATCTTGGGGTGGTCGTCGGCGACGAGCACGCGCCGCCCGGTCAGCTCGGGGTCCGCCGCCCGGTCGCGGAACCGGTCCATGCCCAAGAGCGTCTGAGGGCCCGATGCGACGTCCTTCATCCGCGACTTGATCGAGTCCAGGTCGTGGCGGATCTGCGCGACGTGCTTGGCGGTCTCCGGGTCG
This sequence comes from Phycisphaeraceae bacterium, assembly GCA_021604785.1. Classification (GTDB taxonomy): domain Bacteria; phylum Planctomycetota; class Phycisphaerae; order Phycisphaerales; family UBA1924; genus BQJQ01. The sequence continues at coordinate 4,651 of BQJQ01000162.1, forward strand.
CGCTCGGCGAGCCCCGAAAGCCAGTCCACCTCGTGGCTCAGATCCTCGAGCGGCTCGGCCAGCTCGCCCTCGAAGCGGTCTGAGACCGACAGATTCGTCGTCGTCCGCTCGGCGACCAGCAGGTCCAGCGTGTGCAGCGCCATCGCCACGTGGCGGGCGAAGATCTCGGCGAACTGGCGGTCCTGCTCGTCGAACTGCCCGGCGTCCTTCGACTCCACGTCCAGGATCCCGATCACCCGGTCGTGCACCCGCAGCGGGACCGTCACGCTCGAGCGCGCGCCGACCAGCCCGGGCAAATACCGCTCGTCGGTCTGCGCGTCGTAGCAGACATAGCTCCGCCCGGTCGCCGCGACGTACCCCGAGATGCCCGACCCGTCCTGCTCGGGGAACAGGTCCAGGTCCTGGATATCCTGGGGCAGGCCGGATGACATCACCAGCTGCAGCTTGTTGGTCTTGGCGTCGAGCAGGAAGACGGCGAAGTGGTCGTAGTTGAGCAACTCGCGGGCCGAGCGGACGATCTTCGCCTCGAGCAGCTCGAGCCGCTGCATCGCGTTCATCTGGCGGATCTGATCGACGTCGAACCGCGCGAGCTCGTATCCCGCCCGGTCGATCGCGTCCATCTTGCGCTGGGTCTTGCGCGTCACCGTCACGTCGCGCACGACGACGGCGAGCTGGCCCGCGTCGGTCCCGTCGCCCTCGGCCCCCGCGCCCAGCAATGTCACGTACGCGTCGAACAGACGGCGCTCGCCCGACGACGCGACCTCGAACTTGCACGTCATCACGCCCGGGTCCGACCCGTCGCGGGCGTCGTCGCGGCGCGACAGATGCTCGGCCGTCTCGCGGCAGGCCCCGGAGACGCGGGCCCGCACCTCGGGCTCGAGGGCGTCGTAGAACCGGTTGGACCAGAGCAGCTCGCCCGTGGGCCCGGCCAGGGCGACGCCCTCACCGATCGCGCCGAGCAGCGTCGCGGCACGGGCCTCGCCCGCCGCGGGCGCGGCGATCACTTGTTGGGTGGTGGTTTGTGGGTCATGCTCAAGAGCGACGATCTCGTACCGATCTCCAACGAGATCAACGAGGTCCTGAATCGCCTCGGGCTGGGCCCCCACGAGCAGAAGCTTGGGCCGCCTGTCTGGCATTACCGAACTTGCCTCACACAGCCATTCGCAGATCCGGCGGGGGTGTTCGGCGGTCCCCGAAGAATCTCTGGTACGTCGGTCATCCTCCGCCGCGTGTAGTATCGGCACACTTCGCGAAGGAATGCGACCGATTCATGATCCTCGTCCGAGAAATCACCA
>BQJQ01000163.1 GCA_021604785.1 Phycisphaeraceae bacterium
CTCGACGGCGTCGAGGGGCTGATCGCGCTGGGCGCCAAGATCGTCCCCCACCCGCCGAGCCAGGCGCGCCTGGGCGAGCTGAGCAGCCGGTTCACGACGCGGTTCACCGAGACGGTCACGTCGCTCAAGAGCGTGCTCGCGACCACGCTGGCGCAGTCGGGCATCACGCTGCGCAACCTGCTGATGAACGCGGACGTGTACGCGGCGTGCGACGGGATCGCGCCGCTCGCGGGGACCGTCGCCGGGCGCGCGGCGGTCGTCGTCAGCGCGGGCCCGTCGCTGGCGCGGAACCTCGACCAGATCGCCGAGCCCGGCGTGCGCGAGAAAGTCGTCATCGTCGCGGTGCAGACGGTGCTCAAGCCCATGCTCGCGGCGGGCGTGAAGCCGCACATCGTGTGCGCGCTGGACCACCACGAGATCTCACGCCGGTTTTACGAGGGGCTCGCCGCCGACGACGTCGAGGGCATCACCCTCGTCGCGGACCCGAAGGTGAACCCCGCGGTCATCGAGGCGTGGCCCGGCGCGGTCCGGTTCGTCGCGAACGATCTGCTGGACATGATCGTCGGCCCCGGCGCGTCGGGCGCCAAGGGCGAGCTCAAGCCCGGGGCGACCGTGGCGCACCTGTGCCACTACATCGCGCGATACATGGGCGCGGACCCGGTGATCCTGATGGGCCAGGATCTGGGGTTCACCGACGGGCAGTATTACGCCGCGGGCGCGGCGATCCACAACGTCTGGGCTGGCGAATTGGGCCCGTTCTGCTCGATCGAATCGATGGAATGGCAGCGGATCGCGCGCGGCAAGCGCCGGCTGATCCAGCGCGAGGACGTCTTCGGGCGCCCGATCTTCACCGACGATCAGATGGCGAGCTATCTGGCGCAGTTCGAGGTGGACTTCGCCGCCGACGCGCGCGCGGGGCGGCGCGTGCTCGACGCGACCGAGGGCGGCGTCGCGAAGCAGAACACGACGGCAACGACGCTCGCCGAGGCGCTCGCGGGCGCGCCCGAGGGCGAAGCAGTCTCCGTTCCGGCGCCCGCGCGGGCGGACCTGGGCAGCGCGGCACCTTCGGTGGTCGCGCGTCTGGGCGAGACGGTCGGGCAGGTCGAGCGCGTCGGCGAGCTGAGCCGCGAGACGGCGGCGCTGCTCGACACCATGTCCAAGACGAGCGACCACAACCGCGTGAACGACCTCGTCCGGCGCGTGCACGCGATCCGCGACGAGGTGACGGCGATCCACCCCGGGTGGCGGCTTGTGCAGTTCCTCGATCAGTCCGGGGTGCTGGCGCGGATCCGGTCTGACCGGGCGATCGAGCTGGACGCGTCGCTCGACCAGTTCGAGCGCCAGCGGCGGCAGATCGAGCGGGACCGGGACAACGTGGAGCGCATCGCCGAGGCGGCCGACCAGCTCGCCGAGCTGCTCGAGCAGTCGCGGGTGATTCTCGCCGAGGGTCGCGAGCGGGTGACGCGGACCATCGAGAGCGTGGAGGGCGGCACGCCGGCCGGCGGCGGGCGCGTCGAGGCGGTCATCCCGGTGGACGCCGACGTGTGCGGGCTGGGCGTCGAGCGGGACTTGGGCGCACCGGTCGTCGGTGGGCTCAACGCGCTGCAGATGACGGTCACGCGCTTGCTGCGCGCGGTATCGCTCGACGGCGTGACGCTGCTCTCGGGCGAGCCCGACCGGGCGGCGGCGCTGCTCGGGCCGCTCGCGGCGGACGCCCGCGTTTCGATCGAGCATGCGGACGGCACGCGCGTGCGCGCGCGGATGCGGGCGGTCGGGCGGGCGCGTCTGTTCGGGCCCGCGAGTTGGCGAGGCGGGATCGGCGGGCTGACGTGCTACGACGAGGCGATCGAGCCGATGGGCGCCGCGGACCTGTGCGAGCGGCGCGAGGTCGACGCGGCGGTCGTCGTCGGCGCGGACTGGGCGTTGATCGACCCGGCGCTCGTGGACGCGGTAATCAACAGATGGCGCGAGTCACCCGAGTCGAACCGGATCGTGTTCACGCAGGCGGTGCCCGGGCTTGCCCCGGCGTTGCTCGATCGGCGGGCGCTGGGAACACTCCGCGAAGCTGCGGAAACGGGCGGGGCGGCGGCGTCGTTTGGCGGGCTGGTCGCATATCTCCCCCACGCCCCGCAGCCCGACCCGATCGGGACGCGCCTGTGCGTGCGCATCGACGAGGGTGTCCGCGACGCGGGCGCACGGTGCACGGCGGACACGGAGCACGCGCGCGAGCGGGTTCGGTCGTTCGCTGAGAGCGCGGGCGACGGGTGGATCGACGCGTCGGCGGCGCACATCGCGCGCACGCTGGGGGGTGCTCGCTCGGAACAACTCCCGCGGCATATCGAGCTGGAACTTTGCACCGGCCGGCTCGGCGGGGGTGCGTGGACGAAGTGGCGTCGTGGGGCATCCGAGCCGGTCGAGCGCCCCGTCATGACGCTGCCGCTGGCGCACACGATCCTGCGGCAGGTCGCGAAGGTCCGCGAGGACGCGGTGGTGACCCTCTCGGGCACGGGCGACCCGATGCTGCACGAGCGGGCGTTGGACGTCGTCACCATGGCGAGCGAGCTTGGCATCGGCGCGGTGCACCTGCGGACCGATCTCTTGCGCGAGGGCATCGAACCCGAGGCGTTGATCGAGAGCGGGGCGTCGGTGATCTCGGTCGATCTGGTCGCCGGGTCCGCCGGGACGTACCACGAGCTTGTGGGTGTGGACCGGTACGATGCGGTGGTTGAGCGCACGGGGCGGCTGATCGAGCTGTCTCGGGCGCGCGCCGAGGCGGGGTTGCCGACGCCCTGGATCGTGCCCCGGATCACGCGGTGCGACGCGGTGGTGCCGGAGATCCCCGATTTCGTGGATTGGTGGTTGATGACGTGCGGGTGTGTGCAGATCGATCCCCTGCCGCGGGCCATGGCCGGCGCGCGCGTCGGGCCGCTGCCGGTGCCGACGAGCGCACGGGTGAGCGACGCGGGCGAGCGGCTGCTGGTGTGCTCGGACGGGCGGTGCGCGCCGCTTGCTGACGGCGGGTGGTCGCCCTCGGCGGCGTTGGATCTCACGACGATGGACCTGGAACGCGTGTGGCGGACGGCGTGCCGCGTGCGGCGCGAGGCGGTGGACGAGGCTGATGAACTGGAGCCCGCGGGCGAGCCGGTGGCGGCGTGAGCGCGATTGCGATCATCCTGGCGAGGGCGGGGTCCAAGGGCGTGCCCGGGAAGAACGTCGCGGAGGTCGCCGGGCGGCCGTGCATCGCGTGGACTATCGACGATGCGCGCGCGAGCACGCGCGTCTCGCGGGTTGTGGTGTCGAGTGACGACCCGCGTGCGCTCGAAGTCGCGCGATCGATGGGCGTCGAGACTGTGGAACGCCCGGCGGACCTTGCACACGACACCGCGACGGTGGACGACGCTGCGCGGCAGGCGTTCGGCGCGATCGGCGAGCCCGGCGGCCCGGTGGTGATCCTGTACGCGAACGTGCCCGTGCGGCCTGCGGGTCTCGTCGACCGGGCGATCGACACGCTGGTGCGCACGGGGGCGGACTCCGTGCAGAGCTATGCGCCCGTCGGCAAACACCACCCGTGGTGGACGGCCCGCGTGGACATGATGGCCGGCAACGTGCGCCCGTGGGAGGGCGAGGTGCTCAACCACGGGTGCTATCGGCGCCAGGGGTTGCCGCCGGCGTACATCCCCGACGGGGGCGTCATCGCGCTGACAGCAGACGCGTTGATGCTGCGGTTGGGCGCCGAAGCGGGGCCGCACGCGTTCTTCGGGCGTGATCGGCGGGGCGTGATCACGGGCGAGGGCGAGGTGGTGGACATCGACTCGCGGGTGGATTTGATCGTGGCGGATGTGCTGCTGCGCGAACGGGAAGAGATGGAGAGCCGGAAGGTTGGGTAGGGCTGGTAGCCCCTCACCCCGGCCCTCTCCCCGCAGGGGAGAGGGAGGAAGACGACGTGCGGATTGGTGGGCGTGAGATCGGGCCGGGGCACCCGCCGTACGTGATCGCCGAGATCGGTGTGAACCACGACGGGGAGGTGTCGCGCGCGCTCGAGCTGACGGACGCGGCGGCCCAGGCGGGGGCGGACGCCGTCAAGCTGCAGTATTTCGAGACCGACCGGCTGATGAGCAAGGCGGCGAAGCTCGCGGCGTATCAGAAGGCCGCGGGCGAGACGGACCCGGTCGCGATGCTTCGCCGGCTGGAGTTGACGCTCGACGAGATGGCGATGGTCGTGGAGCGCGCGCACGAGCGGGGTGTTCACGCGATTGTGACGGTTTTTAGCGTGGAGCTGGTCGAACCGGCAAGCCGGTTGCGCTGGGATGCGTTCAAGACAGCGAGCCCGGACCTGGTCCATCTTCCGCTCCTGCTGGCGATGCGGGAAACCGGCAGGCCGCTCATCGTGAGCACGGGGGCAAGTGATCTGGCTGAAGTCGAGAAGACGGCCGGGTGGCTGAAACACATACGCAAGAACCTTGCGTTCCTGCAGTGTGTCAGCTGCTACCCGGCGCCGATGCCCGCACTCGAAGGAATCTCAGCGATCGCACAGGCTGTCAAGCTGCCCACAGGGTACAGCGACCACACGCCGGGCATCGAGTCAGGCGGGCTGGCGGTTCGCGCGGGGGCGTGCATCCTTGAGAAGCACTTGACGTACGACTCGACCGCGAAAGGTCCTGATCACAGCGCCTCGCTCGAACCCGACGCGCTGACCGAGTACATCCTCGGTGCCCTGGATGCGGACTTCGGGACCGACATCGACGCGATCGTTCCGCTCAAGGCCGTACTCGACTGCGAGCGTGATGTGCAAGGCGTCGCCCGACAGGGCATGGTGACGACCCGGGCGATCGCGAAGGGGGATCGCGTCGATGCCTCGGCTGTCACACTGAAGCGCGGGGGTGGTATTCCCCCGGAGTACTTCGATGACTTCACAGACGGGATCGCGCAACGGGACATCCCCGATGATGACCCGGTGTGGTGGGGAGACTTGATCGGATGACAGAGCGGTCGAGGCGGACGTACCGATGCTGGAAGAAGATCTCGAAGGGTGAGGAGAAGAGATAGACCCCTCACCCCGGCCCTCTCCCCCAAGGGAGAGGGGGGGGGAGAGCTCACGCGGGCGAGAAGGAGCCCCAAGCGTGAGCGCGGGGTTGCGCGGGCGGGCGACATAGGCGGGCGCTCGGCCCGTCGCTTACGCTCGGGGCTCTTTGGTTGGTTCGGTGGGAGCTTCCGCATGATCGGTCCGGGTTGGGATGGTGATGAACGCGACGGCAAGGCGACAAGCGATCGCCCGCGCCGGTGCGCCGTCGTCACGGGGACGCGGGCGGAGTTCGGGCTGCTGCGGCCGGTGATGCGGGCGATCCGCGAGCGCGACGACCTGGAGCTGCTCGTGATCGCAGCAGGGAGCCACCTCGTCTCGCCCGCGCTCACATTCCGGGACGTGAAGGCGGAGTTTGAGGTCGCGGATTCGGTGCCGATGCAGACCGCGGGGCGCGTGGGGCGGTGGGCGGACGTGGAGTCGCTCGGGCGGGGGGTGTCGCGGTTTGGGCGCTCGTTCACGGCGCTGCAGCCGGACTGGGTGGTGGTGCTGGGCGATCGGATCGAGGCGCTGGCCGCGGCGTCGGCGGCGAGCGTGGGCGGGCTGGCGCTGGCGCACATCCACGGCGGGGACCGGGCCGAGGGCGTCGCGGACGAAGCCATGCGCCACGCGATCACCAAGCTGGCGCACCTGCACCTGGCGGCGAGCGAGGGGAGCGCCGAGCGGATCCGAAAGATGGGCGAGCGCGAAGCGGACGTGCTGGTTGTCGGGTCGCCGGCGATCGACGGGCTCGATCGGATCGAGCCGATCGGGGATGAGCGGTGGCAGGAGCTGGGCGGGCCCGAGGCGGTGCTGCTGATGCACCCGGTCGGGCGGACGGACGAAGCCGAGGAGCACGCGTGCACGCTGGTGC
>BQJQ01000164.1 GCA_021604785.1 Phycisphaeraceae bacterium
CGGGTTGGGCGTTCGAGTCGAAGCATGCGCCTACTTCTTGTCCTTCTCGTCGGAGCCGCCCCAGAAGTCGCGCGCACGCAGCGGCTTGGTCGCCTCGGACTGGCGCGGGTGCTGCTGGTCCGCGCCGATGCCCTTGGCGTCGATCACGCGGGTGTAGCACCCGGAGGCGCACACCGTGATCCCGGCGAGCGCGAGCGAGAGGCACGCCGCGCGCGCCCTTGGGAAACCTGCCATAAATTGCTTCACGCGTTCACCATTCCGATCGCCTGCGTCGGCGTCAGCTTGAGGATCTCCGCGACGATGTCGTCCGTGTTCACACGGTCCGCCTCGGCTTCGAAGTTCAACAGAATCCGGTGGCGCAAGCACGCCGGGGCGACGGCCTGCAGGTCGTCGTTCGACACGTGAAACCTACCCTCGGTCAGCGCCCGCACCTTGGACGCGAGGATCAACGCCTGAGCCCCGCGCGGCGACGCCCCGCACCGGATGTACCGGTTCGTCACGCCCGACGCCCCGCCCGCCGCGAAGTCGCCCTCGGGGTGCGTCGCGAGCACCAGCCGCGCCGCGTACTGCTTCACGTGCGGCGCGACCACGACCTCGCGCACGAGCCGGCGGGCCTCGAGGATCTGCTCGGCGTTGAGGATCGGGCTCACGGTGGGCGTCTCGGCCCCGGTCGTCCGGTCCAGGATCACCATCAGGTCGTCCAGCTGCGCGTACCCGACGGTCACCTTGAGCAGAAACCGGTCCAGCTGCGCCTCGGGCAGCGGGTACGTCCCCTCCTGCTCGATCGGGTTCTGCGTCGCGAGCACCACGAACGGCTCGTCGAGGATGTGCGTCTGCGTGCCCACGGTCACCGACCGCTCCTGCATCGCCTCGAGCATCGCCGACTGCGTCTTGGGCGTCGCCCGGTTAATCTCGTCGGCCAGCACCACCTGCGCGAAGACCGGGCCACGCTGGAACACAAAGTTCCGGTGCCCGTGCTCGTCCTCGTTGATGATGTTCGTCCCGATCACGTCCGAGGGCATCAGGTCGGGGGTGAACTGGATCCGCGAAAACGGCAGGTGAAGCGTCGTCGCGAGCGTGCGCACGAGCAGCGTCTTGCCCAGCCCGGGCACGCCCTCGAGCAGCACGTGCCCGCCGGCGAACAGGGCGGTGAGCACGGAGTCCACCACCTCCTCTTGCCCGACCATCACCTTGGCGATCTCGCCCTTGAGCGTGGTGAACGTCGCGCGGAATTTCTCGCACCGCTCCTTCACCTCGGCGGGCGTCTGGGCGTGGTCCTGGTTCATCGCCATCTCGGGCTCCTCGTAGAGATCATCTCAGCGTTGCTCGTGATCGTTGGGGTCATTCTTGCATCTCGTCGCGGGCCTGTCGCTTTGCACGCCGCAGGGCGCTCATCGTGTCCTCGGGCTCGTCGGACGCCGCCTTCTTCTTGGGCTTGACGATCGGGGCGGGGCCCTCGTGCTCGCCGGTGAGGGCGACGGGACCGGACGCCGCGGTTGCCTCGGGGTCCGCCTCGAACTTGCGGCTGCGTGCTTGTTCCGCGCGTTCGCCGTCGGACGCCATCCGCGAGCGGGCCCGCTCGCGCACGCGCCGGAGCGAATCGACGCTCTCGCGGGTGTCCTTCTCGACGCCGCGTCCGAACATCCGACCGACCGCCGCGGCCATCGCCCGCGGGTCGATCCGCACCCGCCGCACACCCACGTCGGCCAGGAAGAACCCGACGCCCGCGATCGCAAGCGCCACCCAGATCGGCCGCGTCGCGACGGGCATCGCCAGCCCGATGCGGTTCCACAAGTCGTCCGCCGCGGGGTCGCCCGTGAGCTCGCGCCCGCCGGTCAGCTCGGCGACCTGACGCAAGAGCGCTCGGTTCGACGACAGCGACCGGAATTCATCGGCGAACGGCCGCGAGATCGCCGCCTGCGCGCTGCCCTCGAGGATCGTCGTCTCGCCCGTGTCGGCGTCGGTCACCGGGGCGCGGTAGTTCAGGTTCACGACGTACGACCCGGCGCGGGCCGAGTCGATCCGCCCGACGTACCGCCCGGGCCCGGCCTGGCGGATCTCGACGGCCTCGCCCGAGCCGTCCGCGTTCGCGACGCGTGCGTCGAAGCGGGCAAAGTTCAGGCGCTCGCCTTCGGGGTCCAGCGCCTCGATCAGGATCAGCGTCTCGTCGCCCTGGTGCTCGGTCGTCACGCGGACCGTCGCGGACCCGCCGGGGCGCATCGCCCACCGGACGTGCTGCTCCCAGAACTGTTTGTACCCCTCCCACCCGATCCAGCTCGCGCCCCACCGGCTCGTCGCATCGGATGTGTACGTCACGACCTTGCCCAGCCCGTACTGCCAGATCGCGCCGACCGGGTCGTCCTCGTGCCCGCGCATAGTGACAAGGCTCAGCCCCTCGCGCTCGGCCGCGACGACGTACCCCCGCACCGGCGGCACCGTGCGGATTCCGCGCATCGGCTCGGCTGCCGCGTTGACCACCGCCGGGCTGAACGGCTCGCCCTCCCATATCAGGCTCCGCCGGATGGTCTGGGCTTCCTTGATGAAGATCGACACGACCTCGTCAATCGACGGGTTCCGCCCGACGTCGTAGAACTCGCCCCCGGTCTGCGTTGCCATCAGCCGCAGGCTCGCCAGGTCGCGCGTCGAATGCGGGTTGATGCCCACCGCCGAGATCGTCACGCCCGCGTTGCGGAAGTCCCGCAGCACCGACCGGCTCAGCGACGGATCGCCGTCCGAGATCACGATCACGTGCTTCTGCCCCGCCGGCGCCGCCTCGAGCCCCGCCAGCGCCAGGTTCAGCGATTCATCAAAGCTGGGCATGTCGCCGAACTGCAGCCGGTTGATCGCCTGCTTTACCGCCGACCGATCGCCCACGGTCTGGATCTCGTGCACCCAGTCCACGCCGGAGAACCCCTCGTACTCGACGATGCCGACCAGGTCGAGGCGTGAGAGGTTGTCCACCGCGGCGTTGCACGTCTCCTTGGCAAGGTACACCCCGCGCGGGGCTTCAATGGAGTGCATCACCAGCACCAGCGCGCCCCGGGGCATCTGCCGCTTCTGCGGCGGGTCCAGCCGGATCGGCAACGCGTCGGCCAAGGGCGAGCCGATCCACCCGCCCGCACCGAATGCGTCCGGCCCGCCCACCATCACCAGCCCGCCGCCCGTGTCGTGGACGTATTGCCGCATCATCTCCTGCTGCGAATCCGTGAAGTTGTACGCCGGCTCGTTCGCGAGGATGACCGCCTCGTACGCGTTGATCTCCGCGAGCGACGTCGGGAACTGGCTCGCGCGGATCGCGACGGTCCCGATCTCCGACTCGTTCAGCGCCCGCTCGAGCGCCGCCGCCTCGTCGACCGTCTCGGACACGATCAGCACCGAGCCCTCGGCCCCGACGAACGTGATCGACTTGGCCCGGTTGTTCTCGGGCACCGAGTCGCCCGTGGACGCCGCCGACCGTGAATCACGCGACGCGATCGGCTCGAAGACCGCCTCGAAGTCCTGCGGCTTCGCGTTGCGGGGCGTCACCTGCACCGTGAACACATTGGGGCCCGCGACCAGTTCCACCTGCGCGCCCAGCTCGGGCGATCCCGGGTCCAGGTCGATCAGCTGCCCGCCCTCGGAGAGCATGAGCCGCCCCACCGCCGGGCGCGTCGCCGTCAGCACGACCCGCACGCTGATCGTCTCGCCCAGCCGCACCGTCGCCGGCGTGACTAGGTTGTCCACGATTACCTCGTCGTCGTACCGGTATTCCACGGGCAAAACATCGATCGGCACGCCCACCGCCATCGCCGCCTCGGCCGCGCGAAGCAGGCTGCCCGCGGTCTCGTTCCCGTCCGAGATCAGCACGATCCGCGTCGCCGAGTCCTTCGGCGCCGTCGCGAGCCCCAGGCTCACGCCCTCGGCCAGGTTCGTCCCGTCCGTCGCGCCGATGTACTGCCGCTCGACCGACCGCGCCATCCGGCTCGGCAGCGACTGCACCAGCCCCTGCCGCGCGACCGTCACCGTGCCCAGCCGGTCATTGGGCTTGCGCCCCGCGCCACCGGCCTCGGCGATGTACCGGTCGATGTCCTCCTGCTGCGCCGGCGGGATCGAACGCGACGCGTCCACCACCGCGATCACCGACACGTCCTCGGCTTCGGTCCGCCAGCTCGGCCGCGCCAGCGCCCCCGCCACCAGCAAAATCACCAGCAGCCGCACGCCGATCGCCGTCCACTTCGTCACGCCCCCGAGCCCCGACAGGCTCCGGTGCGCGATCCACACCACCACCAGCGCGAGCACCGGCACCAGAATCAGCCACTCCGGCCGGTCGAATCCGACCGGACCAAACGTAAACGACGCGAGCGTCGGTGCGTCACCCACCACGGGCCACCTCCAGCCCGCGCGCCGGCGCGTCGAACCCGACCACCCGGTTCCGCCCCGAGTCGAGCACCCACGCCGTCCCCCCGACCACCGCGACCCCCCACGGCTTGGCCAGCGTCCCCTCGCCAAACCCAGGCCCGCCGAACGTCGCGAGCGACGCGCCCGTCTCCAAGTCAACCTGCTGCACGCGGCACCCGCCGAACTCGCACACCAGCGCCGTCGAGTCCGCCAACAGCGCCACCGAGTACGGGTACTTGAACGACCCCGGCTCGTCACCCAGCCCGCCGACCCACGCGATGAGCTCGCCGTCGAGCGTCAGCCGCGCCAGCCGGTGGTTGCACGAGTCCGCCACGACCAGCTCGCCCGCACCGCCCCGCGCACGCGCATCAATCGCCAAGCCTTGCGGCCTGTTGAACACCACATCGTCCGGACCCGCGGCCTCCTCGGTGTTCCCGAACGACCCGATGACAAAGCTCGGAACAAACGTCATCTCCGCGCCGGCGCCCTCGGGCACGAACACCGTGATCCGGTCGTTCCCGCCGTACTCGGAGACATACACCCGCTCGATCGCGCCCGACGCGTCCGCAAGCACCGCGACATCCGTCGGGTAAATGAACTCCCCGACCGCGTCGCCGTACGACCCGAAGCTCAGCACCGGCTCGCTCGGCGGCGGGTCGAGCTGCTCGGGCGCAAACGCCTCGCTCTCGGGCAGGTCGTACACCAGCACCCGGTGGTAGTGCGTGTCCGCGACCCACAGCGCCCGGCGGGCCGGGTCCAGCGGGTGGGCCGCGATCGTGATCCCCGTCGGCTTGCCCAGCTCCCGTTCGGGCATCCGCACCACCCCGATCGGCGTCCCCTCGGGCGTCATCCGCTGCACGCGGGCGGTCTTGTCGCACACGAACAGCTCCGTGCCGCCCTCGGTCTCGATCGCGTCAATCGCCCGCGGGTAGCTGAACTGCCCGGGGCTGAGCCCGACCTCGCCGAAGCTCGCCCGGACGACCATGCCCCCGGCCTCCGCGTCCCGCTCGCCGCACCCACCGGCGGCCCACACCGCGAAACCTACCGCCAAGCCCGAAGCGAGCACCGCCGCCCGGCCCGGGTTCGATCGCCCAGGGCACCGCGTATAGAGAGGTACGCGCCCGCGTTCGGATCCGGATTCGGGCCTGGACGCACGCCTCACCGACCACCCCCCGAATCTCAACCTCGACGAACGCTCGGCGGGCATCGCCGAAAGCATATCACCCGGTACCCCGTCCGCCGTCATGAGGTTTCCCCCCTCTGGGCGTTGGGCCCCGATCGCGCCCGATTGCCATGAGCCCGACCGCCGCGATGCTCAGGGCGATGCCGATCGAGATGACCACGATCCCTGCCGCCGCCAGCTCGCGCGTCCGGGCGTAATGCAGCATCCCGAGCACCCCCTGGGCCAGCAAATCGACCCCCGCGGGCTGGACGATCACGCTCGCCTCGATCTCGTGCAGGCTCAGCGCCCCCGCCGCGACCGCGGCCC
>BQJQ01000165.1 GCA_021604785.1 Phycisphaeraceae bacterium
ACCGTCTTGAGCATGTCCATCGGCTCGACGCCCATCGCCTCGGCGACGACCTCGATCCCCGGCAGGTTCGGCGTGTGCACCTTCTCGAGCTCGCCCGTGGGCGTGCCATCAAACGACCACGCCCGCGCGCCCGTCGCGCACTTCTCCACGTTGGCGGCGTACCCCGTCTTTGGGCACACAAGAATCGTGTCCTCGCCCGACTCACAGTTGACCATAAACTCGTGGCTCGCCGACCCGCCGATGGGCCCGGCGACCGCCTCGACCGCCGTGAAGTCGAGCCCGCACCGCTCGAAGATCTTCCCGTACGCCTCGTGCAGCCTGTCGTATGTCTCGTTGAGCCCCCCCGCCCCCTCGACGGTCAGGTGGAACGAGTACGCGTCTTTCATGATGAACTCGCGCCCACGTAGCAGCCCGGCGCGCGGGCGCGGCTCGTCGCGGAACTTGAGCTGGATCTGGTAGAGCGTCAGCGGCAGCTGCTTGTACGACGTCACCGAGCCGCGCATCAGCTCGGTGATGACCTCCTCGTGCGTCGGACCGAGTGCGAACGCACGCTCGTGGCGGTCGGTGAGCTGGAACAGGTCCGGGCCGTACGCGACGTCGCGCCCGGTCTCGGCGAACAGCTCCATGGGTGCGAGCACCGGCATGAGCATCTCGCAACATCCGGCGGCGTCGAGCTCCTCGCGGATGATCGTCTGGATGCGCTTGAGCACCCGCCACCCGAGGGGGAGGTAGTCGTAGACACCCGCGCCGACCTTGCGGATGTACCCCGCGCGGGCCAGGAAGACGTGACTCGGCATCTCGGCGTCCGAGGGGGCCTCGCGGGTCGTCGGGATGAGGGTCTGGGACCAGAGCGCAACGTCGCCGCGCGCCGGACGGTTCAGTGTTTGAGCAAAGCCAGTCATGGGACGGGCAGTGTAGGAGGGGGCAGGTGCGTGCCCGTCAGGCGCGCGTGGGCGTGGGCGACCCGGCGGGCTTGGGCTCGGCGGTCTGGCCCGCGCGGGGCGCGCCCACCAACGGGGTCCAGCGGGCGTGCTCGTCGGCGGCTCCGGGCGTGCCCTGGGCACCCCCCCACCACCAGCACGTCTCGACGGGCACCCGCATGTCGCGGGCGAGGTCGGCCAGCTCGTCGTCACGCAGATCCACGAAGGGTGTTTCGATCCGCACCTCGGGGACCGCTGCGGGCCACTCCGGGCGGTCCGCGTCCAGCCCGACCAGGCGGGACGCGAGCAGGGCCCGGTCCACAGCACGGGCGACGAGGTCCAGATCCGGGTCGCCCGAGTCGTCGGCAGCCGGAGCCTGGGTCGCCCAGATCACCCGAGGGCATTCGTGCAGGGCGGCGGTGTAGGCAGCCTCGACGAGCGTCAGGGATTCACCGGCGCCCGCGGGCAGCCCGCCCAGCGCCTCGACGCGCGCGCGGAACCCGCCCTCGGGCGGCAGATACCCGAGCCCGTAGACGTCCGCCTGACGCCCGGCTGCCCGGTCGCAGACATCCCAGAAGGGCCCGGGGGCTGCGAGGTTCGCGGGCACGCCCCAGACGATCCCGCCGAGGTCGGCTGCGGATCGGGCGTTGCCAGAGGCGGCTTCCTCAGAGACGATCGCCGTCGCGATCAGCGACGCGAGTGAGCCGTCGGAGATCACGAGCGTTTTGGTCGGCTTGGCGGTCGGTCGGGCGGTCATTGGCAGCAGTATCGGCTCTGGGGCAGATTTCCGCCAGTCGGCGCCATTCCCGCCCTGTACAGGTGGTGGGTCAGCCCTCGCCCATGAGCCCGATCAGCTCGCTCAGGTGGGCACGCAGCCCGGCGTGCCCCCGGTCCAACGGCACCCCGAGCGACGCCGCGGCGTCCTTGGCGAACACGTTCTTGGGCTCGGCGGGCGAGGACAGATCGACGTCCGCCTCGACGCCCAGGATGTTGGCGGCCCAGAGGGCGAAGTCGCCCCATCGGGCGTAGCAGTCGGCGAGGTTGTAGACGTGGCCCGAGGCGGCGTCGTTGCCGACGATCGCCGTGATCGCGCCCGCAACATCATCCACATGCACGAACTTGCCCCCGCCGGCGCGGTCCACACGCTGGCCCGCGCGCACTTTCTTGACGATCGGGTGTCCGATGGAGCGGGAGAGGTCCGGATCGATGCCGTAGACGGCGCACGGGCGGACGGCGGACGTGTGGCGCCCCTTGGAGAAGTGCTCGGACCAGAGGTGCGCCTCGACGGCGGCTTTGTACGCGCCGTAGTCGGACCCGGGGCGGCTGGGGTGGTCCTCATCGATGAGGCCGTTCCACTTTGGGCGCATGTCGTGGTGGACGGCGATGGTCGAGACGAACACGAATTGGCGCGGGGCGCTGGCTTTGAGGAGTTTGAGCGAGCCGGCGAGGTTGGACCCGAGGTGGTCGGCAAACCCATCAGCGCCTGCTTTGATCGATCGCCAGTCGGCGCTGTTGTGGACGACGCAGTCGGCGCCGTCGAGCAGCTCATCCCAGCAAGACTCGTCGGCGTGGTCGCCGATCACGAATCGGTCCACATGGGGCTCGATGTGGTCCCGGCGGCTCGTCGCGCGGACGAGCCCGGTGACCTGATGGCCCGCCTGAGCCAGATTGCGAGCGGTGATAGACCCGATGAACCCCGAGACGCCGGTGAGTGCAATACGCATGCGCGAGCGTAGCGCTCAGGAGATCGTGCGTCGAAAACAGCGGATCACACCCGCGTCCTCGAATCCGAGTGCAAGATGAGCCGCAACCGACGCCGAGTTCTCTACACGGGCATCCGATCCCATCTCCGAGCACCCGTGCTCGCGTCCCCATGCCGCGACGGCCTCGACGAGCGAACGCCCGAGCCCGCTACCGCGGTCGGGGTTGTCGACGAACCACGCCTCGAGATAGACCACCGGGCTGGTCATGCAGTCTTCGGCGCTCGATCGGATCGTCGCTTCGGCGAACCCCACGGGCACATCGTCGGCGAAGGCAAGAAAACGCTCGAAGGGCTGGCTCTTGAGCGTGCCCGAGGCGTCGATCTGGCGTTCCTCTTCTCGGAGCAACGACTCGTCCTCGCCCTGAAAAAGCTCGCGGCGCATCCGCACCCAAGCTTCCCGGTGCTCAGAGGTGTAACGCGCGACGCGCGTGCGTGCCATGCCCAGAGATTAGGCGTTGGGACATCGCCGGCGGGGAGCGGCGACGAGCAACGCCAGTACGGGTGTAAGGGTCGCGGGGGCCGGCACAACCGAGACGGCGGCGTCGTCGAAATTGAACCGGAAGCCGGTGTTTCCGAAGACGCTGATGCCGACGAGCCCGCCGCGCTCGGCGTCGAGCAGCGATGTCACGTCGAAGAACGTCCAGCCCGAGCCCGCCGTGCGGACCAGGCGCGTGCGTTCGGGCCCGGTCTCGTAAAAGAACGACAGGAAGACATCGGCGCTCGCGGTGGACTCGCGGTGACGCCCCCAGAACGAGATCTCCTCGATCGAGTCGATCGCGACGGGCGCGAAGTCCTGGCGCAGTTCCTTGTTTGAGAAGATGCCCGCGCTGAACGAGCCCGAGTGCGGCTCGAACGTGTCTACGAAGTAGTCCTCGTCGAGTCCACCGCCGAAGTCGCGGTCCTGGAACCACGGGCCCAGCTCACCGGACTCGAAGCCGGGGTTCTGCAGGATGTTGATGCCGGCGTGAACGGGCACGCACAGGATCGCGATGGAGGCCGCTGCAAGAAGGCGCGTGGGCATGATCATGGGCTCCCTCAGGCCCCCCACACGTCGAGCCACCGTGCTCGGGTGCCGGAGTGAGGGGCACCCCGAGGATGCCACACGGGACCGCTGGGGCCAATAAAATCGCGCTCTCCGGGCTGTATGAGCACGATCCGGCACACACGGGGTGGCTGATCAGTAATTGGGGGTGGGCGCGCGGTAGTCGCCCAGGTTAATCGAGCTGAACCACTCGATCGTCTTGGCCATCCCCTCGGCGAGCGGGACGGTCGGCTCCCACCCGAGCTTGGCCCGCGCCAGCGTGATGTCCGGCTGGCGCTGCTTGGGGTCGTCCGCCGGCAGGTCGCGGAAGACGAGCTTGGATTTGGAGTCGCACTGGCGGATCGCTTCCTCGGCGAGCTCACGGATCGTAAATTCGTGCTCGTTGCCGAGGTTGACCGGGCCGACGAAATCGTCGGGGCCGTTCATCATGCGGATCATGCCCTCGATGAGGTCGTCCACATAACAGAACGATCGCGACTGGGAGCCGTCGCCGAAGATGGTGATGTCCTCGTTCGCGAGGGCCTGGCGGATGAAGTTCGAGACGACGCGCCCGTCGAAGGGGTGCATGCGCGGGCCGTAGGTGTTGAAGATGCGGATGACGCGGATGTTGGTGTTGTTGGAGCGGTGGTAGTCGAAGAAGAGCGTCTCGGCGGCGCGTTTGCCCTCGTCGTAGCACGCCCGTGGCCCGATGGGGTTGACGTTGCCGCGGTAGGACTCGGGCTGGGGGTGGATGTCCGGGTCGCCGTAGACCTCGGAGGTGGACGCCTGGAGCACCTTGGCGTTGCAGCGTTTGGCCATGCCCAGCACGTTGATCGCGCCCATGACGGACGTCTTCATCGTCTTGATCGGGTTGTATTGGTAGTGCCCGGGCGCGGCGGGGCAGGCAAGGTTGTAGATCTCGTCCACCTCGAGCCAGAGGGGGTGCGTCACGTCGTGGCGGATGAGCTCGAAGTTGCGCCGCGGCAGCAGGTGCTCGACGTTGGACTTCTGGCTGGTGAAGAAGTTGTCGATGCAGATGACGTCGTGCCCCTGCGCGCAGAGGCGGTCGCACAGGTGCGAGCCGAGGAAGCCGGCGCCGCCGGTGACGAGGATCCGTTTGATGCTCACGCTGACGACGTCCTTGCTGCGGACCGGCTCTGGGCGGCCTGGTCGCGGATCCACCCGGCGTACTCGGCGATGGCATCGGCCGGATCCCACGCGGGCGTGAACCCGAGCCCCTTGGCCGCCGCGGACATGTCCGCGCAGGTGTAGTGCTGGTACGTCGGGACCATCTCGGCGGGCATGGGGAAGTACTCGGGCTCGACATCGAGCCCGAGGGCCTTGGCCGCGCCCTCGGCGATCTGGTTGAAGCTCGTCACCACGCCCGAGCCCGAGTTGTACACGCCCGGGGTCACGCCCTTGCCCGCCGCCGCGATCGTCTGGGCGACGACGTCCTTGATATAGACCTGGTCGCGGGCGTGCTCGCCGAACTCGAAGAGGCGCGGGCGTCCGCCGGCGAGCATCTGGTTGGTCAGGTGCCAGACCATCGAGGCCATCTTCCCCTTGCGGGCCTCGCCGGGGCCGAAGACGTTGAAATAGCGCAGGCCCACGACGTGCGGACGTTGCTCGCCCGCCTCGTCGCACCGGGCGAAGTGGCGGAAGAGCTCGGCGTCCATGAGCCACTTGCTGAAGCCGTAGACGTTGTTCGGCACCCCCGCGGCGGACTCGGGGAAGGGTTCGCGGGCGTCGCCCTGGGGCGGGCTGCCGTAGGTCGCGGCGCTGGACGCATAGACCAGCGGCGTGTTCGTCTCGGCGCACGCCTCGAGAATGTCCACGAACGGGTCCGTATTCTCGGCGAGCATCTCCCGCTCGTCAGAGACCAACGTGTCGGTGATCGCCCCGAGATGGAAGACGGCCTTGGGCTCGAAGGCCATCAAGGCGGGCTGCCAGTTGAGGTCCGCGACCGAGTCCGCCTGGACGGTGCCCGTGAAGGGCCCGACGCCGGCCCGGTGGCAGGCCTCGACAATGTTCGCGTACGAGCCGGTGCGGAACGAATCGACCACCACGATGTGGGCGTCGGGCTCGCGTCCGAGCAGCTCGGCGACGAGGTACGCCCCGATGAACCCGGCCCCGCCGGTCA
>BQJQ01000166.1 GCA_021604785.1 Phycisphaeraceae bacterium
CGGCCGGGCTGAGCAGGCGTTCGAGGTGCGCGCGCGCGGCGGCGTGGTTGCCCTCGCGGCGGTCGACGGACGCGAGGACGATGCGGGCGCCGTTCGCTTTGGGGTCGAGCTCGATCGCCCGCTCGGCGGCGGTGCGCGCGCCGGGGAGGTCGTTCGTCCGCTCGCGCACGCGGGCGATGCACGCGTGGGCCCGGGATGCCGACGGGTCCATCTCGGCGGCTTGGGTGAAGGCTGTGAGCGCGCCGGCGTGGTCGCCCGAGCGCTCGAGCCCTCGGCCGCGCTCGATCAGCTCCGCCGCGCTCATCGCTCGTACTCGAGCACCTCGAGGAAGGGCGCCAGCGTGGGCACGATCGGGCGGATGCGCTGGGCGTGCGCGTGCCAGCGGCCGACCGAGGCGGTCGTGATTGTGCCCCCCACCGCTTCGTAGGAGGGGGTGGAGATGGTCTTGCCGCGGACGTGCTCGTGGTGCGAGAGCACGGCGTCGTCCCACGGCAACTCGAGGAACTCGGTCAGGCGTCGGATCGCGGGCTCGGGGTCGGACGCGAGGTCCTCGTAGCGGGATTCGATCCACGGGTTGCGCACGCGGGCGCGGGCGGTGAGCCAGAGGTCCATCACGCGGGCGTAGAAGTCGGCGGCTTTGGGGAGCGTCCGCAGGTGCGCCATCGCGGGGTTGGGCACCATGATGCGCATGACGGCGGACAGGCAGGCGTCGCGCGGGTCGCGGATCGCGACGATGAGCTTGGCGCGAGGGAAGGCGCGGCAGATCGCGGGCAGGTCGAGGATCGAGAGCGGGAGCTTGTCGATGAGCGTGCGCGCGCCGGGGGGCGATCCGAGGCGGCGTTCGGCGCCGGCGAAGTAGGCTTCGCGGAGGCGTTCGAGGTCGGCCTTGTTGAGCGCTTCGAGCCCGTCGCCGGAGGCGCCGGCGGGCATGGTCTCGCGGATGATTGGGTCGAGGTCAGCGAGCGGGGAGTCTTCGTCGAGCGTGACGACCGATGGGTGGGCCGCGAGGATCTGCTCGGTCAGCGTCGTGCCCGAGCGGGGGAAGCCGACGAGGAATGCAGGGTCCGTGCGCCCGTCGGCGGGCGTGTACTGCGCCCAGCGGGCGAGGCGGTCGCGGGTGAGCGCTTCGAGGCTGCGGTCGATGATGGTGTCGATGATCGAGGGATCGACCCGCTGCGCGTCGGGGAGGGACCAGCGGAGCGTCTGGGCGTATTCGAAGGCGGCGAACGCGGCGTCGTGCTCGCCCAGCGCGTCGAGTGTGTGGGCGTGTCGGTTCCAGATCATCGCGCGGGCGGCGGGCGGGAAGCGGGCGAGCGTCCTGCCGTCGTTGGCGTAGATGAGTTGCATGAACCGCTCGCGGGCGCCGGTGAGGTTGCCCTCGCGGCGGTCGAGGAGGGCGGCGACGAGCTGGGCGGTCGGGTTGGTCGCGTCGAGCTTGAGCGCGCGGTCCGCGGCGGCGCGGGCGTCGGGCAGCTCGTTGGTCTCTTCGAGCAGCTTGGCGAGCATCGCGGGCGGGAAGGGGGACGTCGGCGCGAGGGCCATCGCCCGCTCGTAGAGCTCGCGGGCGGGCGCGTGGCCTTGGCCGCGGGGGGCCTGGTGGTGCGCCTGGGCGAGGTGGTAGAGGATCTCGGCGTCGGCCGGGGCGGCGGCGTGCGCGCGTTCAAGGAAGTCGATCGCGTGGGCGCTGCGGCCGGAGTCTCGGGCGACGACGCCGCGGATCATGAGGGCGCGAGCGTTGCCGGGCGAGCTCGTGAGCAGTTCGGCGGCGAGGGTGTCGGCCTGGGCGAGGTTGCCGCGGGCGAGCGCGTGGGCGGCGGGCGCGGAGGCCGCGTCTGGCTTGGGGGGGCTCGGGGTTGGGGTTGGGTCGGGGTCCACCGCGTGTCGTCCGTGGGCCGCGTTCGGGGGGCGGCTAGCGCTGGTACCCGTACGCGTCGAGGTAAGGGTCGAGGTGGCTCATCACGGGCGCCAGCGTGTCGGCGTAGTTCTTCCAACGCCCGATGGAGCCTGTGTTGATCGGCTTGGAGACGGCTTCGTAGCTGGGCGTCGAGATCGCCTTGCCCGCGAGGGTGTCGCGGTAATTGAGGACCGCGGGTTCCCACGCGAGCCCGAGGAACGCGACGAGGCGTTTGGCGCCGGCTTCGGGGTCGGCGACGAGGTCTTCGTACTTCGACTCGATGGAGTCGAGCCCGAGCCGGTCGCGCATCTCGGCCCAGAAGGACATGACGCGGTCGTAGAAGGCTGCGGCTGAGGGGATGGAGACGAGGTGGGACATCGCGTTGTTGGGCTTCATGATCTGGCTGAAGCACGAGACGCAGACGTCGCGGGGGTCGCGGATCGCGACGATGATCTTGGCGCGCGGGAAGAGCCTGGCGATGACGCCGGCGTGCATGATCGTGAGCGGGAGCTTGTCGATCAGGACGCGGTCGCCCCGCGGGTCTTCTCCGGCGGCGACGAGGCGTTTGTCGGCGCTCTCGAAGAACTGTGCGCGGAGTTCGCCGGCCATCGCGTCGTCCACGTGGGGCAGCGCGTTGGGGTACGTGCCCGCGGGCGCGCGGGCGGCGATCTTGGGCAGGACCTCGGCGAGCGGGGAGTTCTCGTCGAGCGTCGCGATGCCCGGGTGGGCGCTGAGCATCTGCTCGGTCAGCGTGGTGCCCGAGCGGGGGAACCCAACGAGGAAGGCGGGGTCGGGCAGGTCGTCCACGGGCGGGGCGTCGCGCCAGCCGGCGACGCGCTCGGCGGTGAGCACGGCGCGGCTCGCGTCCATGACTTGGAGGGGCTGGTCGGGCTTGATGCGTTGGGCGTCGCCGCAGGACCAGCGGGCTTGCTGGGCGCGCTCGAAGTAGACGGCGGCCTTGGCGTAGTCGCCCAGGCGGTCCAGCGCGGTGGCGTAGCGGTTGAGTGCGGTCGCCTGGGTGACGCGAGGGAGCTTGGCCGCGAGGGTGTCGCCGTCGTCTTCGACGAGCTTGGCGAGGGTGTCTCGGGCGGCGGCGTGGTCGCCCTCGCGGAGCTCGACGAGCCCGATGACGAGGACGGACGCGGGGTGGTCCGGGGAGAGCTCGAGGGCGCGGGCGGCGGCGGCGCGGGCTTCGGGCAGCTCGTTGAGCTCTTCGTAGAGCTTGGCGAGGGCGGCGTGGGCCGCGACAGACTCGGGGGCGAGCTCGACCGCGGCGAGGTACTCCCGCTTGGCGTCCTGGGTCCGTCGGGGGTCCTGGTGGAGCGTGTTGGCGAGGGTGAAGCGGAACTCGGGGCTGGTCGGCTCGGCGGCGGCGGCTTTTTCGAGGTGCTCGATCGCCTGCTTGAGGTCGCCCGCGTCGCGGAGAACCACGCCCATGATCATGTTGGCCCGTGGGTGGTCGGGGTTTTTTTCGAGGGCTTTGCGGGCGTAGTCGGCGGCGCGGCGGGGCTGGCCCGCCTGCATCGCCTGTCGGGCGGACTTGAGAAGCTCACGGGCTGGATCCGACGGCACGCGAGCCCCTCTATTCGCGGGCGGGCGGGGCCCGCCGATCACGGGCCCGAAGCGACCCGCCGAGCAATGCCCCCCGAAGGACTCGAACCTTCAACCCGCTGATTAAGAGTCAGCTGCTCTACCGATTGAGCTAGGGAGGCGGGGTGGGCCCTGTGGGCCGCGGGGGGATTCTACCGCGGTCGGGTGAGGGGTCCAGCCGGAGCGTTGACGGGGATGCGGGGCGGGTCTACGGTTGCTGTCCTGCCGAGGGGTTCCCGGGCGATGTCCCGGGGCTCGGATCGGCGTCTGGAGACCCCCGCCATGCTGCCAGCACAACGCCAGTCCAAGGGCCGCGGCCGCCGCCGGCGGAGCCATGACGCCCTGACCGCGCCCAAGCCGACGATCTGCCCGCTCTCGGGCATGCCCAAGGCGCACCACAAGGCGTGCAAGGAATCCGGGTACGTTCGACCCGGGCTGCGGATCAAGGTGAAGAAGCTGGGCATCGGCGTGAGCGACTGAGCACGCGCCGAAAGGAGTCGGCGATGCGGCTTGCGATCGACGTGATGGGGGGCGATCAGGCTCCTGATGCGATCCTGAAGGGGTGCATCGCCGCGGCTGAGCATCTCGATGCCGACGACCGGCTCGTGCTCGTCGGCCCCAAGGACATCATCGAACAGACTTTGCGCGAGCGGAAATTTACCGATGCGCGGTACCTGATCGAGGACGCGCCGGACGTGATCGCGATGCACGAGTCGCCGACGTCGGCGGTGCGGGCGAAAAAAGACAGCTCGATCGTGCGGATGGCGCGGCTCGGCTCGCCCAAAGCGAGCGACGACGAACGCTGCGACGGCGTGCTCAGCGCGGGCAACACCGGCGCGTGCGTCGCCGCGGCACAGATGAACATGAAGCGGCTGCCCGGCGTGCACCGCCCGGGGATCGCGGTGACGATCCCGGCGTTCCACGGGCCGGTGGTCTTGTGCGACGCGGGGGCCAACCCCGAGCCGCGGGGATCGCACCTGTGGCAGTACGGCGTGATGAGCGACGTCTACGCCCGCAGCGTGCTGGGCATCGAGAACCCGCGGGTCGCGTTGATGAACGTGGGAGCCGAAGAGGGCAAGGGCTCGGGGATCGTCAAGCAGGCGCACGAGCTGCTCAAGGCGACGCCCGGGCTGAACTACACCGGGTTCGTCGAGGGGCGCGAATTCTTCGCGGGCGCGGCGGACGTGATCGTGACCGACGGGTTCACGGGCAACACGGTGCTGAAGATGGCCGAGGGGCTGGCCAAGAGCCTGTTCCAGGCCATCGCGCAGGAAATCTTCGAGCACGACCCGAAGATGGCGATGCAGTTCGAGCCGATCGTGAAGTCGATCTACAAGAAGAACGACTACCACGAGATGGGCGGGGCGCCGCTGTTGGGCGTGAACGGGTCTTTGTTCATCTGCCACGGGTCGAGCGAGTCGCGGACGATCGCGGCGGCGATCCGCAACGCGCGGCTCGCGGTGAACGCGCACGTGAACGACGCGATCGTGGCGCGGCTGGCGGAGGTCGCGGCGATCGACCCCGCGATGCGACAGGGCGAGCCGGCATGAGCATCCCGCACACGATGCCGGGTGTGCGGGTCGTCGGGTGCGGGTCGTGCGTGCCCGACAAGCGTCTGACCAACGCCGACCTCGAGAAGATCATGGACACGTCGGACGAGTGGATCGTCCAGCGGACGGGTATCTCCGAGCGACGCGTGAGCGACAAGGACGCGGGCCCCACCACGACGGACATGGCGACCGGCGCGCTGAGCGCGGCGTTGGAAGACGCCGGGGTCGCGCCGACGGACATGGACCTGGTGATCGCCGCGACGATGACGCCCGACATGCCCACGCCCGGCGTGGCCCCCCTGGTCTCAGACCGGCTCGGGTGCGGGACGATCCCGGCGATGGACATCAACGCGGCGTGCTCCGGGTTCGTCTACGCGATCAACGTGGCGCACGCGCTGATCCGAAGCGGGCAGTACCGCACCGTCGGGCTGGTCGGGGCGGACACCATCACGCGGTTCGTGGACTACACGACCTACGGGCGGTCGGCGGCGATCCTGTTCGGCGACGCCGGGGCGGCGTTTGTGCTGCGGGCGGACGACGACGCGAAGATCGGGCTGATCGCCGAGGCGCTGCACGCGGACGGGGGCGGGGCGAAGCACCTGCTGATCCCGTGCCACAGGCGGGACTTCCCGAGCCCCGACGTGTACGACGATCGCGGCATGGAGCGCGTGTACATGAACGGGCAGGCCGTGTTCAAATTCGCGGTCAAGAAATTTCCCGAGGTGATCGCCGAGACGCTCGACAAGGCCGGGCT
>BQJQ01000167.1 GCA_021604785.1 Phycisphaeraceae bacterium
GGCGGCGGTTCTTTTTGGGGAGGCATCGGATGAGCTATGAGGCGGCTGTACACGCGCAGGCGATCGAGATCGATCGGCTTGCCCTCGATATGTGCGCGACGGCGGGCAGCGGGCACCCGACCAGCGCGATGAGCATCGGGCACATCGTCACGGTGCTCATGTTCAGCTCGATGCGCTGGAGCCCGGACTACCCGGCGTACCCGACGAGCGACCGGCTGGTGCTCTCCGAGGGGCACGCGGTGCCGGCGGTCTACGCGGCGGCGGCGCGGCTCGGCGTGATGGTCGGCAAGCCCGGTGAGGAGATGCGCCGGCTGACGACCGACGATCTGGCGACACTCCGCGAGGCGGACAGCGTGCTCGACGGGCACCCGAACCCGATGGAGGGGTTCCCGTTCTTTGACGCGGCGACCGGGTCGCTCGGCCAGGGGCTGAGCGTGGCGGCGGGTGTCGCGAAGGCGGCGCGGATCGAGGGCGTCGATCGGCGCGTGTTCTGCATCATCGGCGACGGCGAGTCGCGCGAGGGGCAGATCGCCGAGGCGCTCGACTTCATCATGGACCACCAGCTCAGCAACGTGCTGCCGATCTTCAACTGCAACGAGTACGGGCAGGCGGGGCGCGTGAGCGAGCAGCAGTCGGCCGAGCGGATGGCGGCGAAGCTCGAGGCGGCCGGGTTCGCGGTGGACGTCATCGACGGGCACGCGCCGGACCAGATCAAGGCGGCGTTCGACGCGTTCGCCGAGGCGAGCGCGGACGAGCAGAACCAGCCGCGGGCGCTGGTCGCCAAGACGGTGAAGGGCTGGGGGTGCGAGAGCCTGCAGGGCGGCGGGTGGCACGGCAAGCCGCCGACGGGCGAGGCGCTCGAGCGGGCGCTGGTCGAGCTGGACCAGCGTCGGGTGGAGCTGACCAGCGCGCTGAGCGGGGCGGACCAGTTCACGATCGAGCCGCCGGTCGAGGCGACGGCCCGCGAGGAGGGCTCGACCGAGCTTCCCTCGCTGCCGATCGCGATGAAGTCGATGGACATGGAGAGCCTGCTGCACACAGGGCGGCTGGCGACGCGCAAGGCGTACGGCATCGCGCTGCGGGCGCTGGGGAACATCAACCAGAACGCGGTGGTGCTCGACGCGGACGTGAGCAACTCGACGTTCGCCGAGACGTTCGCGAAGGACGCGGACCTGACGCCCCGGTTCGTCGAGTGCAAGATCGGCGAGCAGAACATGGTGAGCGTGGGGGCGGGGATGTCGGCAGCGGGGATGATCCCGTTCTGCTCGACGTTCTCCAAGTTCTTCACCCGCGCGTACGACCAGATCGAGATGGCGATCGTCTCGGGCGCGAACGTGAAGTTCGTCGGCTCGCACTCGGGCATCACGCTCGCGGCGGACGGGCCGAGCCAGATGTCGCTGCCCGATGTGTCGTGGTTCCGGTCGTTCACGACGATGAAGGACCACCGGGGCAACCCGGGGTGCTACATCCTCCAGCCGGCCGACGCGTACGCGGCGTACGCGCTGACGGGCGTGATGGCGGACTACGAGGGCGTGTGCTACATGCGGACGCTGCGGGCCGAGACGGAGTTCTTGTACTCGGACGACCAGGTGTTCAACCTGGGCGGATTCGAGACGCTCAACGAAGGGCGCGACATCGTGCTGTGCGCCTGCGGGTACATGGTGCACGTGGGCAACCAGGTTGTTGAGCTGCTGGACAAGGCGGGCGTGTCGGCGACCTTGCTCGATATGTACTCGCTGCCGTTTGATACCGACAAGCTGATGGACGTCGTGGCGCAGAACGGCGGGTACGTGATCAGCATGGAGGACAACTACGGCGGCGGGCTGGGCTCGGCGATCGCGGACGCGCTGGCCGAGAGCGGCGACGGGTTCACGCTCGAGCAGCTGCACGTCACGCGGATGCCCAAGAGCGCCAAGACGCCCGAAGAGGTGCTCAAGATGTGCGGGCTCGACGCCGAGAGCATCGTGGCGCACGTGATGAAGCTGCTCGAGGTCGTGTAACGATCTCGCACAGCTGCATGCCGGAACGACAAAGGCCCGGGGCGAGCGCCCCGGGCCTTTTCTTGTGCTGTGAATGGCGGGGCCGGGCTCAGTCGTTGCAACCACGGAGGAACGAGTCGACGAAGACCTCGATGTCGTCCACGGACCGAGTGCGGCTGTAGTCGAGGTCCGCGGCGGTGGAGCCGGTGAGGAAGGCGTCGGCGAACGTGTTAATGTCGTCGGGAGAGACCGCGTCGTCGTAGGTCATATCGGCCGCGCAGGGGTCGGGGGCGACAGCGAAGCCCCAAACGGTTTGGGTGTTCGATGCGCCGGGAAGATCCATCACGAACCCGGTCTTCCCTGTGTATGGGTCGAGGGAATGGAGCCGGTCTCCGCGGGAGCCGAGTGCGAGAAAAGCGGTGTCGCCCACGATCGCGATCCCGCGGCATTGGTTTTCCTCGGCGGGAAAATTGCCGATCACCGTGAGGATCCCGGTCGCGGGGCTGACCAAGGCGATGCGAGCGCTGCTCTGAACACCCGAACTGTGGGGCCCGTAGTTCTCGACCGTGATAATCATGCCGTCGTGGCGGATCGCAACAGCAGTCGTGGGCCAGTAGACCGGGTTCCCGGAGGCGTCGGTCGGGCGGAACCAGTCGAGCAGCGTGCCGTCGAGTGTGTAATGCGCGAAGACCACGTCGGAGCCCCCGCCGGCGATGGATGAGGCGACTAGGTAGAAGCTGTTGTCGGGAGCAAACCCGAGCGCGCGGAGGTAGTCCGTGCCAGGGATGTCCGCGGAGACATCCGCGGCGGCGAGTACGGTCTCGACGGTTCCTGATTCCGGGTCGACGCGTCCGACGGACCATGGCGAGCCGTCGGCGGTGCCGCCGAGGGAGTAAAGAGTTCCGTCAGGCGCGATGTCGAGCGCGGAGCTCGTCTGCCCCAGCGGGCTCAAGGCGACGTCGTCGGTGATGCCGACTGAGAGTTCGCCCCGGACGAGGGCTCCCGAGTCGAATAGCAGGAAGAATTCGGCGTCGTAGTCGGTTTGCAGGGGCTGGGCGAGAGCGATCGGCGCCGCGATCAGCGCGGCGGAAGCGAAACATGTGCGAGCGCGTGACATGGCGAGATCCTTTCGGCAATGGGCGCCCAGCGGCGCCGTGGTTTCCCCCCACCGAATTCCACGCGCCGGTATCGGCTCGGCAGAACGCTGCCCGGCACCGGCAGGGGGATATTCGCCCGCGTGGGCGCGGCGGTTCCCGCGCAGAGAAAGGGCCCGGGCGTGCGCCCGGGCCCTGTTGCGAGTGGATGGCGGACCCCGTCGGGGTCTTACGGGCAGCCGGCGAGGAAGCAGGCGACGAAGCAGTCGATGTCGTCGATGTTGAGGGTGCCGTTGCCGTCGCAGTCGGCGGCGGCGAGGTCGCCGCCGATGAACCCGGTGACGAGGCAGTCGACGTCGTCGACGTTCAGAACGCCGTTGCCGTCGCAGTCGCAGAAGCAGGGCGGCGCGGGGAAGCCGCCCGCGAATGAGCGGATGTCCACCGTGATGTGCAGCTCCCCGACCGGGAGCCCGGCGCCGACGCCCTTGGTGAAGCAGGGGTTGATGGCGGTCTGGCCCTCGATGACCATCGTGTTCGAGCCCGCCCCGGGGAAGGCCGAGAAGAAGGAGTTGGTGAGATCAAGGATCTGCCCGGGGTCGTTGAGGTTATTGGGATCGCAGACGAACTCGGCCTGGACCTGGACGAGGTTCATGACCACCGAGTCCTCGACGCCGTCGCCGTTCTCATCGATGATGAGCATGTTCTTGGTGGTCGGCGCGACGTCGTCGAAGCCGACGGGCATGTTCGGCAGGAAGCCCGGATCGATGCTGCCGAGTATCTGAGCGGGGAAGCCGCCGAAGTTGTCGATGGGGAAGAAGAAGTCAACGGGGATCGGGAACGGCTCGGGCAGGATGGGCACGATGTAGGTGATGCGGCAGGTGTCGGTGGTCGCGGCGCCGAGTTCGATCTGCACCGGCGCCGGGTTGCCGTCGATGAACAACTGCGGCGGCTGGATGAGGTAGTCGAGCTGGTAGTTGGCGGCGGGTCGCGGCTGGGCGTTGGCGCGCAGCACGGGGTTTCCGCCGAAGACGTCCGGGGTCCAGAGGACGACCGCGCCCGAGTCCGGGCACGCGTACGCCGGTGGGACCGCGGTGTCGGAGAGCGTGATGCCCGAGGCGCACTGCTCGACGGTGGTGCCGTCGGAGAACAGCCCGTCAACGAGCACGACCTGCTCGCACCCGGAGCCCGTCTCGCAGAGCTGGAACCCGCGGGAGTAGACGTCGATGATCACGGTCTCGCCCGGCAGGATCGGGGGCAGGAGCAGCGTGTCCACGGCGTTGGTGAAGGTGTTGGGGTCGGGCGGGAGGAGGATGCACGGGTCGACGAAGGAGATCGGGTAGTCGTCGCCGTCGCCGGGCGTGGAGAAGGAGAAGGGGTTCATGGGTGGGCCGGCGCCGGGCGTGATGAGCGGGATGCCCGCGGTCTGCTGGTTGCGACCTTCGAGATCGATCGTGACCGATTCGGCCGGGTCGTTGTTGGTGATGCGGTAGCGGTTGGTCTGCGGGTCGCCGGGGTGGGCGAGCTCGTCGCCCGTCAGGGTGATGTTCTCAAGGTCGAGCCGCGGGAGGCTGGGGTTGCCGGGCGCGGGGTCGACGATGCAGACGACGGTGTCGCCGCGCGCGGTGATGATCGTGCCGTCGGCGAGTACCACGTCCACGGTCGCCGTGACGCGGTAGCGCCCGATGATCCATGGGAAGCCGGCGGTCGGGGTGAGGAACGCGCAGTCGTCATCCGCCACGCCGTCCACGACCACGATCGGCATGGTCAGCGTGGACACGGGCGCGCCGCCTGCCAGCGGTGTCATGACGAACGTCGCCGAGGCGCTCGTGATGGGCGGGCAGGGGAGGCAGATGACCCCGGGCGGGCACGGCGGGTTGATCGCCGCGCGCCAGCTGAAGTCGATCTTGACGACATCCGTCGGGAGCCACACTCTTTTGGTGTGCTTCCACATCGCCACGGTGGGCGAGCACTGGCGGATGACGGGCTTCTTGCACCCGCAGGCTTCGGCGACGCGTTGCCCGATGGGCGCGGCGAGCAGGATGATGGTGGCGGCGAGGGCCGCGGAGATGGCGTGGCTTGACCGGCGGATGAATCCGCGGCGGCGTGCGTGACCGGTGCGCATGGGTGTCCCTCCTGAGTGGTGCGGCCGAGGCGCTCACTCAACCAAGGACAGGCCGCGGGTGCGGTGGTGATCTCATACCGGTGTACCGTCGCGCGTGCGGCCCAAGCCAGAAGAAACCGCGAAGCGCGTCACGAAAAGGGCGGATACACGGCAGAGTTCCAGCCCGCGGCAATCCCGGGTGCGAACAGAACGCACACGCCGGGCCCCGTGTGGGGGGGGTGGCTTACATGCACCCTGCCACGAACGACGCGACGAAGCAGTCCACGTCGTCTATGTTGAGCACGCTGTTGGCGTCGCAGTCCGCCGCGGGATCCGACGCGAGGAAGGCGGCGATGAACGCGTCCAGGTCATCGATATTGAGCGTGCCGTGCGGGTCGGCGAGGTCGGCGTAGGCGCACGGGGGCATGGCGACTTGCACGACGAGATCGACGGGTGTGCCCGACGCGACGCCGTCGGTGGGCGTGACGCGGCAGGCGACGAGCGCGCCGGGCGTGGCGAGCGCCGCCGGGATCGCGTCGGACTGTCCGGCGGACGTGACGTCGCGCACGGGGGCGCCGTCGATGTCCCATTCATACCGAT
>BQJQ01000168.1 GCA_021604785.1 Phycisphaeraceae bacterium
GCCTTCGTCCTTCGGACCGAAGGCGGGCACCGGAACGGGTTGGGGGTTCTACAACTCCGCCGCCAGCGCCTCGGCGAGGTACTCGTACTGCCCGATCGCGTTGTAGAGGTTCGCGCTGAGACGGACGACGGGGGTGTCGGCGATCCCGATCATGCCCGCGGTCGCGGTGCGGGGCTCCCAGACGGGGATCTGGATCCGCCAGCGGTCGAACAGGGCTCGTTTGAGGTCCGCCGCGGGTTTGGTGGTCGGCAGGGCGATCGCGGCGATCGCGCCGGTCAGTTCGTCGGGGGCGGAGGGCTCGACGCCCAGGCGCCGGCAGACGGCGTCGCGTCCCGCCAGGGCGAGCGCGCGGTTGTGGTCCATGTACGCCTCGATCGAGCCGGCGGCGTCGGCGAGGAACTCGGCGGCGTCGGCGATCGCGAGGTACGCCGAGATGTCGTTGGTCCCCACGTAGTCGAATTCAACGTGCATCGGCGGGCGTCCGGCGGCGGCGGCGACGGGCTCGCGGACCTGGGCGCTGTTCGAGAGCACCGGCGGGCGGAAGGTGGGCTGGAGGTCCGGGCGGACGTAGAGCCAGCCCGAGCCCTTGGGCGAGCACAGCCACTTGTGGGCGTTGCCGGTGGACCACGCGACGTCCCACGCCTTCAGGTCGTGGTGCTGGAACCCGACGCCGTGGGCGGCGTCGAGGATGATCTCGATGCCCCGTGCCCGCAGCTCGCGGCAGACCCGCTCGACGGGCATCATCACGGCGCTGGGGCTTGTGACGCTGCTGAGCAGGCACGCTTTGGTCCGGTCGGTGACGTTGGCGAGCAGGGCGTCGGCCAAGGCGTCGGCGGAGGGCACGGGCCAGGGAAGCTCGGCGACGACGAGGGTCGCGCCGGTTTGCGCGCACCGCTGTCGGGCGTTGTTGAGGCAGGCGGGGTATTCGTGGGCATTGGTGAGGAGCTCGTCGCCGGGTGCGAGGTCGAGGTTGTGGAGGGCGGCGTGGACGCCGTGCGAGGCGTTGGGCACGAAGACGACGTCATTCGCGGCACACCCGAGCAGCGGGGCGAGGGCGGCCCGAGAGCGGTCGAGGAGCTTGGACGCGTCCTCGACGAAGAACGTGACGGTGTCGCGCTCCATGCGGTCCATGTGGGCCCGCTGGGCGTCGAGGACGGCGGTGGGGCAGGCGCCGAAGGCGCCGTGGTTGAGCGGCACCAGCGTCGGGTCGATCGCCCACCGGCTTGCGAGGGGTGAGGGGGCGGGGAAGTTCGCGGGCAGGGATGCGGTTGGCATGGCCCAAGGGTACGAACGCCGCGGGTCCGGTCTTTTGATGGAGCGTGCGGATCGAGACGGGTGCGGGTCAGCCCGAGATGTCGATCTGGCGGCCCAGCGAGACGCCCGTGGCGGCGGCGTTGCGGTCGGCGGGATGGGCATAGAGCCCGATCGCGTCGGCGTTTGGGTTCGCCGGGCGGGGCTGGGTGGGCAGCGCGGGGGCGTCGCCCTGGATCGCCGGGCGGTCCACCTGGCCCGCGACGAGCTTATTGAGCCCGGGGGCGGCGGCCCGCGAGGCGCCAATGTCGACCTGGTCGATCGTCTGCTGCGCCCGGGCTTCGGGCGAGCGCTGCGAGGGCGCGGGCGGGCCCTGCGGGTTCGAGCCGCGGGTTGGCGGGAACGAGTATGTGGGCGGGATGGTCGTCATGGTGAGGTCGCGGGTGCCCGTGGTCATCGGCCCGGGCGGAACAAATCCTCCACCGGTCCGGGCGTCAGAGGATACCGATCGGGGGGCGGCGGGGGTAGCTCCGGGGCATCAAGGGGCGCAGGGGTTGCCCGTGCCGCCGGGTGGCAGCGCCGGGCGGCGGGCTTTATGGGGCGTGCGGCTCTTGCGCAAAGGGCAAGAAACACGACCGCCATTCTCAAGCCGGGCGAGACGGGCGGGCCCGTCAGTCGTCGTCGGCGTGCCCGGCGAAGGCCGCGATGACCTCCTGCTGGATGTGCGGCGGGGTGTTCTCGTCGTGCGAGTAGTCCATCGCGTACGAGCCCGACCCGCCGGTCATGGATTTCAGCTCGGTCGTGTAGTTCTGCAGCTCTCCCAGCGGGGCTTGCGCCACGATCACGCAGACGTCGCCGGCGAGGATCTTGGTGTCCTGCACGCGGCCGCGCTTGGTCGAGAGGTCGCCCGTGACGTCGCCCATGTGCGAGGACGGCACGGTGACCTCGACGGTGACGAATGGTTCGAGCAGGACCGGGCGGGCCTTGGAGATCGCTTCGATGAACGCCCGCTTGCCGGCGGTGATGAAGGCGATCTCCTTGGAGTCCACGGCGTGGAATTTGCCGTCGTAGACCTCGACCTTGACGCCCGTGAGCGGGTAGCCCGCGACGGCGCCGTGATCGAGCACGCGGCGGATGCCCTTCTCGATCGCGGGCATGAACTGGCGCGGGACGGACCCGCCCACAGTCGCGTTGACGAACTCGAACCCCTCGGCGTGGTCCGCTGGCAGGGGTTCGACGCGGAGGTAGACCTCGCCGAACTGCCCGGCGCCGCCGGTCTGCTTCTTGTGGCGGTGGTGGCCTTCTGCCTTGGACGTGATCGTCTCTTTGTAGGCGATCTTGGGCGTCGCGGTGTTGAGCTCGATGCCGGACTGTTCCTTGAGCTTTTCGAGCGTGACGCGCAGGTGGAGCTCGCCGAGCCCACGGAGGACCGTCTGTTTCGTCGCGGCGATGCGTTCGAGCTTCAGACACGGGTCCTCGGCCAAGAGCTTGTGCAGCGCCGTCGAGAATTTGGCCTCGTCGGCGTGGTTCTTGAGCTCGACGGCGAGGCCGTACATGGGCTTGGGCAGGGGCAGCGCGCGGAGGTGGAGGCTGTCCAGGTCGTGCCCCTCGTGCAGCACCGCGTCGTAGTGGATCTCGTCGATCTTCGACACGGCGCCGAGGTCTCCCGGGCCGATCTCGTCGATCTCTTCTGAGGTCTTGCCCTGGCGCTTGACGACGTGCCCGATGCGGACGGCCTTCTTGTTGTCGTCGATGAGCGCCTCAGATTTGTTGTGGATCGTCCCCTGGTGCACGCGGAAGACGCCCAGCTTGCCAACGTGTTTGTCGGTGGTGATCTTGAAGACGTTGGCGATGAGGGGCTTCTTCGGATCGGGTTCGGCGTGGAACTCGACCTCGTCGCCGTCCTCGGTCTCGCGCTTCATGAACGGGCGGGGGTTGCCCTCGAGCGGGTTGGGCAGCAGGCTTGCGAAGACGTGCAGGAGCGTCTCGATGCCGGCGCCCTCTTTGGCGCTGACGAACGCGATGGGGACGAGGTGCGCGTCGCGCAGGGCCGCTTCGAACGCGTCGTGCAGCTTGGCCTTGTCGAGGTTCTCGTCCGAGCCCTCCTCGAGGTACTGGTTCATCAGCTCGTCTTTCATCTCGACGATCTGCTCGATGATCTGCTGATGGGCGTCGGCTTCGGAGCTGAAGAGCGTGTCGCCGCTGCCCTCGGAGTCGAAGACGGAGACCACGCCCGAGCGGTCCGGGGTGGGCAGGTTGATCGGCAGGCACTCAGCGCCGAACTCTTCCTTGATCGCCGCGACCAGGCCCTCGATGTCCGCGGTCGCTTCGTCGATCTTGTTGATGATGATCATCCGCGGGAGCTTGCGGTCCTTGGCGATCGCCATCATGCGCCGGGTGACGGTGCCGATGCCCTTGGTCGCGTCGATGACGACGGCGACGGTCTCGACGGCGGGGAAGACCGAGATCGCGTGCCCGAGGAAGTCGGCCCGCCCGGGGGCATCGATCAGGTTGACCATGTGCCCCTCGTGGTCGAAGTGCATCAGCGACGGGCGGAGCGAGTGCGCGTGGTGCTGCTCTTCGTCGGTCCAGTCGGAGACGGTGGTGCCCTCTTCGACGGTGCCCATGCGCTGGATGGTCCCGGTCGCGAAGAGGAGGCGCTCGGTGAGGGTGGTCTTGCCGCTGGCGGCCTGCCCGACCAGGGCGATGTTGCGGATGTCGGCGGGGTTGCGTACAGGCATGGGCGGCCTCCCTCGGCGGTGCCACGCAAACCCACGGAACCCCCGTCGGCGCGCGGCCCGGTGCTCGAACGCCGGCGGCGCCGATCCTTCGGCAACACTCAAAGTGAGTCACGTGGTCAGAGCACGTGTGGGCGGGCTCCCTCCCGCGCCGGCGATTGACCATCCTATCACGGGATCCGGGCGCTCGAACGGCGGTTTCTCCCCTATCCTCCGGCATGCCAGACGCGGTCATCTCCCGGTTCGCACCCTCCCCGACCGGGCACCTCCATATCGGGGGCGCCCGCACAGCGCTCTTCTGCTGGGCCCTTGCCAAACGCGAGGGGGGCAGGTTCGTCCTCCGCATCGAGGACACCGACCAGGCCCGCAGCTCGGACGCCGCCTCGGCCGGCATCCTTGAGGACCTCGCCTGGCTGGGCATCGGGTGGGACGACGGGCCGGAGTTCGCGACCGACGCCGGCACGCTCGGTGGGGACTCACGCGGCGTCGGGCCCTACTACCAGGCCCAGCGGATCAATCTCTACAACGAGCACATCGCCAAGCTGATTGAGGCGGACGCCGCGTATCCGGCCTTTGAGTCGCCCGACGAGCTCGAAGCCAAACGCAAGCAGGCGATCGAGGCGAAGGTCGGGTACCGGTACGACCGCAGCGCGCTGGAGATCCCGCGCGACGAGCGGATGGCACGGCTCGCGGCGGGCGAGGACCACGTCGTGCGCCTCAAGATGCCCGACGAGGCGATCACGGTGCACGACGCGGTGCTGGGCGACGTGACGGTCGGGCCCGACGAGTTCGACGATTTCATCATCCGCAAGCGCGACGGGTTCCCGACGTACCACCTCGCGGTGGTGGTGGACGACGCGCTGATGGGCGTGACGCACGTGCTGCGCGGGCAGGAGCACCTGATCAACACGCCGCGCCACATCGCGCTGCAGCGGGCGATGGGGTTCACCACGCCGACCTACGCACACATGCCGCTAATCTTCAACCCCGACGGGTCGAAGATGTCCAAGCGGGATAAGGACAAGGCCGCGAAGAAGGCGTGCAAGGAGCAGGGCGTGAACGCGCCGCCGGTCGCGTTGGTCACGCCAGAGGCGTTCGCGACGTGGTTGAAGGGCAAGACGAACCAGCTCCCGTCCGACCAGCTCCGCGAGCTAGCCGCGGCGGTGGGGGTGGTGCTGCCCGAGATCGACGTGGACGACTTCCGGCGGGCCGGCTACCTGCCCGGGGCGCTGTGCAACTTCCTGGCGCTGCTGGGGTGGAACCCCAAGCGAAAGGACGCCGACGGCAAGGACCTCGAGCACTTCGACCTGGATTTCCTGGCCGAGGCGTTCGACCTGCGGGGCATCGGCAAGACGGCGTCCAAGTTCGACCGGGCCAAGCTGCTGAGCTTCAACGCCGACGCCATCGCAGCGATGGACGACGACGCGTTCGTCGGGCTCTGGCAAAGCTGGGCGGCGGACTACGACCCGGCCCTGGTTGAGTCGCTGGGCGCCGAGAAGATGGCGATGCTCGCGTCCGCCGTCAAGCCGCGGTGCAAGACACTCGCCGACGGGCGCACGGTCGCGGGCTTCGCCCTCGTTGCGGACGACGCGTTCGAGTACGACGGCAAGGCGGTGCACAAGGCGATGCTCAA
>BQJQ01000169.1 GCA_021604785.1 Phycisphaeraceae bacterium
GTGATGGCGTAGGAGACGCGGAAGTTGCCGTCGTGCCGCCGGACGAGGTCCAGGATTTTCTGGGTCGTCGGGCGGTAGCACTTGTCGGCGACCTTCTCGCAGATCTGCTTGTTCGCGGCGTCCTCGAAGTAGAACGGGTCGGAGTCGAAGACGGAGTACTTGCGCAGGCGGTGGGGCTGGTGGACCTGGAAGTAGAAGACGACGGACGCCATGGGAGCCTCCCGGCGAGATGGGGACGAGACACCCCATTGTGCCGTGCCCGAGGCCCCAAGGGAAGCGCCGGACTGGGGAGATCCGCTGCGCGGCGGGTCAGGTCGGGATGTTGGAGGATCGGGCGAGCGCGACGACGGTGAGGATCATCACCGGGATAAAGACGCCCAGGCCCGCGGGGACGCCCGGGACGCCCGCGGAGGCGCCGAGGACGCCGCCCATGATGGCGAGGATCGCGATCGGGGCGCACTTGAGCGACTGGACGACCATGTTGGTCGGCTCGCGGGTCGCGTAGAAGGGCACGGCGATCATCAGCGTCAGCAGATTCGCGATCATGATCGCGAACCGACCCCAGCGGAGGCGTTGGAGTCGCTCGCGGGACTGTGGGTCCCGCCCGGGCTGGTCGAGCAGGGAACCGATCTGGAAGAAGCTCATCGCCTGGCGGTAGCTCTGGAATCGGTTCATCTTGAGCTCGGTCGGGCCCAGGGCGGTCTCGATGCGGTCGAGGGGCTGGGTGGTGGCGCGGGAGCCGTCGCGCCGGCCGCGGGGCTCGGCGATGCCGCCCGTCAGGTCCCACCCGCCGTCGCGCCAGACGGCGCGCTCGGCGGAGATCGCGCGGAGCGGGCGGCCCGTCTCGTCGCGTTCGAGGATGAAGACGTCGGTCATCACCTCGTCGTCGGCGTCGAAAGAGGCGGCCCGGAAGACCCGCCCGGCGCCGTCTGCGGTGAGGGGGACCTCGGAGGCGCCGAGCTCGACCTTGCCCGCGTCGCCGTGGTCGCGCGTCAGCAGCGGGGCGACGCGGGGGATCACCAGCTCCTGGTTGAGCAGCTGCACGAACGAGAGCGCCACCGCGACGATCATGATCGGGCGAAGGACCCGGCCGAGCCCGAGCCCGGCGGCGAGCATCGCGAGGAACTCGCGGTGGCGGTTGAGCTGCGAGCAGGTGAACCCCATCGCCGCGACGAGGACCATGCCCAGCAGGAAGTTGAAGAGCTGGAGCAGGCGAGGCCACCAGAGGTTGACGATCACGAGCACGGTGAGCAACGTGCGCCGGATGAACCCGGGCTCCTCGCCCGACTCGGTCTCGCCGATTTGCACCGCGACGCGGGTGAACCGCTCGAAGTTCAGCGAGACGTCGATCACGACCACGAAGCTGAACAGGATCGTGAGCAGCACGACCACGTTGATCAGGTACTGACGCGCGATGTAGCGGTCGAGGATGGTCATGGCGGGGAAGGCACCAGGGTTCGGGCACCGGGCATCAGGGTACGGGGGTCATGGTATCGCGGTTGGTGGCGCGGCCGATGCGGGCGATCAGGAGGGCGCTGGCGATGCCGAGGGCGGCGCCGAGGACGACGTCCGACGGGAAGTGGGCGCCCGCGAGGACGCGTGTGAGCCCGCACCCCGCCGCGAGAACGAGGGCGGGGACGCAGAGGCGTGGGGCGAGGATCGCGAGGACGGCGGCCCCGCCGAACGCGGTGGCGGTGTGCGACGAGGGCAGCCCGAGGTTGTGCGAATCCCAGAAGCCGGCGAGGAGGGGGCCCAGCGGGCCGTCCTTCCAGACGTAGTGCGCCCCGTTCTGGATCACGAAGTCGTCGACGGGTCGCTCGCGGCCGAGGATGTGCTTGGCGAGCTCGGCGAGCCCGCCGGCGAGGGCCGCGGACCCCGCGATCCCGGCGGGCCAGCGCCAGTCGCGCTTCCAGGCGAACGCGATGACGGCGACAATCAGCCAGAACCGGATGTCGCCGAACTGCTTGAGGGCCCAGCGCCACGAGTCGTCGCGCTTCGACGGGTCGGCGAGCTCGAGGATGAGCACGCGGTCGAAGGCGCTCGCGACGACGAAGACGAGCGCGGCGACCGCGACGCCGAGCAACAGCCGGCGCGGCGCGCTCAGGCGGGACAGGTCCAATCGGGCGCGCGGGCTCATGGCGGGCCCTCCGGCGCGTCCGGGTTCGACTCCGGGCGCTTCGGCTCGGCGGCGTCTGCCCACCACCCGGGCGCGTAGTCGCGGATGTCGGCGTAGTCGTACCCGACGAATGCGGTCCGATTCGCCTTGGGCTCGCCGGCGAGGGGGCCTAGGTCATAGAGCGGATCGAAGGCGGCGGCCCACTGCCAGCTTTGGCCGCCGAGGATGAGGGCGGGGCGGCCGTGGAGGTGCGCGATGGTGTCGGGGTCGGCGAGGTCGGTCTCGGGCCAGACGTCGTACTGCGTGCGTCTGCCGCCGATGTAGGCGGACGAGCAGTAGACGGTCGGGTGCCCGGGGAGGTAGAACGCGAGCTGCGACGCGCGCCCGTAGTGGGCGGCGATGACGAAGGGTTCGTGCCCGGTCTGCGCGCGCAGGGCATCGAGCTCGGCCTGGGCGGCCGCGGCGTGCTCGTGCATGCCCGTCATGCGGTGGACGGGGATGCGCGCGCCCATGCGTCCGACGCGCGACAGGGTGGGCAGGATCGGCAGGGCGAGCGCGACGACGAGCCCGGTGAACAGGGCCGCGCCCCAGAGGCAGCGGACGGGGACGTCACGCCGGGAGACACCGTCGATGACGAGCCAGGCGCTGGGGGCAACGAGCACGACGACGGTGGCGATCGCCCAGTTGCCCTCGACCTCGGCGAACACGGAGACGCCTAGGTAGACCAGCGCGATCGGGAGCGAGCACGCGGTCGCGAAGACGAGCCCGGCGCCGAGGCGGCGGCGTTCGAACCATGCGATGACGCCGAGCACGAGGACGGGGCCGCCCATCGCGATGAACAGGCCGAGGTACTCGCCGACCTGGGCGAGGGAGCGCAGCGGCGTCCAGGGCTCGCCGGTGTCGGGCGAGACGTCGCCGCCGGGCGCGCCGAGGTGGCCGAGCAGGTGGCGGACGGTGGACCAGTCGTGCTGGGCGTTCCAGACGATGACGGGGACGAGCCCGAGCAGCGCGAGGAGCGAGCCGAGGGCGATCCAGCGTGCTTGGGCACGGGCTCGGCGGCGCCACGCGGCGCGCGCGAGAACGGCGGCGATGATGCCGGGCACGAGCAGGACGATCGTGTACTTGAACAAGAACCCGATCGCGAGTGCGCCGCCGCAGATGGCCCAGGCGCGGGGGCGGTCGTGCAGGAGCGCGCGGGCGGCGCCCCAGGCGGCGAGCGCCCAGCAGGCGAGGAACGGGCCGTCGATGGTCATGAGGACGCCCGTGACGCCGATCGCGGGGACGCACTGGTACAGGAGCGCCGCGACGAACGGGGCGGCGTGCTGGGCGGGGTGGGCGCGGGTGTGCTCGCGGACGACCTCGCGCGTCAGCAGCGCGACGGCGAGCGAGCCGACGGCTCCGGCGAGCACGGCGGGCAGGCGGACGGCCCACTCGACGTGCCCGAAGAACGCGGTGCTCGCGGCGATCGCCCACGCGACCCCCGGGCCCTTGGAGTAGTACGACCAGTCGAGCCGGCGGGACCACTCCCAGTAGTGCGCCTCGTCCTCGATGAGGGTGTAGTCGGAGAACCAGACGAGCCAGACGAGTCGGGCGGCGGTGAGCAACAGCACGAACGCGGGGAGGGCCCACCAACGCGCTGCGGGCGCAAACCACCAGGCCCGATGGTCGGGTGTGTGGTCATGCGGCTGGGGTGGTGGGGTGGTGGTGTCCGTCACGCTCGCGTGTCCGGGTCAGTGGCGGCGGAGGCGGGCGTACATCCACGCGGCGAAGGCGGCGAGCCCGATGACGCCGAACCAGAGCAGCGGCAGCCCGATCCACCCCTGGCGGTGCGTCGTCTGCTGGCCCGAGCTGATGAAGATGAGCGTGCCCAGCGCGGGGAAGAAGCTCCAGAGGTACACCACCAGCGGCATGGCGGTGCGCAGGCGCAGCGCCATCACCGCGCCGGTGAAGACCATGACCAGGCAGCTCATGTTCATCGCGAGGCGCTCGTGCTGCTTGCTGGTGATCTCGCGCCCGAGCTTGTTGACGTCCGAGACCAGCCGGTCGGACGTCGCGCGGACCGCGTTCTGCTCGGACTCGGCGGCTTGGGCGAGCAGCTCCGAGCTCGACAGGCTGCGGAGGCTCGAGTACGGGTCGTCGGGGACGATCAGGCCCTTGAACGACCAGCGCGGTCGCTCGGTGGGGATGGCCCGCGTGTCGGTGCTGGAGCGGACCTCGACCTCTTCGAGCCCGAGCTCGAAGGTGAGCGAGCCCTGCTTGTTGGCGGTCGAGAAGATGTCGGTCTCGTCCACCCGTTCGGCGCGCTCGGCGGCGAGCCAGCCGCGTCGGGCGAAGTACCGCTCGATCGAGCCTTCCTTGGGGTAGACCTCGAGCTCGATGCGGTCGGCGCCCGCCGGGGGGTCGATGCGCCAGCGCAGGGCGTCGCGGTCCCAGCGGAGGTCCGAGGTCCGCAGGTTGTACGTCGCTTCGTTGGACGTCACGAACTCGACGGCGCCGCGGTTCTGGACGTCCTCGCGGACGGACCGGATGGTGCGCTCGCCGGCGAGCTTGCGGGCGAGCTCGAGCCGGCGTTCGTCGATGAAGTTCATCCGCTCGGGGTTGGCGCGGAGGTCACGGAGCTGCCCGCCCGTGAGGAACTTGGGGTCGTCCTGAAAGGCGCTTGGCAGGGGCACCGGCCCGAGCCCGACGTCCTGCTGGTCGATGACTTGCCCGGTCTTGCGGAAGCGGAGTTGGGCCTCGGTGAACTTGAAGCTGACGACCATGTCCGAGGGGCGGAAGTCGCCCTGGTCGGCTTCGGGGAGGTGGCGGGCTTCGTAGAGATAGACGAATGCCTCGGTCGCGGTGATCTCGGCGGCGATGCTCCCGTCGTCGTCCAGCTCGATGCCCACGACGCCGACAAGCCAGATCTGGTCCTGCACGAAGCTTTCGCGATCGGACTTGGGCACCCGGACGACGGCGTCCGCGTGGATCTGCATGTTGCCGAACGAGGCGGACTCGCCCTGCTCGAGCGAGCGGATCATCACCTGGGCGATGTCGTTGGTGACGATGCGCTCCATCCGAGTGAGGAACCGGGGGATGATCTGGGAGTTGAGCAGGCCCAGCCCGAGCGCGAGGGCGGCGCCCATCGCCAGCGCCGGGGTGAGCACGCGGACGTGCCCGAGCCCGCCGGCGAACGAGGCGGTGATCTCGTTGTCCTGGGCCATCCGGTGGTAGGCGAGGGTGGTGCCGAAGCCCGCGGCGAAGGGCAGGGCGTACGCCAGCATCGGGGGGATGGCGTAGAACATGAACCGTAGCGCGTCGAGGGCGGTGAGTTTGCCGTCGGCGAGGGGCTTGACGGTGGCGGCGAAGGCGATGACGGTGACGAGGACCGCCGTGCTCAGGAGGA
Organism: Phycisphaeraceae bacterium; assembly: GCA_021604785.1. GTDB lineage: Bacteria > Planctomycetota > Phycisphaerae > Phycisphaerales > UBA1924 > BQJQ01. The sequence goes on from BQJQ01000169.1 coordinate 5,502, forward strand.
TGAGCTTCCCGACCTCGATGAAGATGTATCGCCAGAGCGTCCAGGGCATGGGTGGG
>BQJQ01000170.1 GCA_021604785.1 Phycisphaeraceae bacterium
GGCGGCCCCGGCATGGGCGGCGGCGGCATGGGCGCCCCTGGCGGCCCGGACCAGTCCCGCTCGCCCCGCGGGCGCAACGACCGCCGCCGCACGGGCCCGGGTCAGGACGCCGGCGGAGCTCGACGGCGCGGCCCCGAGCCCGCGCAGGGCGAGGCCGGGTTCACCGTGCAGGACCTCGCCGAGCGTGAGGCCCGCCTGCAGCGCTCCGGCGGATACCTCAAAGCCCGGCGCCAGCAGCTCCGGCGCCAGCAGCAGCACTCGGACCGCCCGCAGAACGCCGCCGAGGTCGGGGGCAAGGTCCCGATCACCGCGCCGTTCTCGATCAAGGACCTGTCGGCCGCGACGGGCGTGAAGGCCGCCGACATCGTCAAGCGTCTGTTTATGCAGGGCGTGATGGCCACGATCAACTCCGGGATCGAGGTCGAAAAAGCCCAGGAAGTCATGATGGACTGGGAGATCGAGCTCGAGGTCACCGAGGCCAAGACCGCCGAGCAGAAGGTCACCGAGCAGTTCGACACCCGCGAGAAGGTGGACGAGCGCGCCCGCGGCCCGATCGTCACCATCCTCGGTCACGTCGACCACGGCAAGACGTCGCTGCTCGACCGGATCCGCAACGCCAACGTCGCCGACGGCGAGGCCGGCGGCATCACCCAGGCGACCAGCGCCTTCCGCGTCCCCGTCAAGATGGGCGACGATGAGAACCACGTCGTCTTCATCGATACGCCCGGCCACGAGGCGTTCACCGCCATGCGCGCCCGCGGCGCCAACGTCACGGACATCGTCGTGCTCGTCGTCGCCGCCGACGACGGCGTCATGCCCCAGACCAAGGAATCGATCTCCCACGCCAAGGCCGCGGGCGTGCCGATCATCGTCGCGCTCAACAAGATCGACAAGCCCGAGGCGACCGACGGGAACATCCAGAAGATCCTGGGCCAGCTCGCCGAGAACGAGCTCAACCCCGTCGAATGGGGCGGCGACACCGAGGTCGTCAAGGTCAGCGCGCTCAAGAACGAGGGCATCGACGGCCTCCTCGAAATCCTCGCCCTCCAAGCCGAGCTGCTCGAACTCAAGAGCGACTTCGGCGGCGCCGCACGCGGCACCGTCATCGAGTCGCGTCCCGAAGAAGGCCGCGGCAACGTCGCCAACGTGCTCATCCAGGACGGCAAGCTCGCCGTCGGCGACTTCGTCGTCATGGGCCGCGCCTTCGGACGCATCCGCGACCTCACCGACGACCGCGGCAAGCGGATCAAGATCGCCCACCCGCCCATGCCGGTGCAGGTCTCGGGCATCGACCAGCTCCCCGACGCCGGCGACAAGTTCTACGGCGTGGACACGCTCAAGAAAGCCGAGCAGGCCGCCGAGCAGCGCCGCCACCGCGAGCGTGAGGAGCAGCTCGCCCAGCCCAAGGCGACGCTCGACTCGATGTTCTCGCAGATGGCCGACAAGGACGTCAAGGAGATCCTCATCGTCCTCAAGGCGGACGTGCAGGGCTCGGTCGACGTGCTCAAGAGCGAGATCGAGAAGGTCGCCAACGACGAGGTCAAGTGCCGCGTCATCCACTCGGCCGTGGGCGGGGTCACCGAGTCGGACATCCTGCTCGCCAACGCCTCGCGGGCCGTCATCATCGGGTTCAACGTCATCGCCAACGCGAAGGGCCGCCAGCTCGCCGAGTCCAAGCGCGTCGAGATCCGCAACTACCAGGTCATCTACGACATCGTGGAGGACATGAAGAAGGCCGCCGAGGGCCTGCTCGCCCCCGAGCTCCGCCAGGAGGTCCTGGGCCACGCCGAGGTCCGCCAGGTCTTCAAGGTCTCCAAGGTCGGCGCCATCGCGGGCTGCTACGTCACCGACGGCACCGTCCAGCGCGACGCCCTTGTCCGCGTCACCCGCGACGGCGTGGTCGTCGAGAACGACCGCAAGCTCGAGCAGCTCAAGCGGTTCAAGGACGACGCCAAGGAGGTCCGCTCGGGCATGGAGTGCGGCATGAAGATCGTCGGCTACGACGACATCAAGGAGGGCGACGTCCTCGAGTGCTACAAGCAGGTCGAGGTCAAGCGCACGCTGTGATCGATCGGGAAGTGTGAGAGGTCGCGATGGTCGTCGGAGTGCTCCAATTCGAGCTGCTAATCCCCTGGGCCGAGTCGCTCAAGGACAAGAGGAGCGTCGTGCGCTCGCTCAAGGACCGCCTGCACCGCCAGCACCTCGTCTCGGTCGCCGAGGTCTCGCACCAAGACATCCTCAACGTCGCCGTCCTCGGCGTCGCGGTGGTGTGCGAGACGGGCGCCCGGGCCGCGTCCGTCCTCGACCGCATCGAGAACAAGCTCCGCGGGCTCACCGACGCCGAGCTGGGCGAGACGCACCGCGAAATCCTGACCGGGCAGACCGGCGCGATGGGCCATGGCAGCGACGCCGACACGATCATCGAGCCCAAGGACGCGATGAACCCCGCCGACTGGGGCGGCACGATCTCGGACGCCGAGTTCATCCGCCTCGAACGCGAAGCCGAGCGCGAGTCCGACCGGACCGACCCGAGGGGGCGCCGCGCGTGACGCGCCGGACCGACAAAGTCAGCTCGACGCTCATGCGCGCGGTTCAGGAGCGGCTCGCCCGCGGGCTCTCCGACCCGCGCGTCCGCGGGCTCATCACCGTCACCGGCGTCGAGGTCACCGCCGACCTGGAGCGGGCCAAGATCAAGATCACCGTCATGCCCGACGAGCACGAGGCGCTCACGCTCCACGGGCTCAAAGCCGCGGCCAACCGCCTCCGGCGCGACGTCTCTGACAAGATGCACATCCGCCAGATGCCTCAGTTCGAGTTCGTCATCGACGAAGGGCTCAAAGAGCAGGCCAAGGTGATGGCCCTGCTCGCCAAGGACCGCGTCGAGCGCGAGGCCCGCGAAGCCGCCAAAGCCGCCGCCGAGCCCGCGAGCACACCCACGGATTCGGAGAACCCCGCGTGAGCCCAGACCGCGCCGACGCCATCAAGGCCCTGATCGCCGACCTCGCCGCCGTCCACGGCTCCGAGCCCGCCGACCCCTCGGCGGACCTCTGCCCCGACGGGTGCGACGGCGCGATGCACGAGCTGGTCTACTCGTTCCTGCTCTGGGAGTCCTCGCACACCAAGGCCGAGCGTGCCATCACCGCCCTCCGCGAGACCGTCGTGGACTACAACGAGCTGCGGATCTCGTACGCCGAGGAGATCGAGCCCGTGCTCGGCGCCCGCTACCCGCGCGCCGCCGAGCGCTGCGCCCGGATGCACGCCGCGCTCAACCAGGTCTACCGCCTCGAGAACGGCATGACCCTCGCCCGCCTCCGCGAGATCCCCAAACGCGACGCACGGATCTACCTGAGCGAGCTCGAGGGCGTCCCCCCGTTCGTCGCGGCCCGCGTCGCCGCCGTCTCGCTGGGCGTGCACGCCTTCCCGGTCGATGACCGCATCGCCGCGCTCGCCGCGGACGCCGACGTCGCCGAGCCGGGCACCCCCCACGACGAGCTCACCGGGCACTTCGAACGCGGCCTCCGCGCGGGCGAGGCGCTCCCTGCGTACCTCGTCATCGAGGCGAGCCTCGACGCCAAGCCCAAACGCTCCAAGAGCAAGTCCAAAGCCGGCACCTCCCGGCGCTGAACGCACGCAGATCCCTCGGAGAACTCCGCATGGCCGGCCACAGCAAATGGGCGAACATCCGCCACCGCAAGGAGCGCCAAGACAAGAAGAAGGGCGCGATGTGGTCCAAGTGCTCCACCGCGCTGATGGCCGCCGCGCGCCAGGGCGGGCCCGACCCGGACACCAACCTCGCCCTCCGCTACGCGATCGACGAGGCGAAGTACGCCAACATGCCCAAGGACACCATCAAGCGCGCCATCGAAAAGGGCGCCGGTGCCGGGCAGGGCGACGCGTACATCGAGGTCACCTTCGAGGGCTACGGCCCCGGCGGCACCGCCATCCTCGTCGACTGCCTGACCGACAACAACACCCGCACCGTCGGCGACGTCCGCTCCATCTTCAAGAAGGGCGGCGGGTCGATGGGCACCTCCGGGTCCGTCTCGTTCATGTTCCAGACCAAGGGCCAGATCATCATCGCCGCCGAAGGGCTCGACGCGGACACCGTGATGGAGCAGGCGATCGAGGCCGGCGCCGAGGACGTGCAGATGCCCGAGCCCGAAGGCGACGACGCCGGCGCGTTCACCATCGTCACCGAACCGACCGATTTCCTGAGCGTCAAGGACGCCCTCGAAGTCGCCGGGCTCACCATCGCCGAGGCGACCATCGCCAAGATCCCCGACAACACCGTCGAGATCGCCGGTGATGACGCGCGCAAGCTGATGAACCTGCTCGATTCCCTCGAAGACAACGAGGACGTCCAGAAGGTCTACTCCAACGCCGACATCCCCGACGACGTGCTCGAAGCGCTGGGCTGATCGGCCCCCGCACGCCATAGCCGGTACCCTCACGCCATGCGCGGATGGGCCGGGTTCGATCAATCACGCAGGTACCGCTACACGCTCGGCCGCCGATGGGCGCCCGCCGGGCGTTCGGTCTGCTTCTGCCTGCTCAACCCCTCGACCGCCGACGCGAGCGTGCTCGACCCGACGCTGACGCGCTGCCTCGGGTTCGCCCGGCGCTGGGGGTTCCACGCGATGACGGTCGTCAACATCTTCGCGCTGCGATCCACAGACCCGGGCGGGCTGTACGACGCCGACGACCCCGTCGGCCCGCGCAACGACGCGGCGATCCGACGCTCAGCGGCCCGCGCCGACCTCGTCGTCGTCGGGTGGGGCAACCACGGCGACCTGCACGCCCGCGGCGCCGAAATCACGTCAATCCTCGCGGACCTCTGCGACCCGATGTGCTGGGCGATCACCAAGCCCGGGCACCCCAAGCACCCGCTCTACCTCAAATCCACACAGGAACTCCAGCCGTTCGGCGTTTACATGCCCGGCAGCGTCAACGCCTGAGCCCACGCGTCGAGCCCGCGCCGAGCCGCGTCGGCCAGATCGGGCACGCCGCGGATATCGACCGTGACCGAGCGCACGCCGGCGACGCTCAGCGCCGCGCCGTACGCCGTGATGTCCAGCCGTCCGCCTGACGCCCCCACCGCGCACCGACCCTGCCCGGAGATATCCGCGAGGCGTGCGTGCGCGAGGCGCGAGCCCAACCGGGCCGCGAGCTTCGCCGGGCTCTCGGCGCCGATGATGACGCTGGGCGGGTCGATCCCCGGGCGCACGTGCGTGGGTGTCTCGTCATCGCGCGCCGGGTGGGCGAGGTCCGCCAGCACCGCCCCCACGTCCGCCGCAGCATGTTCTAGCGCCGTCAACGCCGACGCGGGCAGATCCCCGGGCAAGACCACCGCGACCGAGCGCGCGTCGGCGTCCCCCGCGAGCTCGCCCAGGTCCGCCGCCAGGCGCAGCGCCCCCACCGCGGCGTCCAGCGCGCGCTCGCTGTGCGTCGCGTCGGTGAAATGCTCGGGCGGGATGAGCAGGTCCAGCCCGCCGAACGCGAGGTCCGCGCGCCGCAGCGTCGCCGCCAGGTCCCGCCG
>BQJQ01000171.1 GCA_021604785.1 Phycisphaeraceae bacterium
GTCGGCGCCCTCGGGCATCAGGCCCTTGTCGTCGAGCAGCAGCGAGAGCACCACGTCGCCCATCGCGAACCCGACGGCGGGCGTGGGCGGGCCGCCCATGAGCTCGATGAGGTTGTCGTACCGCCCGCCGCCGGCGACGGCCCGCTCACCCTCGGCGATCACCTCGAAGACGGTGCCGGTGTAGTAGGCGAGGCCGCGGACGATTGATGTATCCAGTGCCGCCGTTAGGTCTGTTGAATCAAGGAATTTGGTCAATGCCCGGATCGAATCAAAGTCAAATTTCGTATCGCCATAGTGCGACCTAACCACCGCGCCATGCGCTTCCGCCGACTGCATGGTCGACTGCATGTTTGCGCAAGCTGTGTCGAAGGCGTCTAGTGGAAACCCGATCTCCATGCATTCGGTCTGAAGTCGCGTTTCGTCAACCTTTCCTCGCTTGTCTAGCACAGCTAGGGCACGATCTACAAGATCCGGCGCCGCATGACCAGCGGCAATCCACGGCTGCGACACCATCACAATGACCTGCGCGACAAAACCACGGTCACTGATGCGAATCACACAGTCGCTAGCACGCAATCCCAGCAAGGTAGCGAGACTGTCGCAGCACTCCACGCACTCCGCATCCATCCGCGCCTTCGCCTCTGCGTTCTCCGCGCCCTCCGCGTTCGCATCCCCCGGCAGCCCAATCACATCCACGTTCCACTGCTCAAACTCCCGCAGCCTTCCCCGCTGCGGGCGTTCGGCGCGGAAGTACGGCCCCGCCGTGAACCACTTGCAGGGCTTGGGCAGGCTGCCGGCCTTGGCCGCGTACATGCGCGCGAGCGTGGGCGTGAACTCCGGGCGGAGCGCGTAGGGCGCCCGGCCTGTTTCTCGCACCTGCTCGACCTCCTCGGGGCTCTTGCCGGAGAAGGCCTGGAAGAGCTCGCCGAGGATGCCTTCGCCGGATTTGACGCTGTAGAGCTCGGTGGACTCGAACGTCGGGCCGGCGATTTCGTCGAACCCGCAACGGAGCGACGCATCCCGCCAGGCCTGCTGGACGTATCGACGCCTGAGGGCGTCCTCGGGGTAGGCGTCGCGGGTGCCCTTTGGGGCGGCGATCGCTCGTTTTTGGTTCTTCGGGGCGCTCACGGCGGGTAGGGTAGCTTGTCCGGGCCGCGGCTCGCGGGCGACCGTGCCACTGACCCGGCTGCGGGTCAGTGCGTCCGGCTTGATGGGCGGCGAGCACTGACCCGAAGACGGGTCAGTGGCACGGAGCGGCCACCGACTGATGTCGGAGGAGTGAACGGAGGGCGCGGATGGGGCGGTCAACCGGGATGGTCTTCTTCGTCGCGTTCGTGCTGGCGGCGGTCGCGTTCGTCCTGACGCTGCTGCTCGCACCCATGCCCCCGCAGACCGGGCCGCGCCAGCTGAGCCCGGCCGAGCGTGCCCAGCTCGACGCCGAGCGCGGGCAGCGGCAACAGTACATCAGCGCGCAGAACGCCCACTACCAGAACCGCACCGGCCAGCTCATCGCGGGCGACTGGGCGGGGCTGGCCGAGTCCGCTCGGGCGATGCTCGAGCTGAACCCGGACCACCTGTGGGCGAACCTGGACCTGATGCACGCGATGGCCGCGGGCGAGGGCACCCCCGAGCAGCTCCGTCGGCACGCCGAGGGGCTGCGGGAGTTCATCGCGACCTCGAGCCCCGAGCGGCGCGAGCCGGGGTGGCAGGTGTATGCCGCGACGGGGTGGGCGGCGTGGTTCTCGGGGGACGAGGCCGAGGCCCGCGACGCGTGGGCCGGCGCCGCGGAGAACCTGCGGCGGGATCGTTCGGGCAACGGGTGGTACAACCGCGCGGGGTACCTGTCCCTCTCGAGCGACGCGGACGGGGCGATCGAGGCCTGGGAAGAGGCGGTCTCGCTCGGGTACGGGCAGCAGGAGAACGGGCACGACCAGTTCGCCTACGCCCGGGCGGACTACGACAACCGGCTGCTGCGGGAGGACCCGCGGTTCGAGTCGATCATCGCGCGGGCGGACGAGCTGATTGCCGCCCGCCAGGCCAGCGACGCGACCGCCCGGTCCCGGCGGGCGTGGGACCGGCTCCAGGCTGCCCACGTGCTGGCGCACCCCCCGATGACGGCGGGCGGGTCGCACGGATCCGAAGACGGCGGCACCGAGCCCGGGCCCACGGATCCCCCCGCGGGCCCCTGAGCGGGGTTCGACCGCGTACAGTGGGCGTGCACGCCGGGCGAGGCCCGGATGAGTCCCCGCTGACCCCCAACGCGACCCAGAGCCCATGCCCACCATCACCATCAACGGCGTCGCCTGCGAGTTCGCCAAGGGCGAGCGGGTGCTCGACATCGCGAACCGGTGCGGGGTCGAGATCCCGCAGTACTGCTACCACCCGGGGCTGAGCGTGCCCGCCCAGTGCCGCATCTGCCTGGCCGAGATCCACGCGCCCAACGCGCGCAACGAGAACAAGCTCGAGCCCATGATGGGCGGCAAGCTCCTGCCGACCTGCGCCACCGACGCGTCCGACGGCATGGTCGTTTTCGCTGACAACCCCAAGTCCGTCGCCAACCAGAAGGCGGTGATGGAATACCTGCTCATCAACCACCCGCTGGACTGCCCGGTCTGCGACCAGGCCGGCGAGTGCTTCCTGCAGGACTACAGCTACAAGTACGGGCGGGGCACGAGCCGCTTCGAGGAGACCAAAGTCAAGCAGCCCAAGAAGGACCTCGGGCCCAACGTCTTCATCTACTCCGACCGGTGCATCATGTGCACCCGGTGCGTCCGCTTCACCCGCGAGGTGCCCGGCACCGGCGAGATCATGATCGACGGCCGCGGCAACCGCTCGGAGATCGACGTCTTCCCGGGCGTCCCCCTCGACAACGATCTGTCGGCCAACGTCGTGGACCTGTGCCCCGTTGGCGCGCTGCTCGACAAGGACTTCCTGTTCGCCCAGCGGGTCTGGCTGCTCAAGAGCACCGCGACCCTCGACGGGCTGACCAGCTCGGGCGACAACGTCTGGGCGGACCACAACGAGGGACGCGTCCACCGCTTCCGCCCGCGCGAGAACATGGACACCAACACGTGGTGGATCACCGACGAGGTCCGCTACGCGTGGAAGCACGTCCACTCGGACGCCCGCCTCGCCGAGCCGATGCGCCGCGAGCGCCGCGAATTGATCGAGACCGACTGGCAGCGGGCCATCGCCCAGATGCTCGAGGGCATCCGCGATGGCGACGGCACGCTGGCGGTGCTGATTTCGCCGATGCTCGCGTGCGAGGAGGCGTACGCCCTCGCCAAGCTCGCGCGCACGCTCGACCCCAACGCCCTGCTCGCGCTCGGCGCCGTCCCCTTCGACGGCGACGACGTGGCGTACACCAACCCCGCCGCGGGGCGCCCGTTCGTCAAGCGCGCCGAGAAAGCCCCCAACGCGCGCGGCGTCCAGCGCGTGCTCGACGCGCTCGGCGGCGACACGGCCGACTTCGCCGGCTTCCTCAACCGCCTCGGGCACGGCTCGGGCCGCTCGGACATCGGCGCCGTCGTCCTCACCGGCAACTACGCCAGCCGCTGGGCCACGCCCGACCTGCTCGGCTCGCTCGGCGGCAAGCACGTCACGCTCATCGACACGCTCACTTCCGAACTCGTCGAGCACGCCGACGTCGTGCTGCCCAGCTGCACGTGGCTCGAGAAGGCCGGCACGTTCGAGAACGTGGACAACCGCATCCAGGCCTTCGACCGCGCGATCGTGCCCCTCGGCGAATCCAAGCCCGAGGGCCAGATCGCGCTGGACGCGCTCGCCGTCCTCGCCGGGGACGACCTCGGCCGCCCGCGCGCCACCTACGCGATGATGATCGTGGACGACGGGCCCGGCCAGGTTCCCGCGGCCACCGCGAGCGTCGCGACCCCGCTGACCGAGCCCTTCGACGCCGCGGACGTCCGGCGCGAGATGGCCGCGGACACGCCAGCGCTCGAGGTCTTCGTGACCGACATCGCCGAGCCGGTGCGGGCCACCAAGCCCCAGCCGGACGCGCCGATCGTCGAGCTGTAGCGACCTCGGGGCTCTGTCCGGCGCCGGCAACCTAGGCTCTGCCCATGCTCTGGTGGGTCGTCTTCATCGTGGTCCTGATCGTCGCGCTGACCGTCCTCACGCTCGCGTGGTGGCGCATCGGCGACCAGTGGGCCGACGCGGAGCACAAGCGGTTCGGGCCCAAAGCCGCCGACCGCCAGGCGCCAACCGTCATCCGGACCGACCGTCCCGATGAGGGCCCGTGAGTGCCCCGCTACAAGCTCACCATCGCGTACGACGGCACCGACTTCTGCGGCTGGCAGAAGCAGGAGCCCCCCGCCTCCGAGCACCCCGGCCTCCCCACCATCGGCGCGCGCCCGGGCGAGGACCGGGACCGCGTCGCGCTGCGGACCGTCCAGCACGCCCTCGAGCAGGCCGTCCGCGAGGTCGTCCGCGAGCCCGTCGTCGTCACCGGCGCCTCGCGCACCGACTCGGGCGTGCACGCGAACGGGCAGGTCGCGGCGTTCACGAGCATCCCCGATACCGACAAAGGCGTCGGGTGGCCCGCCGACCGCGGCACGCACACCCTCATCCGCGCACTCAACGGCCGCCTCCCGCGCGACGTGCTGGTGCGCGCGATCGAGGTCGTGGACGACGTGTTCGAGCCCATCGCGGGTGCTGTCGAGAAGGAATACACCTACACCGTCGTCTCCGGGCTCAAGCGCCCGCTGTGGGACCGCCGGTACGTCTTCCACACGTGGTACGAGTTGGACGTGGAACGCATGCGCGCCGCCGCCGCCTTGCTCGTCGGTGAGCACGACTTCGCGAGCTTCGCCCAGGTCAGCCACGGCCGCAAGACGACGGTCCGCACGATCACCGGGTGCGAGATCGAGGTTCCCACCCTCTCCCCCCCGGGGAGAGGGCAGGGTGAGGGGTCTTCGACGGAGACACCCCTGCCCGCCCAAGACCCCTCACCCCAGCCCTCTCCCCAGCGGGGAGAGGAAGACGAGCAACGCTTCATCATCCGCGTCCGCGGCTCCGGCTTCCTCTACAACATGGTCCGCATCCTCGCCGGCACACTGATGGAAGCCGGCCGCGGCACGCTCGACCCGAACCGCATCCCCGAGATCCTCGAATCGAAGGACCGGACGGCCAACCCGGGCCCGACCCTGCCGCCGCAGGGACTGAGGCTGGAGTGGATTCGGTATGGATAGACGCAGACCAACAAGGCGACCGTGGCTTTCAGTGACAGCAACCGCGCTGATCTCCGCACTCGGCATCACATCCGGGTGGGTGCAGTTCTGTGCGGGCAACTACTCCTACTTCGATCCGAACCGTCCCAACGTCAACACCGCCTATCAAGCGGGTTGTTTTCAAGGGACCCTTTCGCTCATCTACGTGCAAACGCCAGAGAGCAGATCACCCCCGGCTCTGCCCGACCCACGTGTAAGACAGTTCAAGCTCGGTCCGCTGTGGATCAACAAGTGGGCGGGGCCTAGCCCGAGTTGGTTCTGGTCATACGACCGCACGGTA
>BQJQ01000172.1 GCA_021604785.1 Phycisphaeraceae bacterium
GGCTTGGCCCCGCCGATCGTGAGGGGGACCGGGCGGAACCGCGTCTCGGCAGCCGTCCGCATCACGAGCTGCCCGGGCTTGGAATCCGAGTACCGCGCCAGCTGGGCGCGCACGCGGGGGCGGTCGAACGCCCCGTCGATCGCCTCGACCGCTGCCAGCCCGGGCGACCCGTCGGTCAGGGTGATCGGCTGGTACATCACGCCCAGACGGTCCGGGCGGTCGTGCTCGTCACCGAGCCCGCTGAGCCAGGCGCACTCGTACTCGCGGCAGGTCTTGGGTCGGTCTTCATAGATCCCGCACCCGCCGCCGGCGGTTTCGAGGTCCGTGTGCTTGCACCAGGTGTTGATGGGCTTGTCGAGCTCGGGGATATCCGGCAGCCGGCAGCAGACCCGGCAGTCGCCGCACGAACGTCCGGAAACCAAGTTGCGGTACGACTCGGCGGCGTCCGACGCGGCGTCGGAGATGAGCCCCGCCGCGCTCGGGCTGGTCGAGTCGCGGGGTGCTGGGGCTTGGTCGTCGGGCATCGGCGGGATCCTCCGCCCGGCTATCGGAGCGTCCGGGACGCGGCATGGGCTGCGAATCCATACGGGTCGGTCCGGTCAGCGAAGGGGTTCGGCCTGTGCCGGTTATGCCGGCTGCGCCGAGTGCCGGACGGGCCGGGCGGGTTCGGGTACAGTCCCGCCCGTGTACCAAGCGCTGCTGACCCGCAAGTACCTCACGAGCAAGATCATGCCATTGCTGGCGATGGTCGCGGTCATGCTGTCGGTCGCGACGGTGCTGGTGACCTGGTCGATCATGGGCGGCTTCCTCAAGGTGCTGCTCGAGTCCGGGCGCCCGATGGTGGGCGACGCGGTCATCCACTGGCCCATCGCCGGGTTCGCGCATTACGACGATCTGATCGAGCGGCTCGAAGCGAACGACCGGATCGAGGCCGCCGCCCCGATGACCGAGTCGCTCGGGCTCGTCCGCCTGCCGACGGGCCAGATCCGGGTGGTAACGATCAAGGGCGTCGAGCCCGACGCCTTCCGGCGCGTCACCGGGTTCGAGGACACCATCTGGTGGCGCCCGCTCAACACGCCCACCCGCAAGGACCACGACCGCGACGACCCCAGGCTCGGCGACCACCCGTCGATGCAGTTCTACTACGACAACGCCCTGACCATGACCCGCCCGGACCCGACCACGGGCGACTCCGACCCGGCGGCGATCATCGGCATCGAGCTCTCCGGGCTGCTCGAGCGGACCGCCGCGGGGATCTACGTCCCGCAGACGACGCTCCGCGCGCGCCCGGACGGGGAGATCGCCGTCGAGTCGATCTTCATGCCCCGCAACGGCGAGATCGGGCTCACCCTGCTCGCGCTGGATCACGAGGGCATCCCGATCGACTCGATCTCGCGCCGGCTCCCGGTCGCCAACGAGTTCCAGTCGGGCGTCTACGAGGTGGACTCGGGCACCGTGCTCGTCCCGCTGGACTGGCTCCAGCGCCAGCTGCGGATGGACGAGGCGGTCAAGGTCAACACCAAGGGCGACGACATCTTCGGCAACTACGAACAAGGCCCCGACGGCGTCCTCCGCCCCAAGCCCCTCGAAGCGACCGGCGTCGCGCCCGCCCGCGTCACCACCGTCCTCGTCCGCGGCGTGGACGACGCGACGCCCGACGAGATCAAGAAGATCATCGAGGAAGAGGTCTACCCGGGCTTCGCGCAGGCGCACGAGGGCGTGCCCCACGAGCTGGACATCCTCGTGCTCACCTGGGCCGACCAGAACGCGACGCTCATCGCCAGCGTGCGCAAAGAGACCGGGCTGGTCCTGTTCATCTTCGGCATCGTCTGCTTCACGACCGTCTTCCTCGTGCTCGCGATCTTCTGGTCGATGATCTCCGAGAAGACCAAGGACATCGGCATCCTCCGCGCGCTCGGGGCGACCACCGCGGGCGTCGCGTGGCTCTGGCTGCGCTACAGCGGGGCGATCGGCGTCGTCGGGTCCGCGCTCGGGCTCGTCGCCGGGTACCTCATCGTGACCAACATCAACGCGATCCACGAGTGGCTGGGCGAGACGTTCGGGCTCGTCGTCTGGGACGCGCGGGTGTACTACTTCGTCGAGATCCCCCGCGAGATGGAGTGGCACAAGGCGCTGATCGTCGGGATCGCCGGCGTCGTGACGTGTCTGTTCGGCGCCGCCCTGCCCGCGTGGCGTGCCGCCCGCATGCGCCCGGTGCAGGCCCTGAGGTTCGAGTGAACATGCCCGAGCACGCACCACAGACCGACCCGGGCCCGCTGCTGAGCGTGCGGAACGTGCGCAAGACGTACAAGCTCGGCCGCGTCTCGGTCCCCGTGCTCTACGGCGTGGACCTGGACGTCGCCCGCGGCGAGTGGGTCGCGATCCTCGGCGCCTCGGGCTCGGGCAAGAGCACCCTGCTCCACCTCTGCGGCGGGCTGGACCGACCGGACAAAGCAAAGGGCGACACGCCGCGCGCGCACATCACCTTCGACGGGCGGGACCTCACGTCGTTGCCCGGGAGCCAGCTCGACCGGTTCCGCTCGCGCGACGTCGGGTTCGTCTTCCAGTTCTACCACCTGCTGCCCGAGCTGACGGTGCTCGAGAACGTCACCGTCGGCGCGATGGTGCGGACGGGGCGGATCGGCTGGCACCGCGAACGCGGGGCCGCGACGGCGCGGGCCAAGGAACTGCTCGAAGCCTTCGGGCTCGGGCACCGGCTCCGCCACCGGTCCGCCGAGCTCTCGGGCGGCGAGCGCCAGCGCGTCGCGATCGCCCGGGCCCTGATCAACGAGCCCACGCTGCTGCTCGCCGACGAGCCCACGGGCAACCTGGACCGCGAGACGGGCGGGGCGATCCTGGACGTGCTCGCCGATCTCCGCGAGCGGCACGGGCTTACGGTGCTCATGGTGACCCACGACGCCGCGGTCGCCGAGCGTGCCGACCGGGTGATCTCGATCGTGGACGGCGAAATCGGGGCCCCCTCGGCCCCAACCCTGACGGGCGGGTGATTCCCCCCTCCGCGCCCGGTGTTCGGGCCAATGCGGGGCATCGGCGACCGCCCCGCGCGCGGCTGTGTAGGATTGCCCCCAGAGCCTTCTCGAACCCCATGCCACCCTCCACGAACACCAGCCCGCCCACCCATACGTCCGGCGAACCCGCCGCGGTGATGCTGCGCGGCCCCTCGGGGGTGGATGTCGCCGCCGCCGTCCGTGACGAAGGGGCCGGCCCGGGGTTCGTGTTCCTGCACGGGCTCGTCGGGCTCAACGAGCACTGGGAGGACGTGGTCGGTGATCTGACCGCCGAGGTCCGGTGCACGACGCTCGAACTCCCGCTGCTCGAACTGCGCGGCCCGGACTGCTCGATCCAGGGCGTGACCGAGATCACCGAGCGGTTCCTCGAGGCCCACGCCCCGACGCCCGTGGTGCTCGTGGGCAACTCGTTTGGCGGGCACGTCGCGCTGCGCATCGCCCGCCACCGCCCGGACCTGGTCCGCGGCTTGGTGCTCGCGGGCTCGAGCGGGCTGATCGAGCGGACGATCGTCAAGGGCGCGCCCGTGCGGCCGAGCCGCGAGTGGCTGCGCGAGAAGATCGGCGAACTGTTTTACGACAAGGCGAAGGTCGCCGAGAGCGACATCGAGCGCGCGCACGCCGCGTTGAACTCCCGCGGCGGGGCCCGCGCGATGGTGCGCCTGTCCAAGACCGCCCGGCGCAACCACATGGGCGACGAGCTCGCCGAGATCCGGTGCCCGACGCTGCTGATCTGGGGTCGCGAGGACATCGTGACCCCGCCCAGCGCCGCCCAGGGGTTCCTGGACCTGCTGCCCGACGCGCGGATCGCGTGGATCGACGCGTGCGGGCACGCGCCGATGATCGAGGCGCCCGAGACATTCGCGCGGGCGGTGCGTGAGTTCGCCGGCGAGCTCGACCGGCGCGACGCCGAAGCATCCTGACATGAGCGCCCCCGCGACGATCTCCGGATCGGCGCCCCGGTCGGCCCCACGAGGTGGGCCGGTGCGGTGGACCGCGCTGGTGGGCGCCGGGCTGCACGCGAAGGTCGCGTCTCGCGCGCGCAAGCTCGCGGACCGGCGCCGGTGGGCGCGGGCGTCCGGGCGGATTCAGATCGAGCAGATGACCGAGCTGCTGCGTGAAGCCGCGGGGACGCGGTTCGGCAGAGCGCACGACTTCGCGCGCATCGCCGAGATTTCCGACCCGCGCGACCGCGTCGCGGCGTACCGCTCGACCGTCCCCATCGCCGACTGGTACGCGTTCGTCGACGACATCCGCGACATGCGCGAGGGCGGCGTGCCGGACGTGCTCTGGCCCGGCTTGGTCAAGCACTTTGCGCAGACCTCGGGCACCACCGCGGGCGACAAGTTCATCCCGCTCTCGCAGCCGATGTTCAGGTCCAACTACCGCGCGAGCCTGGACATCTTCGCCCACATGCTCAACCGCGGCGTCTCGCTCACGCGCGTCATGTCCGGGCGGTGCCTGTTCCTGGGCGGGTCGAGCGACTTGTCGTACAACGAGCACGGCGTCGCGACGGGCGATCTTTCGGGGCTCGTCACCCCGCTGATCAAGTGGCCGTTGTCCGCCATCTATTCGCCCGGCCCGAAGATCGCGCTCATGGACGACTGGCCCGCCAAGATCGAGGCGATGGCCGAGCTGACCAGCCGTCAGGACATCCGGTTCATCTCGGGCATGCCCTCGTGGGCGCTGGTGCTGATGAACCGGGTGATGAAGATGGCCGGCGCGAGCTGCGTCCGCGAGGTGTGGCCGAACCTTGAGGTGTTCGTCCACGGCGGCGTCCGCTACGACCCGTTCGGCGCGCGCATCGCCCGCGCCTACTCGGGCGACCCGAACATCGACATCCCCGAGCGCCTCGAGCTCTACCCCGCGTCCGAGGCGTTCGTCGCGATCCAGGACGACCGCGCCGAGCCCTACCTCCGCCTGCTGGTGGACAACGGCGTCTTCTTCGAGTTCGTCCCCCGCGAGCAGATCGACGACCCGAACCCCGAGGCGTTCGGGTGCTGGGAGGTTGAGCCCGGGCAGCAGTACGTGGTCGTGCTCACGACGTGCGCCGGGCTCTGGCGGTACGTGCTTGGTGATGTGGTCGAGTTCCACGAGGTGCCGACGCTTGATGGGAGCGGGGGGCCGGCGCGCCTGCGGATCGTGGGGCGACACCGCCACTTCATCAACGCGTTCGGCGAGAACCTGATCGCCGAGCACATCGAGGACGGGGTGACCGCGGCATGCGCGGCGACCGGGCTGGTGGTGGGGGAGTTCACCGCGGCCCCGGTCTACCCGGACGCCGATGGCGGCCGCCGGGCCGGGCTGGAGCTGGCGGTCGAGTTCGAGCGACCGCCCACCGAGCCCGAGCTGGCGGCCTTCACCGAGGCTTTCGACGAGGGCGTGAAGGCGGTCAACGTGGACTACACCACCAAAAGGACCGCCGGGCTGGGCATGGGCGAGCCGACCGTGACGCCGCTGGCGATGGGCACCTTCCACCGGTGGCTCG
>BQJQ01000173.1 GCA_021604785.1 Phycisphaeraceae bacterium
CGGACCGCATCCGCCAGGAGGTCCGCCAGGCATACCGCGCCGCGCTCGAAGAGCAGGCGGCCCTGCTCGCCGAGACCGACCCGCTCGCGGGCAAACGCCTGTCGCGCCGCGAACGCGCCCACGCACGCACGCTCGGCGCCAAGCAGGACGAGCTGCGCACCCGCGTCGCTCAGATCCCGGAGATGGCCGGCGAGCTCGCCGAGGCGCGGGTCTTCGCCTTCGCGCACCGGCGCCTGGACCGCCTGATGACCGACGCCGCCGACGCGCTCGGCGCCGGCTCGCCCAACACCGCCACCCGGCGCGCGCAGACCGGCGCCGTGGACCTGCTCGCAAGCCTGGTCGACGCGCTGAGCGACCCCGAGCAGCCCGACTCGCCCTTCGACGACGGGCAGCAAGCCGACAGCGGCCAAAGCCAGGGCGGGCAAGGCGGCGAAGGCTCCCCCCCCCCGCCGCTCGTGCCCCCGGTTGCCGAGCTCAAGGTCCTCCGCACGATGCAGCAGCAGGCGATGATGCTCACGCGTGAGCTCGACGAATCGCCCGACGCGCGCACGCCCGACGGCATCGCCGAGGCTGCTCAGTTGCAGACCGACCTCGCCTCCCACGCCGCCGAGCTGATCCAGCGGATGCAGCAGCCCCCCGCGATGCCCGAAGGCGTCATCACCGAGCCCGACTCGGCACCTGGGCCCGAGAACGAACAAGACACCCCCGGCGAGGGTTCAGAACCGGGGGAGCCCGCCCCTGATGAGAATCAGGGATTGCATGGAGGCGGCACGTAATGTCTGATGGGCTCGCCATGGCTCGCAACGCATACCCGCTGGGCACCGCGATCGTGATCGGTCTGGGCTCGTTCTGCGCGCTCGCGCAGGACACGACGCCCGAGCCGCCTCGCGATCAGCCCCCCACCCTCGACGAGCTCCTCGGGCTCGACGATCCGGCGGATTCGACCGACACGACCCCCGCCGAGGGCACGCCCGATGTGCTCTCCCCGGAGCAATCCGAGCTCGACAAGCAGCTCTCGCCCGAGCAGATGGGCGAGCAGCTCGACCAGGCCGCGGGGCTGATGAACGAGATCGCGACGCGGATGCGCCTCGCCGGCGACGTCGGCATCGCGACCCAGCGCCAGCAGGAAGACGTCGTCCGCATGCTCGAGCAGGTCATCAGCGCCGCCGAGCAGAATCAGCAGCAACAGCAGTACAAGCCCGGGCAGTCGTCGAGCCAGTCGCAGCAGCAACAGCAGCAGCCGAACCAGCCGCAGCCCAAGCCCGGCGCAGCCCCCGAGCCGGGCGAGAAGAGCGCCCAGGACACGCACATGCCCGCCGGGGCGAGCGGCGTGCAGATGAACCCGGGCCAGGCCGCCGCCGGCGCCGCGTGGGGTGCCCTGCCCGAGCGCCTCCGCGAAGCGCTCACGCAGGGGCTGTCCGACCGGTACTCGTCGCTCTACGAAGGCGCGACCGAGTCGTACTACCGCCGGCTGGCCGAGGAGGAGTCACCATGACGCGCACCACGACCGCGATGCTCGCCGCGGGCACGCTCTTCTGCAGCACCCCCACCCTCGCGCAGGACGCGCCCGCCGCCCCAACCTTGGGCGCCCAGAACAACGCACTCGAAAACGAGTTCACCCCCGAGCTCGACGCCGCGATCCAGAAGGCCATGGCGTACCTCGTCACCCAGCAGGACGACGACGGTTCGTTCTCCGGCGGACGCTTCGGCAAAAACGTCGCCATCACCTCCCTCGCCTGCCTGGCCCTCATGGCCGACGGGCACGTCCCCGGCCGCGGGGAGTACGGCGACGTGATCGACCGCGGGCTCGAGTTCGTGCTCGACAGCGCCGCCGAGAACGGGCTCATCGCCGCCGAAGCCTCCAACGGGCCCATGTACGGGCACGGGTTCGCGACGCTCTTCGTGGGCGAGGCGTACGGCATGACCGCCGGCGGCGCCGACACGCAACGCGCCAAGCGCATCCACGACGTCCTCGTCCGCGCCGTCCGCCTCATCGAGGCGACGCAGAACGAAGAGGGCGGGTGGCGGTACAACCCCGTCCCCTACGACGCCGACATCTCGGTCACCATCTGCCAGGTGATGGCGCTGCGGAGCGCCCGCAACGCGGGCATCGAGGTCTCCAAGCAGGTCATCGACGACGCCGTCGAGTACGCCCGTCTCTGCCAGAACCCCGACGGCGGGTTCAAGTACCAGGTCGAGACGGGCGTGAGCGCCTGGCCCCGGTCCGCCGCGGGCGTCGCAGCCCTGTTCTACGCGGGGATCTACGAGGACGACGCGATCGAGGGCGGGCTGACCTACCTCACCGACGCCGCCCTGCCCGGGCGGGCCCGCCCCGCACGGGCGCACTACTTCTACGGGCACTACTACGCCGTCCAGGCGATGTACCTCGCCGGCGGCGACCACTGGGCGACCTGGTGGCCCGCCGTCCGAGAAGAACTGCTCGCATCACAAGACGCGGACGGTTCGTGGGACGACAACTCCGTCGGACCCTCCTACGGCACCGCGATGGCGCTCATTGTTCTTCAGATGCCCAAGCGGTATCTGCCGATCTTCCAGAAGTGACCCCATGACGACGCTGTTGACCAAGGCATCCTGGAGGCTCGCCGGCGCGGCGCTCGCGTGCGCCGCCGGTGCCACGATGGCCGCCCCGATCGAGCGACTGCTCGTCGACCGCTCGCTCGAAGCCCGCGAAGTCTCCATCCTCGCGATCTCGACCGACGAGATCGAGATCGCCCACCCGGACCGCACCTCCGAGCCGATCCCGATGTCCGACATCGCGGTGATCCTGCCGATCGAGCAGGCGCCCCGCTCGGCGCACCCCCAAAGCACGATGGCGCCCGGCACCGTCCGCGTCGCCGTCACCATGACCGACGGGCAACGCGTGATCGGCGCGCTCGGGCTCGGCGCCCTCGACGCCGTCCCGGACCCTGCCCTGGCGATCGAAGACGCCCTGCTCGTGCGCCTCCCCGGCGCCGACCGCGTCGCGATCGCGCTCGACCGCATCGCGCACATCGAGCTCGCCGACGCCCCGCGGACCTCCCCCGCCATCGCGGACACCGACACCGTCACCCTCCGCAACGGCGACGTCATCACGGGGTACGTCCTCGCGGTGGGCTCGGACGTCGAGATCGAGACCGACACCGACGAGGTCATCCTCTCGGTCTCCACCGTCTCGACCATCGCGCTCGCCAACCCCGCGCGAACGCCCGGGCGCACGCTCGTCTCGCTCGCCAACGGGTCGGTGCTCGAAGCGTCGAGAATCACGACCACGCCCCGCGGCACCGTCAAGCTCGCCCTCACGCTCACGGGCGGGGACGAGCCGGCGGGGTCCGAGTCCGCCGAAGCACCCCCGGTGCTCGCGTTCACGCTCGAAGAGGTCACGGGGCTCGTGCCCGCCGGCTCGGGCGTCCTCGCGCTCGCGTCGCTCGACGCGCCGACGCACGCGCCCACGGGCGAACGTCGCTGGGCCTCGCCCCCGATCGCCGGCCCCCTCGGCGTCGGCGGGCTCGCCACGATCGAGTTCCCCGGGCCCATGACCGCGACATGGCCGCTGCCGCGCGGGGCGACGCGATTCGCGACCGTCGCGACGCTCGGCACCGTCCCCGGCGCGTGGGCCGATTGCATGCTCGAGGTCCGCGCTCAGACCGGGGCGGGCCCCGTCGAACTCTCGACCCACCGCCTGCACGCCGCCAGCCCGACCGCCGACATCCGCGTCGAGCTGCCCGCTGGTGCAACCGCGATCACGCTCGCCGTGCTCCCCGGCGCCCGCGGCCCGGTCCACGACCGCGTCTTCTTCGAGCGCCCGATGCTCCTGATCGAACGCTGAAGCCTCAGCGCAGCTTCAGCGTCGCCAGCGCCACGATCGCCAGCAGCACCGTCACGATCCACATCCGCACCACCACCTGGTTCTCCGTCCACCCGCCCAGGTGCAGGTGATGGTGGTACGGCGCCACGCGGAAGACCCGCCGCCCCGTCCCCGTCGTGATCCGCGTGTACTTGAACCACCCGACCTGCACCACCACCGACACGATCTCCACCATAAACACCGCGCACATCAGCAGCACGATGATCTCCTGACGGATCACCACCGCGATGTACGCGATCAAGCCCCCCAGCGCCAGGCTGCCCGTGTCGCCCATGAAGACCTGCGCCGGCGCGCAGTTCCACCACAGAAACCCGAGGCACGCCCCCCCCATCGCCCCGGCCATCACACCCAGCTCGTCCGCGAACGCGATGTCCGGCAACAACAACCCCTGCGCGATCCCCTCGGCCCCCGCCAGCAACGCCAGCAACGCCAGCGCGATGGACACGATCCCCGACGTCCCCGCCGCCAGCCCGTCCATCCCGTCCGTGATGTTCACCGCGTTGGAAAGCCCCGCCACCAAGAGCACCGCGACGATGATGAACGCCGACCGCCCCAGGTAAAACAACCCCTCCGCCACCCCCGGCTCGCCGGGCACGTACGTCCGCTGCCCGGGCAGGTTCACCACGTGCTCGACCGTCCGATGGTTGACCACCCGCGCCAGCTCGCCCGTGACGCCGTCGGGCACCTCGTCGATCCGCACGCCGTGCCGGTACAAAAAGAACCCGACCAGCACGCCGATGCCCAGCTGGAAGACCAGCTTTTCCCACGCGAGCAGCCCCTGGCGCCCCTGCCCGCGCCGCGCCGCCGTCAGCTTCAGATAGTCGTCCGCGCCCCCCAGCGCCGTCAGCCACACCAGCACCAACAGCCCGAGCTGCACATAAAACCGGCTCAGGTCCGCCAACAGCACCGTCGAGACGAAGATCGCCCCGCAGATCAGCACACCGCCCATTGTCGGCACGTTCGCCTTGCTCGCCGCGTGCGACCGCAGCGCCTCCGCGTCCGTCTCGCCCGTGTCGCCCAGCTTGAGCCCGGTCAGGAACCGGATCGTCCGCTTGCCACAGAGCACGACGATCGCGAACGCCAGCCCCGCCGCCGCGAGCGCACGGAACTGGATCTGATCCAGCACGCCCACGAACCGATACAGCCCGACCTCGAGCAGCCAGTCGCGGATCAGATCGACGAGCAGGTAGAGAATCGTCAGCCTCCGGAGGGTCCGCCCGATCGCGGGCCGGGCGAGTCTACCCCGCGCCGCCGAACCGGCGCTCGATCGCGTCGGCCACGCGTTCCAGGCGCCCGCCGCGCGACGCCTTGATCAGCACCACGTCGCCCGCCTCGACCATCGCCGCGATCCGGTCCGCATCCGCCTCGCCCGCCAGATCCGCCGCCGTCGCCTTGGCCCCCGCCTCGCCCGCCGCTGCCGACATCGCCGGCCCGACCAGCACCGCCGCGTGGATCCCCCGCGACCCCGCGATCGCCCGCGCCACCTCCGCATGCGCCGACTCGGACGAATCGCCCAGCTCGAGCATGTCGCCCAGGATCGCCACTCGGCGCCCGCCCTTGGTCGGCTTCATTTCGCCCAGCGTGCGCAACGCCGCGAGCACCGAGT
>BQJQ01000174.1 GCA_021604785.1 Phycisphaeraceae bacterium
CCTCGCCATGCTGCACACCCGCGTCCGCGTCGAAGAGCGCCTGCTGCTCGACGCCTTCGAAGCCGCCGGCATCGACGTCACGCCCATCGACGCCCGCACCCTCGTGCTCGACCCGGCCGACCCGACCCCCTGGGCGGGCTACGACGCCGTCCTCGACCGCTCGCTCTCCCTGGCCACCTCGGTCACGATCGGGCGCATCCTCGAGGGCCTCGGCGTCCGCGTCATCAACCCGCCCGATGCCGTCGCGGTCTGCGCCGACAAGCTCCGCACCACGATCACCCTCGAACGCGCCGGCGTGCCGACCCCGGGCGTCCGAGTCGCGCTCGACCCCGACGCCGCCCTCGAAGCCGTCGAGTCGATCGGCTACCCCGCCGTCCTCAAGCCCACCGTCGGCTCGTGGGGGCGCCTGGTCGCCCGCGTCAACGACCGAGACGCTGCCGAAGCGGTCATCGACCACCGAGCCACCCTCGGCTCGGCCGCCCAGGGCGTCTACTACGTCCAGCAGCACATCGACAAGCCCGGCCGCGACATCCGCGCCTTCGTCATCGGAGGCCAGCCCATCGCCGCCATCGTGCGCACCAGCGAGCACTGGGTGACCAACACCGCCCGCGGCGCACACGCCCAGGGCCTGCCCATCACCCCCGAGCTCGACGACCTGTGCCGGCGCACCGCCGCCGCCGTCGGCGGCGACATCATCGCCATCGACCTCCTCGAATGCCCCACCCGCGGCCTGCTTGTCAACGAGGTCAACCACTCCATGGAGTTCCGCAACTCCATCGCCACCACTGGGGTGGACATCCCCGCCGCCATCGCCGCCCATGCCGCGCGCATCGCCGAGAACGCGCGCACCCCCGAGGGGATCCCCGCGTGAGTATCCGCGCATCCATCATTGGCGCGACCGGCTACACCGGCGGCGAGCTCCTCCGCCTCCTCCTCGCCCACCCCGAGGTCGAACTCGCGCAGGCCACCTCCCGCTCGCTCCGCGGCCAGCCCATCCACCGTGCCCACCCAAACCTCCGCGGGCACACCGACCTCCTCTACACCGCCGCCGAAGAGCGCGAACCCTGCGACGTCGCCTTCGTCTGCCTGCCGCACGGCGCGGCCGCTCCGGCGGTGCGCGAATGCCTCGACCGCGCGCGCCTCGTCGTCGATCTCTCCGCCGACTTCCGCCTCCGCGATCCCGCCGCCTACCAACGCTGGTACGGCGCCGAGCACCCCGCCCCCGATCTCCTCGAACAGGCTGTGTACGGCCTCCCCGAACTCACCCGCGACACACTCCCCAATGCCACCCTCGTCTCGGGCGTCGGGTGCAACGCCACCGCGATGACCCTCGCCCTGCTCCCCCTCGCCCGGGCCGGGCTGATCGAACGCGTGATCGCCGACGTCAAGGTCGGCTCCTCCGAAGCCGGCGCCGAGCACGGCGCATCCTCGCACCACCCCATCCGTGCGCGCGCCGTCCGCACCTACTCGCCCGCCGGGCACCGCCACCTCGCCGAAGTCCACCAATCGCTGGGTGAGATTGCGATCGACGCGACCATCACCGCCGTCGAGATGGTCCGCGGCGTCCTCTGCACCGCCCACGTCCTCCCGACCAGACAGCTCGAGACCCGCGACCTCTGGCGCCTCTACCGCGACGCCTACTCCGACGAGCCTTTCGTGCGCCTTGTCGCCGAGTGCACCGGCATGCACCGCCTGCCCGACCCGCGCGTCGTGATCGGCTCGAACCACGCCGACGTCGGCTTCGCGATCGACGAGGGATCGGGGCGCATCGTCGCCCTGTGCGCGATCGACAACCTCGTCAAGGGCGCCGCCGGCTCGGCCGTCCAGAGCATGAACCTCGCGCTCGGCCTCCCCGAGCGCACCGGACTCGACTTCCCCGGGCTCCACCCGGCCTAAAGGAGACTCCCGATGGCGCGCACGATCGTGGTCAAGGTGGGCGGCGGCGAGGGCATCTCCCTCGAACACGCCGCCGAGTCGTTCGCCGATCTCGTCGCGACGGGCGCCCGCTGCGTGCTCGTCCACGGCGGATCGCACGAGACCAACGTCCTCAGCGTGCGGCTCGGCATCCCGCCGAAGACGATCACCAGTCCCTCGGGCAACGTCAGTCGGCGCACCGATCGGGCGACCCTGGACGCCTTTCTCATGGCCTACTGCGGCAAGGTCAACAAGACCCTCGTCGCGATGCTCCGCGCGCGCACTGTCGACGCGATCGGCCTCTCGGGCATCGACGGCGGGCTCTGGCACGGCGAACGCAAGGCCGCCATCCGATCCGTCGAGCACGGGCGCACCGTCATCGTCCGAGACGACCTCTCCGGGCGCGTGACAGGCGTCGATGCGGGCCTGCTCAACCTGCTGCTCGACGCGGGGCGCATCCCCGTGCTCACCCCGCCGGCGATCACCGACGACGGCGTCGCGATCAACGTGGACGCGGACCGCGCCGCCGCCGCCACCGCCGCGGCGTTGGGCGCCGACGAACTGCTGCTGCTCTCGAACGTGCCCGGCGTGCTGCGAGACCCCGCCGATCTCGCCTCGCTGATCGGCCAAGTCGGCGAGGGCGGCATCGAAGATGTTCGCAATGCCGCGAGCGGCCGGATGAAGAACAAGGTCCTCGCCGCCGAGGAAGCCCTCGCCGGCGGCGTCTCCCGCGTTGTCATCGGTTCGGCGCGCGGGACCGACGCGATCGAGCTGGCGCTCGCGGGTGCAGGGACCATTTTCGAAGAGATATGGGCATGACGTCTGCCCTGCGCGCCACGGTGGATCATCATCCGATGAGTGATACTGCGGCGACGGCCCTCCTCGAGCGGCTCGTGCGCACGCCGAGTGTATCGGGGTCCGAGGACGCCGCTGTGCGCGCGTTTGTGGAAACCGCGGCAGCGTCCGGGCTCGCGTGTGAGATCGATGAAGCCGGGAACGGCATCGCACGCCGGGGGAATGCCGCGGCGACCAAGCGGATCGCGCTGCTCGGGCATATCGACACGGTCCCTGGGGAGATCCCGGTGCGCATCGAGCACGGCGTGCTCCACGGGCGCGGATCGGTGGACGCGAAGGGCCCGCTGGCGGCGATGCTCAGTGCGGCGACGCGGGCAAGCGTGTCCGGAAACGTTGCCATCGATGTGATCGCTGCGGTGGGGGAGGAGGCGGACTCGCTGGGCGCCCGGTTCGTGCGCGATCGGATACAACCCGACGCGTGCATCATCGGCGAACCCAGCGGGTGGGACGGCGTCACGCTCGGGTACAAGGGGTGTCTGCGTGTGCGCGCCCGGTGCGAGCGCCCCGCAGCCCACAGCGCGGGTCCGGACCCCTCAGCCGCGGACACGCTGCACGCGTGGTGGACGAGCGTGCGCGCGCGGATCGAGGAACTCAGCGGGAACGCCACGGGCGCATTCGAGCGGATCCAGGCGACGATTTTGTCGATGGGCACGGCGCGCGACGGGCTCGTGGAAACTGGCGTGCTGGAGGCCGGGTTCCGGCTGCCGGTGTCGATCGGGCCCGACGAACTCGCTGCGGCGTTGCGCGCGCTCGCGGGCGACGCGATCGAGATCGAGTGCCGTGGTGCGGAGCGTGCGTGCCGATCGGACCGGAATGACGCGGTCCTGCGTGCGCTGGCGGGCGGCGTGCGGAGTGTCGGCGGGAAGCCACGGATGAAGGTCAAGACCGGAACGGCGGACTTCAATGTTGTGGCGCCCGTGTGGGCGTGCCCGATCGCGGCGTACGGGCCGGGCGACAGCTCGCTCGACCACACGCCCGAGGAGCGGCTGAGCATCGACGAGTATCTGCGCTCGGTCCGTGTGCTGGTGCACGCGATCGAAGCGCTGGCGCACGAACTGATCGGGGAACCGTCATGACCATGGCTGAATTGCAGCCCGGTACCACGCCTGCGCGCCCGGCAGCGCGGGGCGAGAGCCGCGTGCTCGACGGCGAGCTGCTTGTGCGGGGGGTGCCGATCGGGGAGTTCGTCGGCTCAGTCGGTTTCGTCGAGATGGTCTTCCTCCAGGTGCTCGGGCGGTATCCGGATGCACGTGAGCGGGCGATGTGCGAGGCGTACCTGGTCTCGTTGTGCGAGCATGGGGTGACATCACCCTCGACGCACGGGGCGCGGGTTGCTGCGAGCGTGCGCGCGCCGTTCGGGGTGTGCGCTATCAGCTTTATTTCCGGGGCGATGGGGATGTACCATTTCGGCGCGCTCGAGCGGGCGATGGAGGAGATAGGCGGGCTTGTTGCATGCGGGCGGGGCGTGCGCGCGTTTCTGGACGAACGGCTGGCGACCGGCGAGCGGGTGTGGGGGTTCGGGCATCGGTTTCACCGCAGCGCCGAGAGCGAGGCTGCGGGCGAGGCCGGGCGGGCGCCCGAGCGGTTTCACGAGCAGGCGGACCCGCGGGTGCGCCGGCTGGTGGCGATGGCCGACGAGATCGGGTGGGAGGGCGAGCACGTGCTCGCGGTGCGGGAGATCGGGCGAGAGCTCTTCGCGCGCAAGCGGGTGCCGATCAACATCGACGGCTTCGGGGCGGCGTTGTTGCTGGACATGGGGTTTGCGCCCTCGGATGCGATGCTGTTTGTGATCCTCGGGCGGCTGCCGAACATCGCCCGGCTCTACCGGGAGGAGCAGGGGCAGGCGCCCAACAGGTTCGTGGCACTCGCGACGCGGGAGGACGCGGGTTTTGATCGGACGACGGATCGGGAATTTGATGGTGGGAGCCGCCCGTAGACTCGGGCTGTGTGTTTGTGTATACCGGAGATGGAGGAGTAGTGATGACGATCAGTGTGTTGGGTGACGCCCGCGGCTTCGTGCTCGCGGCGGGGCTTGTGTGCACGGCGGCGGCGCCGGTGCTCTCGGGTGAGTATCTGTACGACGACGGCGTGTCGAACGTGCTGCTCGGGCCGCCGAGCACGTTCGAGGAGTTCGGTGACATCGACATGCTCTGGGGAAACTATTTCTTCACGGAGCAGGCGAGCGAGCAGGTGACGGACGTCTCGTTTGGGCTCGGGTCGCTCTCGGCGGACGCGACGGTGAGCATCTGGATCTTCGACGATCCGGACAACGACGCGGACCCGACCAACGCGGTGCCGATTTTCTCCATGACCACCACCGGCGAGAACCTCGGGTTCGACTTCAACATGATCAGCGTTGGGTCGGTGGATGTCTCGGGGGGGTTCTTCGTCGCGGTGGGGCACCTGGCGGAACTGACCTACCCGGGCGGCGGCCCGGACTACCCCGCCCCTGCGCGGTTCGACCCGGACGGGCGAGCGGACCGGTCGTGGTTCTTTTATGACAACGACATCCCGGAGGGGGACCTCGCGTCGTCGGGGTTTGTGTCGCGGATGGACGGGC
>BQJQ01000175.1 GCA_021604785.1 Phycisphaeraceae bacterium
GACGACATGGCCCTCCCACCCTGCCACTGCCTCTTCCAATTCTTCGTCGCCCCCGCCGACGACGGCCCCCCCTGGCTCAGCTGCCAGCTCTACCAACGCTCCGCCGACCTCTTCCTCGGCGTCCCCTTCAACATCGCCTCCTACGCCCTGCTCACACACATGCTCGCCCAGGTCTGCAACTACCGCCCCGCCGAGTTCATCCACACCCTCGGCGACGCCCACCTTTACCTCAACCACACCGATCAAGCCCGCGAGCAGCTCGCCCGCGACCCCCGCCCCCTGCCCACGCTGACCCTGAACCCGGACGTCCGCTCGATCTTCGACTTCACCTTCGAGGACATCGCCGTCGAGGGTTACGACCCCCACCCACACATCAAGGCCCCGATCGCCGTCTAACGACGCCGTCATGTGCACCACCCGACCCTCTCTCCGTCGCCGACGGGGGAGGTGTCCGCGCAGCGGACGGAGGGGGCCACAAGTTTCCCCCCTCTCCCCTCCGGGGAGAGGGCCGGGGGTGAGGGGTCTTCATATCTCCCCCTACCCTCCCCCATGCTCGTCGCCGTCGCCGCCATGGGAACCAACCGCGTGATCGGACGCGACGGCGGCCTCCCCTGGCGCCTCCCCGACGAGCTCAAATACTTCAAACGCGTCACCCTCGGCCGCGTCGTCATCATGGGCCGCCGCACCTTCTCCGAGGAGCTCGGCGGCGCCCTCCCCGGACGCACCAACATCGTCATCACCCGCCAGCCCGACTGGGCCGCCGACGCGGTTAAGGTCTGCCGCGACCTCGGCCCGGCGATCGCCCTCGCTCAGGAGCTCGCCGGGCCCGAGAACTGGCCCGACCTCGATCGCTGCCCCGCCATCCTCGGCGGCGGCAGCGTCTACGCCCAGGCCCTCCCCCTCGTCGATCGCCTCTACCTCACCGAGGTCCACGCCGAGCCCGAGGGCGACACCACCTTCCCCGAGCTGGATCCAGCTGCCTGGGCCGAGATCACGTCCGAATACCACCCGGCTGATGACCGCCACGCGCACGCCTTCACCATGCGAGTGCTCGACCGCCTCGGCCCCGGGCACTGAGTCTCCCCCCGCAGGGCAATCGGCGCCGGTTTTCGCCCACCAGGGTCGCATTTTTTCACCAAAGCAGGCTCTTGCCCGCCCGCCAGCACCGCTTTCCGCGGGCACACGGGCCAAATCCCCATTTTTGGGGCCCCGGGCGGGCTCGCCCCCGCACAATTCGAGTTTTCGGTCCCCCGAACCAGCCCACCCCACCCCGGTTTTTTGGCGTGCGAGGCTCGTTCCGGTCAGGGAATCCGGGGGAACCTTGCGGATTGGCTGGCACATGCCGGATGGGGAGGCATATTCGACGCGGGTCGGGAACGAGTCGTTCGTTTCAGATAGTGCTCTCATCCAAGCTGACTAGCTCAATTCACTGTGAGGAGATAAGAAGATGAACAAGGCGATCATCATCGCAGCCGTCGCGGGCCTCGCTGGCACCGCTGCCGCGCAGTCGATCAACGTCACCGCTGACCGTGGCGACGGCGGCGTGTACCTGCTTTCCGAGACCGTCACCTGGACCATCTCGGTCACCGGCCTGACGGCTTCCCAGTTCGTGCAGGGTTACGACTTCAACATCAACGGCTCTGCGGCCATCGGCACGGCTTCCACCTTCGCCGACGCCCTCACCGCCCTCACCAACCCGCAGCCCGGCGTTGCCGCCGGTGCGTCGATCTCCGCCGTCAACGGTGGCCAGTCGACCACGCTGAACCCGATCGGCACCTTCTTCGGTGACGTCGTCATCGGCACCTTCACGGTCCACGCCGACGCCGTCGGCGACCTGAGCTACTCCCTCGAGGACGGCGGCGTCCTCAGCGCGACCCTCGTCCGTGCCCGCACCGGCTCGGACTTCGGCCCCATCGCCCTCGACGGCTCGCAGTTCGCGACCAGCTCGCACACGGTGACCTTCACCGATATCCCGACCCCCGCCTCGGCTGCTCTGCTCGGCCTCGGTGGTCTGGTCGCTGTCCGCCGCCGCCGCTAATCTCCCTCACGGGGGGTTGAGCACCGCGTAGGGCTCGTTCAAAATCCGAACACACCTGGCCGGGACCCCCCGGCCGGGTGTTTTTTTTGTTTTGGGATCGAGTTGTCTCTTGCCGAACCCACCAACAACCCGCTAGACTCGTCCTCGGGTCAGGAACGATTCCATCGTTTCACGAGTGCTTTGTACGGATACCTGTCAGTTTTTTAGCTATCAAGAGCTGAAAGAGGAGATTAGAGATGAAGAAGGCGATCGCAATCGCTGCTGTCGCGGGCCTTGCCGGCACCGCCGCTGCTCAGACCATTCACATCACCGCCGATGTGACCTGCGCCAACCCGAGCGACACCATCACCTGGACCGTTTCGGTCACCGGGCTGACGGCTCAGACGTTCGTTCAGGCGTACGACTTCAACCTTAACGCCTCGGGCGACTTCGGCACGGCTTCGGCCTTCTCCGACGGCCTCTCGGCCATCGTCAACCCCCAGGCCGGTGCGGGCCTGGGCGCGTCGCTCCTGGGTGCCAACGGCGGCCAGTCGACCACCCTCGACTTCCTCGGCACCGTCTTCGGTGACATCGTCATCGGCACCTTCACCGTCCACGCTGAGTCCGAGGGCTTCCTGAGCTACTCGCTCTCCGACGGCGGCGTCCTCGGCGCCAACATCGTCCGCACCCGCCAGGGCTCGGACTTTGGTCCGATCAACTTCGACGGCAACTTCGCCGTCGAGTCTGACTCGGTCAAGATCACCCCGACCCCCGCCTCGGCCGCCCTGCTCGGCCTCGGTGGTCTGGTCGCCCTGCGTCGCCGTCGCTAATACGACGATGACTCTGGCAACCTGTTGACTGCTGTCAACTTGACCCCCGCCCGGTTCGCCAGGCGGGGGTTCTTTGTTTTTGATACCGGACTTCTCCGCACCCGCTGGCCCCGAGCCTAGACCTGTGGCACCTTCATCAACGTCAACATGGGCGATTCCGCCCGCCACATCTTTGGGTCTCATCTCGCGTGGGGGCGGAGGCGATCCATGTCACGACGCACGCACACCCGATTCGCGGCGGCGCTCGCCGGCTCGGCGTTCTCCACGCTGTGCGGCGCTCAGGTTTCGCTCCTGATCCACGCCGACAAATCCTCGGTCTCCATCGGCGACACCGTCACCTGGACGCTCGAAGCCTCCGGCTTCAGCATCTCCGAGTACTTCCAGGCGTACGACCTGAACATCCTCGCCTCGGACGACGCCCTCGCAACCGCCTCCGCCTTCGAGACCGCCCTCTCCCTCATCATCAATCCCACCCCGGGCGCCCCCAGCGGCGCCTCCCTCCTCGGCGTCACCGGCGGGCAGAGCAGCGCCCTCGATCCCTTCGGCCTCGTCTTCGGCGGCCCGATCACCCTCGGCTCGTTCACCGTCACCGCCCAAGACCCCGGCGCCCTGACCTACACCGTCGAAGACGGCGGCCTCTACGGCACGACCGACACCCTCAGGATCGGGAACACCTGCTTCTGCCCCGCCAGCCCCAACGGCCCGCCAGAGATCTTCGTCTCCGACACCGTCACCATCGTCCCCGCACCCGCGAGCGCCCTGATCTTGATCGGACTCGCCCTGCCCGGGCGTCGCCGCCGCTGACCGAATCGTCACGCTGGAATCACCGGCACCCGCGGCACCCTGAAGCCACCACCGATCCCCCGCCAGCCTTCATCCGTACAGATCCGCAAGGTCGTTGTCGCCTGCCATTGGAGGAGAAAGCATCAAGACCTCACGCGCCAATACGGTCATCGCACTCGCCGGCATGGGCGCCACCGCCCCCGCGCTGCCCGTCATTAACATCACCGCCGACGTGACCAACGCGAACGTCAGCTCGACGATCACGTGGACCGTCTCGATCACCGGGCTGACGGCCTCGCAGTTCCTCCAGGCATACGACCTCAACCTCATCGCGTCCTGTGATGAACACTCCACGGCAACCAGCTTCACCGACGCCCTCACGCCGATCGTGAACCCGACCCCGGGCACGCCCACCGGCGCATCAATCTTCGGTGTCTCGGGCGGACAGTCCACAATCCTCAACCCGCTCGGCACCCTGTTCGGCGACGTCGCCCTCGGCTCCTTCACCACCCACTGGGAAGGCCGCGGCACCCTCTCCTACTCCCTCGAAGACGGCGGCATCCTCAGCGCCCCCGTCATCCGCATCCGCACCGGCTCGGACTTCGGCCCCGTCGCATACGAAGGACTCCCCACCGTCAACTCCGACGAGGTCCTCGTGCTCGGCGGCACAGACTGCATCCCCGCCCCGCACACCGCCGCCCTGCTCGCGCTCGGCGCCATCCCCTTCACCCGCCGCAGGAGAAAACTGACATGACACACCGCGCAATCGCCGTCATCGCGCTCGCCGGAGCCGCACCTGCCGTCCTCGCGCAGGCCAACCTCAACATCCGCGCCGACCAGGGCCACGGCGGCGCCTACGCCATCTCCGACACCATCACCTGGACCGTCTCGATCACCGGCCTGACCTCGAGCACCTTCTACCTCCAGATCTACGACCTCGACTTCATCGCCTCGGACCCCGGCGCGGGCATCTCGTCCGGGTTCAACGACAACCTGCTCGCGCTCATCGGCCCCGAGCCGGGCACACCGGCCGGTGCATCGATCTTCGGCACCTGGGGCGGCCAGAGCACCCTCCTCGACCCGATCGGCACAACCTTCGGCAACGTCGTGCTCGGCACCTTCACCACCATCGCCACCGCACCAGCCTTGCTCAAGTTCGACGTCGCCGACGGCGGCAACCAGACCACCGACCACCTCGGCTTCAACACCGGCGTCTTCCCCAACGCTCTCAACGGCCGCCCCAACGTCAACTCAGACACCGTCTACCTCGGCGGCGCCGTCCCCGCACCGATGACGCTCGCGCCCATCGCCCTCGCCGCCCTCACGCTCACCCGCCGCCGCCGCTGACGCCCAACCGCCTCAGTACTTCAACACCGAGTGCAGCTCCCCGTACCGCGACATCTTGTCGCGCCCGCGCAGAAACTCCAGCTCGATCAAGACCGTGATCCCCGCGATCACCGCCTCGGTCTTCTCCACCAGCTGGCAGCTCGCCTCCATCGTGCCCCCGGTCGCGAGCAGATCGTCCACCAGCAACACCCGCGCGCCCGGACGCAACGCGTCCGAATGAATCTCCAGCCGGTCCGTCCCGTACTCCAGCGCGTAGTCCACCCCGTGCACCGAGCGCGGCAGCTTCCCCGGCTTGCGGATCGGCACGAACCCGGCGCTCAGCGCCTGCGCGATCGCCGTCCCAAAGAT
>BQJQ01000176.1 GCA_021604785.1 Phycisphaeraceae bacterium
CCGCCGCTGGGCGTGACGCTGGGCGTGCTTGGGCGCGAGAGCGTGAAGGCGCGCATCGCGCAGTGCCTCGCGTTCGCGGAGCAGGCGGCTTCCGGCTGAGCACGGAGCAAGCGTGCCCGAATCTCGTCCCGATCTTGGTGAACTTGAATCGCTCTACTTCCAGTGGCAGAGCGCGGACGGTCGAGACCTTGGCACGCTCAGGGATATTCAGGAATTTGTCGTTCTGCGGATCAAGGACGCCACCGCCCGGGGCCGTGCGGTCGACGTGTTGGTCCGGTGGCTGCGCGCCATGGGACCGGGTGATCTTGAGGGTCCAAAGCGTCAGTCAGAAGTTCGGGCGCATCAGCGGGGGTGCCTGTTGGACTTGGTCGTCGCGGGCACTGTGAGCGGGTCGCTTCTCTTGCTCACGGCGGGCCGAGGCTGGTGGGCTCTCTTGTTCGGAACTGCTGGTGCTGGGGCAACGACTTTGATCTGGTTCGGTGATCGGCACCCGATCACCCGTGCCAGACGATCGCGAAGTTGCCCTGAGTGCGGCTACTCGCTGACCGGCTCCCCCGACGCGATCTCGACAGAGCTCTTGGGTGGAGTTGTGCTGGGCCCCGAGTGGTGCCCGGAGTGCGGTCGCCCCTGGCCACTGGTGCCGTGATGATCCTCCTTCTCCCCTTGGGGAAGAAGGTGGCCCGGCAACGCCGGGTCGGATGAAGGGTCTTCGGCGGTCGCCGACGCGCGCCCGATCGCCCCGCCGCTCGCCCCTCACCCCGCCCCTCTCCCCGGCGGGGAGAGGGAGGCGGACCCGCTACCATCGCCGCGCGGAGGCGACACCCATGGGCGACGACACCCCCAAGCGGCACTTCATCCAGCAGATCATCGACGCCGACGTCGCCAGCGGGAAGTGGGGGGCGCCCGGCGACGGGTCCGTCCTCGCCACCCGGTTCCCGCCCGAGCCCAACGGGTTCCTGCACGTCGGGCACGCCAAGAGCATCTGCATGAACCACGGGCTCGCCCGCGAGTTCGGCGGACGGTTCGTCCTCCGCTTCGACGACACCAACCCCGCCAAGGAAGAGCAGCGGTATGTGGACTCGATCGTCCGCGACGTCGCGTGGCTGGGCGCGCGCTGGGAGGGGGCGTCCGAGGGCGATCCGACGGCGGGCGTGAAGTTCGCATCGGACTACTTCGGGCAGATGCACGACTGGGCCGTCGAGCTGATCGAGAAGGGGCTGGCGTACGTCGACGAGCAGTCCGCCGACGAGATCCGCGCGACGCGCGGCTCGCTCAAAGAGCCCGGCACGCCCAGCCCGTGGCGGGACCGCCCGGTCGCCGAGAATCTTGCCGAGTTTGAAGCGATGCGCCGCGGCGAGCACGCCGACGGCTCGCGGGTGCTCCGCGCCAAGATCGACATGGCGTCGCCCAACATGAACCTCCGCGATCCGGTGATGTACCGCGTCGTGAACGCCCCGCACCACCGCACCGGCGACGCGTGGCACATCTACCCCATGTACGACTGGGCCCACGGGCTCGAGGACTCGATCGAGGGCATCACCCACTCGATCTGCACGCTCGAGTTCGAGGACCACCGCCCGCTCTACGACTGGTTCATCGACGCGATCAATAAGGGCCGGGCGGACGCCGACAAGATCCACCACCCGCAGCAGATCGAGTTCGCAAGGCTCAACCCGACGTACATCATCACGTCCAAGCGCAAATTGCTGCAGCTCGTCGAGGACGGTCGGGTGAGCGGGTGGGACGACCCGCGGATGCCGACCGTGTCCGGGCTGCGCCGGCGCGGGTACACGTCCGAGTCGGTCCGCAACTTCGTCGTCGGCGTGGGCGTGACCAAGTTCAACGCGATGCATGACCTTGGCCTGCTCGAGGGCGCGCTTCGCGAGGATCTGAACACACGGGCCCCGCGCCGCATGGGCGTGCTCGATCCGCTCAAGGTGACGATCACGAACTGGGGCGCTCACGGCGATGAAGAGCGGCTCGAGGACCTCGAGGCTGTCAACAACCCCGAAGATGACAGCGCCGGCACCCGCACCGTCCGGTTCGGCAAGACCATCTGGATCGAGCGCGACGACTTCATGGAGGACCCGCCCAAGAAGTTCTTCCGCCTCGGCCCTGGGCGCGAAGTCCGCCTGCGCTCGGCGTTCTGGGTGACCTGCCACGACTCTGTGAAAAACGACGCGGGCGAGGTCGTCGAGCTGCGGTGCACCTACGACCCCGACACCCGCGGCGGCGGCAACCCCCCGCCCGACGCCCACGGCAAGGTCCGCAAGGTCAAGGGCACCGTCCACTGGGTGGGGGACGCCGACTGTGTGGACGCCGAGGTACGCCTGTTCGAGCGTCTCTTCACCGCCGAAAAGCCCGGCAAGGCGACCGGCGACCCGCTCGACGACCTGAACCCCGACTCGCTCGCCGTCGTCGAGCACGCCAAGCTCGAGCGGGCGCTCGCCGAACCGACGCCCGACGAGCCGGACTGGCCCGACGGCATCCGCCGGTTCCAGTTCGAGCGCCTCGGGTATTTCTGCGAGGACGCCGAAGCGTCGCGGGCGGCCGGGCGGCCGGTCTTCAACCGGGCCGTGACGCTGCGGGATTCGTGGGCGAAGGAAGCGAAGAAGGGGTGAATCTCGATCGCTTGCCTAGCCCGATCTGTAGCTTCTATTGCACGTGGCGCGAGATAGGCGAGTCCATCGTGATCGAACGGATCGCGCACGAATCAGGGCTTGGTGAGGAAGACTGCATCACAGTCGAGTCCATCACCTCCGTTCATCAGGTCGTGTTAAAGGTGCGTCTCGACCAGGTGAGTGCCGTTGAGGTTGAGGATCGACTCCGCAAGGCCAGCATCCAGTATCACACACGATGGCGTCGAGACTTCGGTACCGAACTCAAAGCTGAAGCGGCGTGGCTGTGGATTACGACGAGCAGCACGAATGTCCTGCTCGATACACAACGTCAGGAGTGGTTCCACGACACGGACTGCGCAGAATGCGGAGCGGGTGGATCCCCCGCGGAACCACTCAGGCTCAAGACGGTCAGGATGCCTGCGTCAGGCTTCGCGCAAGAGTGTCGGACCGGGCAACTCGTCGTCCGAGCCGAACTCGCGGATCGACTAATAAGCGCAGGACTGACGGGGCTCGATCGCAAGCTGATTCAGCGGCGCAGGGAATCCAAGACAGACCTCAGTCTCGTTTGGCTCGATGTAGCACACGTGTGGCCGCGATTTTCATCGCACGAGGGGTGGTCTGCCTCTGAGGTATGCAATAAGTGTTTCCGTTCCGGGTACTACAACTCCAATGATGCCCCGTTCTCACTGATCTACGACTCGATGCCCGAGTATGCTCCGGACTTCGGGAGAACTGCGGAAGGGTGGGGGGCCTATCGCGAGTGTCACGGCGCTGCGCCGCATCTGATTGTCTCGCAACGGGCATATCGGGTCTTGAGAGACTGCGGCGTCGGACTCTCGATGGAGCCCGTTTTTTTTCGAGAGCAATAGCCGGAAGCAGGGCCCCGCCGATCACCCCCCCAGCGGCTCGAAGATGATGTTCGCGATCTTCCACCGCCCCTCGACCTTGAAGAGGTGGAAGTAGTCGAACCACCCCGCCGCCGTCAGCTTCGCCGCGGCCATCTCGCCGTCCACGTAGTACACCTCGATCTCGACCGGCGCCGTCTCGGCGTTGATGTTCCCTCTGGCGTTGTACCTATCCCCGAGCAGCACGATCTCCTCGTAGGTGATCGAGCGCATGAAGCTGAACCCGCCGTCGGCGGGCGCCGCCGTGCGCATCTCGCGTTTCGAGAGCCCGGGGTGGCAGGTGCCCTGAACCTTGTCGCCGTCCACCTCGTAGAACCCGCGGCAGTAGTCCTCGACGACCTGCCGCACCGCGTCGCGCTCGGACTCGTTCTCCGCCGGCGGCTCGGCCCCATTCTCGTCGAGGACCGTCACCGCCGAGTCCACAACCTTCCACACGCCGTCAAAGAGCACGAGGTGCACCAGGTCCACAGCGTCCTCGCTCACGAACTTCGCCGTCGCGCTCCACCTTGCCACGTCGTACACCTCGATCTCGCACCGGGCGCCCTCGGGGTCGCTCGTGCGGGCCTCGTTGCGGTCCGTGCCGTAGTACCGCAGCACGTCCCAGCTGTGCCGGCGGAGCCAGTCGTCAGAGGGGCGTCCGAAGTACGTGTCCTCGAGCGTGTACCGCGAGATCGCGTGGTGCGTCCGTTCGCGCACGCCCTCGGCGTCGCCGGCGTACTTCGCGTGGACGTACTCGGTCAGCGCCTGCTCGACGGCGTCGGCGGTCACGGGCTCGTCACCGGAACACACCGCGCACGCGAGCGCGACGGGGGCGGCGAGGGTCAGCATCCGGGTTCTGGTCATCGGGCTCTCCTTGGGGCGGATCGAGTTTCGCAGGCCCCGGGGCGTACCCGCGGCCGAACCGCCGGATGCACCCATCAGTGCCGAACCGATCCGGGACGCGTACCGTCGAGCATGGCTCTGGAAATGAAACCCGTCTGCGACCGGTGCGGCTCGCCCACGCCGCCCGAGGGCGAGGCTTTCATCTGCACGCACGAATGCACGTTTTGTGCCGCGTGCACCGCCGAAATGCGGTGTGTTTGCACGAATTGTTCGGGCGAACTGGTGCGCCGCCCGGCGAGGGTTTCCACAATCGTGCGCGATTGCCCGCAGGCGTGAGCAACCCACCCGCCCCGGGTGCGTATCAGAGCGTGTGGAACGCCCGACACTCAACCCCGGCGATGGCCGAGCCGCCGTCCTGCTGGCCCACCGGTACGCCGGTCCGTTCCTGGTGACGCACAAGCGGTACACCACCGCGTTCCGCCAGCGCTGGCACGAGCACCCGGTCGCAAGCATCGACTTCGTCCTCGCCGGCGGCGGAGAAGGCGTGTACGGCCGCGAGCGTGTCCAGAGCCGGGCGGGGGTGGTCGAGTACTTCCGCCACGAGGTCCGCCACGACTTCCGCACCGGGCCATGCGGCATCCGAGCGATGCACCTGACGATCCCGCCCGGGTTCATCGAACGGCGTTCGCGGGAAGTCGCGATCCGCGAGCTCGAGCCGACGCGGGCGCTGCGGTTCGCGCACATGCTGCTGGCGGAGCTGACCGCGCCGGACGCGTCGAGCGAGCTCGCGATGGAGGCGCTGGCGCACGAGCTGCTCGGCGAGGTTTCGCCCGCGGCCCGCGCGCCCGAACGCGGCGCCCGCCCGCCCCGATGGCTCGAAGCCGCCCGTGACGCCCTGCACGACGGGTGCGACGACGCGATCGGGCTG
>BQJQ01000177.1 GCA_021604785.1 Phycisphaeraceae bacterium
CCCACAGACGCACATGTTCGGGTGCCACGGTTTGACCCGAAGGGCAAACCGTGATGCGGGCAGAGCACGGCTTGCAAGCCAAGCCGTGGCACCCGGAGTCCGGCTGCGATCGTGTGCCGTGGAGGTGCCGAAGGCTCCTCCACGCGGGGTCGCGGATCGTGGAGAAGGCTGCGCCGTCTACACGGCACCCGGCTTCAAGTGTTGAATATCGCAACACGAAGTCCGCGGGCAAGTTGCGGACTCCTGCGATTTGTCTTAGCCGATCGCACTTTGCGGAACTCTTGATACCAATTCAAGAACGCCTTGGAACCAATACCAAGCCCGCTCTCGACTCGGATGCCCTCGACAAAGCCCTTGGACAGCTGAATCAGCTCGTGCTCCGGATTGTAAGAAGCAACTCCCGGGACACATCTGATCGTGCGAGTCTGCTGCCGGCGTGCACGACGGCGTCCGACCCGCTTCAGCGGGAAGAGCGAATCAGTTGAGAGATCAGCAACTCTCAATAACCAGACTTCATTGCCCAGTCGATCCGCATTGAGGAAGAGCTTCAGGTGAGTCAGGTAAAACGGTAGGACGTAGTAAAC
Source organism: Phycisphaeraceae bacterium (assembly GCA_021604785.1). Classification (GTDB taxonomy): domain Bacteria; phylum Planctomycetota; class Phycisphaerae; order Phycisphaerales; family UBA1924; genus BQJQ01. The sequence goes on from BQJQ01000177.1 coordinate 585, forward strand.
AGCATCCGGCTTCTTTGCTGCTAGCTTGGCCAGTTGTACATGCTGTTGGTAATTGAGACGGAATCGATACGGCAACGAATCAGTTCGATTCCTTGCACCCATTGGCGCTTTGAACTGAAATGCCATCGTCCTCCAGCCCTTCGGCAACTGGAGAAAGCTATCCACGCCGCGTCGACGTTCCTCAGCTTGAGTGAGACCCCTCAGATAAACGTTCCTTGCACCCGCGGCACGCACCGATTCAACAAACAACGCACCGACATTGAGTTCAAGGGTCTTCTCTGACACTTTCGCCGACATGGGAGGTCTCCTCACCGGCATTGGAGGCTAGTTGGAGGCACACCTCGCCCTCACCACTCTCCACCCCCACCCGCTGATCGCGGACGAGCATGAGCAGGGCGAGGAAGAGGCCGATCATCTCGGGGCGGGTGCGGCCTTCGAAGAGCTCGCGGAGCGTCAGGCGTGCGGGCGCCTCGCCTGATTTGGGCGCGCGACCCAGCCGGTCCACGATGTCCTCGGCGTGCAGCTCGATCGGCGTGTCGTCGGCGATCACCTCGTGGTCGCCCAGGCGGTCGAAGTGGACCGAGCTCACGATCGCGCGGAATGCCTCGACCAGGTCGTGCAGGTCGGTGTCCTCGAGGTCGTAGTCGCCCATGTCCTCGATCGCCTGGTCGAGGGCCTCGCCCTCGACGCCGGCAGCCGCGGCGGGGAACCGTTTGGACCACGACTCGCGGCGGCGGCCCAACTCGTCCGCCGCGTCGCGGTGGCGCTTGTAGGCGAGGAGCTGGTGGACCAGCTCGAGGCGCGGGTCCTCGGCGTCGGTGGGCTCGGGCTCGTCGTCGGGGAAATCAGCCCGGTCCGGGTCGTTCTGGCGGTCGAGCCAGCGGGACTTGATCTCCATGAGGGTGGCGGCCATGACGAGGAACTCGCCGGCCAGGTCCACGTCGATCCGGTCCACGTGCTCGAGGTGGTCGAGGTACTGGTCCGTGATCGGGCCCACCGGGATGTCGTGGATGTCCACCTCGTGCTTGCGGACGAGGTAGAGGAGGAGGTCGAGGGGGCCCTCGAACGCATCGAGTTCAACGCGGTAAAGCTCGTTCACGCCCGGAGTCTACGGATCGGGCGGGGGCGGGGCGGGGAGCGGGCGTCGTGCGTGGGAAACCGGGGCGGGGACGCCCCGGCTCGCGGGGGCTCGCGGGGGGCGGATCGGGGGCGTCGCGGGCCCCATCCCGCGGGCGAACGCGATACCATGGGGGCTCATGAAGATCCAGCAGAAGGCACGGAAGTCTGACCTCAATCTTGGGCTCGTCGCGGCGGTGGGTGCGACGGCCATCTTTATGCTCGTGATCGGGTGGTTCGTGCTGCGCGGGAGCCCGACCGTCGCGAGCGCCGGGCCCGGCGGGGGCACCGACGGCGCCGGTCCCGAGGAGGTCATCCCGGACATCACGGACATCGCCGGCGTGCGCGGCGGGAAGATGTACGTCGAGCTGCCCGACAAGAACAACCCGGACCGGCTGGTCGGGATACTCGAGGCCGAGTCGTTCGAGCCGGTGGGCCCGAACGAGCGGACTGTCGAGCAGCCGACGGCGTGGTTTTATCTGAGCGACGGGCGGTTTGCGTATATGGAGGCGGCCCGCGGGCGGTTCTTTATGCCCACGCCCAACACGGCGCCCGAGTCTGGCATGCTGCAGGGCGCGAAGGCGGACGCGGAGGCGGGCACCGAGGCGACGCCCGTGCGGATCCGGGTGTTCGAGAAGACCGCCGACGGCGAGCGGCCGGACGCGGAAACGATGCCGCCGCTGATGACGATGGAGTTCGATGAGCCGGTGGAGTTTGACCTGCGCCACGCGCGGGTGTCGAGCACGGGCGCGTTCCGGGTGTGGAGCCCGGAGCTGGAGTTCCGCGGGCGCCACCTGACGGCGATGGTCAACCAGGTCCGCGGGCGGCTCGAGCTGCTCGAGGTGCGGTACGGGGAATGGATCAAGTACACGCCGCTGAGCGCCGAGCGGCGGGCGGAGCTGGACCGCGCACGCGGGGTGGTGCGCGACGAGGACGGCGGCAGCGTTGTCGCGCAGGGACAGCCGGGGGCCGATTCCGACGCGGGCGAGGCGACGCGGAGCATCAATGACCGCCGGCGGGGCGCGCCCGCGGGCGAGCGGGTCGCGGCGGCTCCCGCCGAGGGTGTTGCTGAGGATGCCTTGGCTGCGAAGATCGACCACTACCGAGCGGTCTTTTCCGACGGCGTGGAGGTCACGCACCGGACGAACCGGATCACCGCGGACGCGTTGGACCTGTTCGTGCGGATGATCGACAACCAGCTGCCCGAGGACGCGATCGCTGAGCTTCAGTTCGCGACAGCGGACGCAGGGGCGGCGCCCGCGGGCACCCCGGCCGAGCCACAGACCGCGGCGCCGCGTGCAGGCGATGCCGGCGGGGCCGACCCTGTGCTCGCGATGCTCGGCGGTTCGCCCGGGCCCGACGCGGACGAGGTCGCCGAAGCTCCCTCGCTCGCGAGCGCGGACGACGCGGAAACGGCGCCGATCGTGCTGCGGTGGACGGGCCCGCTGCAGATCCTGCCGATCGCGGGGGAGGCGCCGGCGGAGCTGGCCCGCGACGACCTGATGCTGCGGATGACGGCCGAGCAGTCCGGGCTTGTGCAGTTCGGCGACAGTGAATCGGGCGCGAACGGGCGCGCGGTGGCGCTGGACTACGGGCTGACGCGGGGCGAGCTGGTTTCGTCAGGCGCGGGCGGGAACGTGGTGCTGGCGATGCCCGGCTCGGGAGAGCTGACGGCCAGCCGCATGCACACGAACCTGAAGACCGGGGACATCCACGTTCGCGGGCCGGGCGTGATGAGCGTGGACCAGGGCGACGCGTCGGGCACTCAGCGCCAGCAGATCCGGTGGTCCGAGCAGGCGGACTTCGCGTTCGCCGTGGTGAACGACAAGCTGACGAGCGACCTGCTGCGGGCGGCGTTCGCTGGCGACGTGCAGGCGAGCGACGGGGACGCGTCGCTCGAGGGCGCGTTCGTGGACGCGACGTTCGTCGCGTCGGCACGCGGGTCGCGCCGGCTCGCGAGCCTGGACGTCGAGGAAGCCCGGGCCGACGACGGCAACGGGGGGACGCTCGCGGGCGACGTGCTCCGCATGGAGTTCGGCGAGGGCACGCTGGGGCACGAGATGGACCCGCGGCGGATCGTCGCGACCGGCTCGGTCCGTGGGGCACGCGACGGCGCGTCGGTCCTCGGTGGGTCGATGATCGCGACGGTCGAACGCGGGCTCGATGGCGACCTCACCCTCTCGCACGTGCTGCTCGAGGACGCGGTCGAGTACCGCGGCGCGGACGGCACCTTCGCGTCGGGCGAGCTCGTGGACGTGGACGCGATCGGCGAGGTCATCCGCGTCGCGGGCGCCCCGGCACGGGTGGGCCAGAACGCGACGGGCATCTCAGGCCCCGAGATCGTCGTGGACGGGCGTAACCGGCGGGCGCGCGTGATGGGCGAGGGCTCGTTCGAGCACGTTGCGATGAACGACGCGGGCGAGCCGTCGGACGTGCTCGCGACGTGGTCCGAGGGGATGTCCTTCGACGACTACGGCGGGCGCGTCGAGGCGTACGGGAACGCGTCGGTGGTCTCACGCCCCGATGCGCAGACGCGCGATCTGGTGAGCGCCGAGCGGGTGCTGATCGAGCTGACACCGTTCGAGAGCGCGGGCGGGGCCGAGTCCGCCGGCGGCGGGGACATGCCGCGCCAGCTCGTGCGCGCGACAGCGTTCGGCACGACCGACCCGACCGGGGCGGCCAAGCCCGCGAGCGTCGAATCGCGCGTGTACGACAAGGCGGACCCCGAACGCGTCGCGCAGCTGTTCTACCTCGAGGGCATGCAGCTGGTCGCGGACAACGAACGCGGGCGCCTCACGGTGCCCGGCGCGGGCAAGCTGCTGATCTTGGACCGCAAGGAATCCGGCGCGAGCGAGCCCGAGCCCACGGGCGCCGGGGGCGTGCTGGCCGAATTGGCCCAAGCCGGCCCTGGGCTGACGCGATTCGAGTGGCGCGGCGGCATGACCATGGAACGCGAGACCGGGGCCGCGACGATGCGCCGCACCGTCCGCGTGCGTCACAAGAACCTGCTCGCCGGCGACTTCACCGAGCTGCACTGCGAGAAGCTGACGGCCCGCATCCAGGAGACCGGGCCCGCGGCGGGTTCGGGCACGCCCGACGCTGTCAAGGGCGAATTGACCCAGGCCGAGGCGGCCGGGGCGGTCTACTTCAAGTCGGGCGATCGCGAGCTGATCGCTGACCGGCTGCTGTACGACGCGCTGGGCGGGCGGGCGATCGCGACGGCGGCGCCGGGGAACCTGGTGTCGTTGTTTGACGCGACGCGGGGCACGCCGATCTCCAGCCGGGCGATCAGCTGGGATCTGGTGCGTGATCGCATCGAGATCGAGCGTCTGAGCCCGGTGGTGACGCCGGGGAACCTGCCCTGAGTGTGTCGTAAGACCCGCGGTGCCGTGCTTCGACCCGAGGGGCGAAGCACGAACGGCGCGGTGCGCCTGAACCGCCTTCGCCGCGGGGCGAAGGCGGGCACCATAGAGCGATCAGGACGAAGAGCGATCGACGACGCGGTAGGTCTCGCGTTCGCCG
>BQJQ01000178.1 GCA_021604785.1 Phycisphaeraceae bacterium
CCGGGATTCTGAGGATCAACCGATCCGCACCCACGGGAACCCATCCGGGATCACCCCCGGGCGGTCGTTGAGAAATCCGACAAGAAACTCAAAGGCCTCAACCAACCGGGGGCCCGGCCGGTTGAACATGGCGCTGCCATCCACAGCGGCAACGCGACCGGCCCGCGCTGCGGGAAGGTCCGCAAACCACGGCTCGCGCGCCAGCCGCTGCGCCTCGGCCAGCGACTGATCGAGCGTCAGCCCGCACGGCGCCACGATCAGCACGCCCGGCGATGTGCGCGCGAAGATGTCCGCCGGCACGGCGACCGACTTGCCCGCGGTGCGCGACGACTGCTGCAATCCCGCGGCGGCGCCGTCGTTCTCCCCCGCCACCGTCGGGTTGAGCGGGTGCCGCCCGCCCGCTCTTTCGATCAGCTGCACCGTCCAGTGCCCGGCGATGTACAACGGGTCGGTCCACTCGAGGAACCCGACGACCGGGCCCTCGTCGTATTCGTTGACGTACTCCTGAGCGCTCACCAGCCGCGCCTGCAGACGGACAACCTCATGCTTCGCACGATCCGCCAGCCCGACCGCCGCTCCGATGCGCAGCGCGTGGTCGAGCACGCCCTCGACCGTCGTCGGGTTCAGCGCGATGACCTCGGGCTCGCGCCCGGTCCGCTCGCTGATCGTGCGGGCGGCGCGGACGACCTCGGGCAGCGCGATCGAGCAGACGTCGCACAGGTCCTGCGTCAGGATCAGATCCGGCGCGAGCTGCGAGAGCCGCTCAACATCGAGCGTGTACAGCGACGCTTCGGGATCGCCCGAGCCGAGGTGCTCGCGGACCTGGGCGTCGATCGCGGCGGCATCAACGCCCGCGCTGCCCTCGCCGGATCCGGGGTCGTACGCCGTCTTCTGGGCCGTCAGCGCGGGCACGCCCTCGAGCCCCGCGGGGAAATCGCACTCGTGGGACCGCCCGACGAGCAGATCTTGCCCGCCGACGAGGCACAGGGTCTCGGTGGCGCTGGGCAGCAGGGAGACGACGCGCATCGGGCAACTCCGCGGATCGGTGGAAAGCGTCTGATCCGTCGGCGAACGCCCGGCGGATGGCGGCTGCGGCGTGTACCCTTGGCCCTTGGCAGCACCCGGAGAACGACCGTGCGTGACGATACGACCAGACTGACCGCCGAGCGCCGCGTGCGCCTCGGCACGCTCACGCGGGCCGCCCTCGTCGGCGCCCTCGCGGCCCTTACCGCGACGCCCGCCCTCGCCCAGGCCCAGGACGACGGGCTCCCCCGGCGCGGCCCGGGCGTCCGCGCCCGCGGCGGCCAGCCGACCCCCCCGCCCCGCGACCCCGAGCAGCAGGCCGCCGACCGGGCCGCGACAGGGCAGAACGGGCTCGCCGGGAACGGGCTTGAGAACGGCGCCGCCGACCGCATCCCGCCGCAGGACGGGGACATGATCTCGTTCTCCCCGTTCGCCGAGCCCATGGAGCTGTCGGCGTTGATCGACTTCGTCGCCCAGACGCTCGGGATCAATGTCAAGATCCAGGGCGACCCGCAGGGCGCCGTCGCGTTCAACGCGCCCGTCGAGGTCCCCCGCGAGAAGCTGCTCGACCTGCTCGACTCCACGCTCGAGTCCTACGGGTTCACGATCACGTACGACCCGTTGTCCAACTTCTACACGGTGCAGGAGACCAGCGCCATCCGCCCGATGGCCAACGGTGCGCTGGGCACCACGCGGATCATCGAGACGCCCAATGTGAAACCCTCGGCGTTGCAGGCCGCGATCGGCGCGATCATGGGGTGGGGCACCACGCCCCCGCCCACCGTCGCGTACGTGGACGAGCTGGGCGTCATCGTCGTCACGCTGCCCGCGCGGGAGATCGCCCGCGTGGAATCGGCCGTGGAGACGATCCTCGCGAGCCGGGCGACCATCACGTACCACCGGATCGAGCTGAACCACGTCGCCGCGCCCGCGGCCAAGGAGCGCGCCGTCGCGCTCGCCGGCGGGCAGCAGAGCTCGGCGAACAACCCGTTCGGCGCCAACAACCGCGGTGTCCCCACCCCCAACAACACCAACAACGCCGCCCTGCTCGGCGGGCTCGCGGGCGGGACGCTCACCAACCTTGGCGAGCGCCTCGCGGTGGACGCCCAGGGCAACGCCCTGCTCTTCCGCGGCACCGAGGGCGAGCTGGCCGAGGTCCAGCAGATCATCGCGGCGATCGATGTGCCCACCACGCTCGCGCCCAAGCGGTACTTCGCCGGCTCGTCCGCCCCGACGCTCGCCGACATCGCTTCTCAGCGCGGGCTGGGCGAGGTCATCACCATCGAGCCTCAGTCCGACACCAACGTCTTCGCGACGTTCAACGGCAACGCCAACAACGGCTTCAACAACAGCACCCGACAGCTCGGCGTGGGCGGACCCGCGATGGTCGTGGACGTCGAGCGCGGCACCATCGTCTACTACGGCACCGAGTCGCAGCAGGAGCAGCTCGCCGCCCTGCTCAAGGAGATCGGCGCCGAGGACGAACGGATCGTCGTCCGCTCGTACCGCCTGCACCACGCGCTGGCCGAGACGGTCGCCGAACTGCTCAACAACGTGATCACGGGCGAGTCCGCCGCGAGCGACTCCCCGCTGTTGCCCGGCTCGTCGGGCGTCCGCTCGGAGATCGCCCGCGACCTCACGCCTGTTGTCAACTCCGACGGCGAGCTGACGCTCATCGGGCCCGGCGGCGACGAGGTCGGCGGCGCCTTCGACCCCAACCTTGTCATCGTCGTCCCCGACGAAGCCAACAACCAGATCGTTGTCCGCGCCCCCATCGGGCAGCAAGAGCAGCTCGAACGCCTCATCTCCCGCCTCGACCTCCGACGCCCGCAGGTCTACATCGAGGCCCTCATCGTCTCGGTCTCCAACACCGACAACTTCCGGCTCGCGATCGAGACCCAGATCCTCAACGGGCAATGGGGCCTCCAGTCAAGCTTCGGGCTCTCCACGCCCGACACCGGGTTCCAGGACCAGCGGTCCGTCGCGCCGGGGCTGCTCGGGGGCACCTTCGCGCTCATCCAGTCGCAGTCCATCCCCGTCATCATCAACGCGCTCAAGACCGACACCGACGCCCGCATCGTCTCGCGCCCGTCGCTGCTCGTGAACAACAACGAGGAAGCGATCCTCGCGTCCGTCGACGAGCAGCCCACCACCGAGACCAACATCGGCGACACCGCGACCACCACCTCGTTCTCCGGGTTCGAGCAGGCCGGCACGAGCCTGACCGTCACGCCCACGATCTCCGAGGGCGGGTACCTCCGTCTCACCTACGAGGTCGAGCTCTCGAGCTTCACGGGCACCGCGACCAGCGACGGCATCCCCTCGCCCCGCCAGACCAACAACGTCCAGTCCAGCGTCACCGTCCCCTCCGACGCGACCATCGTCGTCGGCGGCATCGCCGTCACCAACGCCCGCGAGACCATCCGCCGCATCCCGCTGCTCGGGCACATCCCGGGAATCGGGCACCTCTTCCGCGACACGAACGTCGTCGAGACCGAGTCGGTGCTCTACATCTTCATCACGCCGCGGATCATGAGCGACCCGAACTTCTACGACCTCAAGCTCTTCACCCAGGGCCCGCAGGCCGAGGTCGAACTCGAGGACGGCGTGCCCGTGCTCGCCCCCGTCACCATGCGGATGACCCGCGCCCTCCCGCCGGCCCCCGCGCCCGCGGGCGACGCCGCCCGCACCGGCGCCTTCATCCGCGAGCCCGACGCGACGCTCACCAACGACACCGCCGGCAACGCCGCGACCGGCGCGGACACCCCCGACCCGGCGCCCGCACGCACCGACGAGCTCCGGCTCGAGATCGTGCCCATCGAATCCGGGGACGGGTAACACCATGGCGACCGGCAACGGCAGCACCAACGGCAAAGGCCCCGGCAAGGGTGGCGTCAAGGGCGCCCTCGCCCTGCGCCGCCCCAAGGCCCCCGTCGCGGTGCGATCACTCTCGATCGTCACCGAGGACTGGTCCCGCGTCGCCGCCGTCTTCGGCGACCTCCGCCTCTCGCCCGACCAGGCCCGCGCCTTCAGCGCCATCGAGGGTTCGGACGATCAGCCGTGGGACGTGCTCCTCCAGACGCTCGCGCTCGACGAGGCGACGGCGCTCAAAAAGCTCGCCGACCGCACCGGGCTCGAGTTCGTCCCCGAGCCCAAGCTCGACGAATCCGCCAGCCGGTTCTACGAGATCATCGACGCAAATCTCGCCCGCGAGCACTCCCTCGCCGCCCTGAGCTCGGACGGCTCCGAGATCACCGTCGCGACCAGCCAGCCCATGCAACCGAGCGTGTTCAGCATGCTCGAGGACGCGCTGGGCATGCCGCTGAACCTCGTGCTCTCGCCGCGCGCCGGCGTCGCGAACATCATCAACCGCGGCTTCGAGCGCCGCGGCGACCTCGTCACCGAGATCGTCGAGGACATCCCCCTCGACGAGAGCGCCATCGCGTCGGCCGCCGGCGCCATCGGCCGCACCACCGACCTGCTCGCCCAGGCCCGCCAGACGCCCGTCATCCGCCTGGTCAACATGATCCTGTTCGAGGCGCTCCGCCGCCGCGCGTCCGACGTCCACGTCCACCCGATGGAGTCCAAGCTCGTCATCCGCTTCCGCGTGGACGGCATGCTCATGGACGCCTTCACCCCCCCGCTCACGCTCGCCCCCGCCATCTCGTCACGCCTCAAGGTCATGACCGAGCTCGACATCGCCAACCGCCACGCCCCCCAGGACGGCCAGACCACCGTCCGCATCGGCTCCAAGAAGATCGACATCCGCCTGAGCGTCATCCCCACCGTCAACGGCGAACGCATCGTCCTCCGCCTGCTCGACCAGTCCCAGACGCAGCTCGACCTCGACGCCGTCGGCATGGCCAAGCGGCTCCAGACGCGCCTGATGGACTGCGTCGAACGCCCCAACGGCATCCTGCTCGTCACCGGGCCCACCGGCTCGGGCAAGACGACGACGCTCTACGCCGCCCTCGGCCGCATCGACCGGCTCTCGCGCAACGTCATGACCATCGAGGACCCCGTCGAGTACCGGCTCGACGGCATCTCCCAGATGCAGGTGAACCCCAAGCGCGACGTCACCTTCGCCGCCGGCCTGCGCGCCCTGCTCCGCCAGGATCCCGACGTCATCCTCGTCGGCGAGATCCGCGACATGGAGACCGCCCAGCTCGCGATCCAGGC
>BQJQ01000179.1 GCA_021604785.1 Phycisphaeraceae bacterium
CGACCCGTTCTACTTCGAGGACGCCGCGAACAAGCAGATCTGCGAGAAGGTCGCCGACAAGTGCTACCGCCCGACGACCCAGAAAATCCTGGACCTCGTCCGGCGGCACGACGGCAACTTCCGCGTCTCCTACGCCATCACGGGCACCGTCCTCGACCAGTTCGAGAAGTACTGCCCCGACGTGATCGACCTGTTCGTGCAGCTCGCCGAGACCGGGTGCTGCGAGTTCGTGGGCGAGACCTACTACCACTCGCTCGCGTTCATCTACTCGCGTGAAGAGTTCCGCGAGCAGGTCAAGATGCACACCAAGAAGGTGCAGGACCTGTTCGGGCAGACGCCGACCGTCTTCCGCAACACCGAGCTGATCTACCACAACGATCTGGCGCGCGAGCTCGCGTCCATCACCGACGAGACCGGCAACCCCCGCTTCTACGGCACCCTCTGCGAGGGCACCGACCACCTGCTCGGGTACCGCTCGCCCAACTACGCCTACACGCCTCCCGCCACCGACACCGACACCGGCGACCCCCTGCTCGGGCGCGACGGCAAGCCCTTCGGACTCCTGCTCAAGAACTACCGCCTGTCGGACGACGTCGCGTTCCGGTTCTCCAACCGCGGGTGGGAGGAGTGGCCGCTGACCGCCGAGAAGTTCGCCGACTGGGTCCACCAGATCAACGGCGACGGGTACCTCTGCAACCTCTTCATGGACTACGAGACCTTCGGCGAGCACCAGTGGGCCGACACCGGCATCTTCGAGTTCCTCGACAAGCTCCCCGCCGCCATCTTCGACCGCGCCCCGGGCGAGAACCACTTCATCACCCCCACCGAAGCGCTCACGCGGTTCGACCCCGTCGGCACCTACGACGTGCCCAACTTCATCTCCTGGGCCGACACCGAGCGCGACCTCACCGCCTGGCGCGGCAACGCGATGCAGTGGAACGCCCTCGAAGAGACCTACAAGCTCGAGAAGCAGATCAAGGACCGCGTCGTCGAGGTCAAGGCGTCCAAGGATGCGAAACGCGACGAAGAAGCCGGGCACCTGCTCAACGACTGGCGCAAGCTCACCACCTCCGACCACTTCTACTACATGTGCACCAAGTACTGGGCGGACGGCGACGTCCACAAGTACTTCTCCCCCTACGACTCCCCCTACGAGGGCTACATCAACTTCATGAACGTGCTCGACAACGTCCGCACGCGACTCGCCAAGGTCTGAGCCCGCGCCCATGAGTGAACGCCCCCCGACGAACGCGCCGGACGAGCACACGCCCCCCGCCCCCCCGGCGCCGAAGGTCGCCGCGCTCGACCTCCGCGCCCGCGGCACCAGCCCGCTTGTCGCCTGGCTCATGATCCTCGGCGGCGGGGCCCTCCTCGGGCTCACCATGCTCATCGCGCTGGTCACCCTGCTCGTGGTTCAAGGCTCGCAAGGCCCCACGACCATGCTCACCGCGATGGTCATTTTTCCCATCTTCATGATCGTCGGCGGCGTCGCACGCCTCGGCGGGCTCCGGCGCGTCATCGTCTCCGACCCCGAACTCATCCTCGTCCGCACCACCGGCGCCACCCGCGTCCCCTGGGCCGACATCGCCGACGTCAGCGTCGCCAAGGACGACTCGACCGCCAACATCCTCAACGCCAAACCCAAAAAACGCAAAGGCCAACCCCCGGCCCGCACGCTCACGCTCGCCCGCGCCAACAAGAGACGCATCGCACGCATCCACTCCACCGCCTTCGACCGCTTCGACGACCTGGTCGACGAGGTCGAGCTCCGCTCCACCGACGCCCGAGGGGAGCACACACGCAACCTCTCCCGCGAGCAGATAGACGCAAAGCGGAACAGCAAACGCACCGCGCTCCTCTCGATCGTGCTCGCGCTGGTGTTCGCCGCCATCTCCGGCGGGCTCATCGTCAGCGAACTCTCCCACCGCTCCCGCGAGCGCGCCCTCGCCGACACAGGCGTCACCGTCCTCGCCGAGATCACCGACCACCGGATGCACAACAACATCGCCCCGCGCGTCGAGTACCGGTTCACCGACCCCGCCGGCGTCGTCCGCGAGAACGACGTCATGGTCGAGCGGGCCGAGTGGGAACACCTCCGCGATCTCCCCGCCGTCGAGGTCGTCTATGTCCCCGCGGACCCGTCCATCCATCGGCTCGCCCGCGGCGAGGTCGATTCCCGCCCCGCAGAGCCCTGGCTCATGACCGCCCTCATGTTCGGCGGCCCCCTCCTCGCGTTCATCTTCCTCGTCGGCGGCGTCCTCGGGCTCCGCGGGTACGACCTGAACATCGAGGATGGCCGCGTGACGCTCGATCGAGCCGGCGACCCCGCAGACGCCCATCCAAACCGCGAAGACAGTGAAACCAAGCCCGCGTGAGTGATCGGCGCCGTTCCCGCTCCCTCCTTTGAGGTGCACCCCTCGGCGATTAGGCTGGGGACACCATCACAGGAGGGAACCCATGCTCGCCCGAACGCTCCCGCTCGCAGCCGCGTTGTGTCTCGCCGTGCCCACCGCCCTCGCCGAGCCCGTCACCTACCAGGGCGTGCTCGAGGACGCCGGCTCGCCCGCCAACGGGCTCTACGACATCCGGTTCGACCTCTACGATGACGCGACACCCGGCGCGCCAGACACGCTCATCGAATCCGAGACCCTGTTCGACGTCGCCGTCACCGACGGGCGCTTCACCGTGGACGTGCCCTTCGGCACCTTCTCGTTCGATAACGCCGCCCGGTACCTCGAACTCTCCGTCCGCCAGGACGGCGCGTTCTACACCACGCTGCTCCCACGCCAGCAGGTCACCGAGGCCCCCCTCGCGACCTACGCCACCCGCGCCTCCTCGCTCGACCTCCCGGTCTCGATGGGCGCAGACTCGGGCGCCCCGGGCACCGCGCTCCTCACCCTCAACAACATCGGCCCGAGCGGGTACGCGTTCCAGGGCACCGGCCCAGTCGCGGGCATCATCGGGCACGCCGGGGACACCACCGGCGCTCCGGTCGTCGCCCTGGCCCCTGCCGGTATGCAGGGACGCGGCGAAGCAACAGGCGTCAGCGGATCCTCCGGCACAGGCGTCGGCGTCATCGGCGCGTCGAGCATGGGCACCGGCGGTGAGTTCTTCATCACTTCAACCGACAACGCGAACCCCGCGCTCCTCGCCCTCACCCCGAGCACGCAGGCCAACGCCTTCGCCATCCACGGCATCCTGTCCGCCACATCCGCCGGCACCTACGCCGCCGCCGTCCGCGGCGAGTCCCGCGCCACCAACGGCGCCACCACCGGCATCGGCGTCTGGGGCTCGCACGAAGGGCTCGGGTGGGGTGTCTACGGCACCTCCGTCACCGGCGTCGGTGTCCGCGGGACTGCAAACTCTGGCGTCGGGCTCTACGGCTCAAGCCTCGACGGCAACGCAATCCGCGGCTTCTCCGCCGGCTCCGGGCGCGCCGGCTTCTTCGAGATCAATGAAACCACCAACACCGAAGCCGTCATCCTCGCACGAACCGACAGCACCCAGAGCGAAGCCTACGGCGTGCACGGCATGATCGAATCAAGCTCTCCCGGCAGCTACTCAGCCGGCCTGCGCGGCGAAAACCGGGGCACCGGCGGGCTCGGCATCGGCGTCCATGGCTCCCACAATGGCTCGGGCTGGGGCGTCCTCGGCGAGTCCTCCAGCGGAGTCGGCGTGTACGGGTCCTCGAACACCGGCTACGCCGGCTACTTCGGCGGAGACGTCACCGTCACCGGTACCCTCGCCAAGGGCGCCGGCTCCTTCAAGATCGACCACCCCCTCGATCCCGCCAACCAGTACCTCTCCCACTCCTTCGTTGAGAGCCCCGAGATGATGAACGTCTACTCGGGCATGACCACCCTCAACGCCGATGGCCGCGCCGAGGTCACCCTTCCCTACTACTTCGAAGCCCTCAACGAGAACTTCCGCTATCAGCTCACCTGCATCGGCGGGTTCGCGCCCGTGTACATCGACCGCAAGATCAGCGCGAACTCATTCGCGATCGCCGGCGGCACCTCGGGGCTCGAAGTCTCCTGGCAGGTCACCGGCGCCCGCCGGGACGCCTACGCCCGCCACAACCCGATCGTCGTCGAGCAGGACAAGCCCGACGCCGAGCGCGGCCGATACCTCCACCCCGAAGCCCACGGCAAGCCCGCCGATCTCGCCATCGGCTCCCGCGCCCCGCAAAACTGACAGCCTCTCCTCCCTCTCCCCTCCGGGGAGAGGGCCGGGGTGAGGGGTCATCCCGTTCTACCCGTTCTCCTGCCCGAGCTTGGTCATCAACATCTCGCGCACGCTCTTCGCATCCGCCGACCCGCCCGAGCGCTTCCGCACCTCGCCGATCAGTCGCCCGACCGCTTGCACCTTGCCCGCGCGCACATCCGCCGCGATCTCCGGCATCGCCGCGATCGCCTCGTCGCACCACGCCGCGAGCTGACCCTCGTCCTTCACCACCATCACGCCTAGCTCCCGAGCGAGCGCCCGCGGGTCCGCCCCCGCGTGTTCGCCCCCCGCGAGCGCCACGAACACCGCCTCCGCCCCGTCCGCGCTGATTCCCCCCTCGGCGCGCATCGCGACCAACGCCGCGATCTGATCTGCACCGACACCCAGGTCCGACGCCAGCACCACATCGCCCGAATCCTGCGCCCGCTCGTTGGCGATCCGCGCCCCTGTCTGCAAGATCAGGTTCGCCGCGGCTTTGCCCGGCTCGGCGCGCCCAACACCCTGCGTCTCCGCCTCCCCCACCGCCGCGTCGAGCAGGTCGCACACCGCTCGCTCCTCGGCCAGCTGCTCCGCCTGCTTCATCGCCAGCCCGAATTCCCCGACGTACCGGCGCACCCGGCTCAGCGGCAACTCGCACAGTTCCGCGCGCACCCGTTCCCGCCACGCGTCGTCCACCTCCACCGGCGGCAGGTCCGGGTCCGGGAAATACCGGTAGTCGTGCGCGTCCTCCTTCTCCCGCTGCGCCACCGTCACCATCCGCTCGTCGTCCCACCCACGCGTGGACTTGGCCCCCGCGCCCATCTCGCGCCCGTCCTCGAGATACCGCCCCGGCTGCGCGCCAAGCTCGTACTCCACCGCCCCCGCCAGCGCCCGGAACGAGTTCAGGTTCTTCACCTCCACGATCGGCGTCCGCACCGTCCGCCCGTCGTCGAGGGTGAGCTCGCAGTTGATGTTGGGCTCGAGCCGCATGTGCCC
>BQJQ01000180.1 GCA_021604785.1 Phycisphaeraceae bacterium
GTGTACAACGGCTCGGCCAAGGACATCGGCATCCCGCTTCCCGGCGAGTGGTCCGTGTTCGAGCGCTGGATCGAGCCAGGCGTGGGCGGCGGACCGCCCCACTTTGTCGGACCTGCCGCGACCGCCGTCTGGGGCAAACCCATCGAACTCGCCATCGGCGACACCTGCCACCTCGGCAACCACGACCCTGCGGCCACCACGCTCGACCCCTTCGACTGCCAACTCATGAGCGCCGGGGGCTTTGACTGGGGCAGACGCTACGACATCTCCAAGCTCGACCGCGCGATCCTCCGCGACTGCGGGATCCCGACGGTCCCTTCTACACCCTGAATCGCCACCCCCGGCACCCCCACGCGCACTGCTACCGTTGCCCGATGCGTCTCCGCTTCCTCGGCACCGGTGTCTCCTCGGGCGTCCCCGCCATCGGGTGCTCCTGCGCCGTCTGCACCTCGACCGACCCGCGCGACAACCGCCTGCGCACCAGCGCCGCCCTTGAATTCACCGACCCCGCCGGCGTCGAACGCGTGATCCTCATCGACGCCTCGCCCGACCTCCGCCAGCAGGCCCTCCGCGCAAGCCTCCAACGCGTCGACGCCATCCTCATCACCCACAACCACGTGGACCACATCTTCGGCCTCGACGAGGTCCGCCGGTTCAACCTCGTTATGGGCGCGCCCATCGACGTCCACGCCGACGCGCACACGCACGAATCACTCCGCCGCGTCTACCGGCACATCTTCGAGCCCGAGCGCTCCGTCCAGCGTTCCTTCGTCGCGTCGCTCAACCCACGCGAAGCCAAGCCGCTCGAACCCTTTGACCTCTTCGGCCTTACCGTCACCCCCGTGCCGCTGCTGCACGGCAAGCTCCCAATCCTCGGCTACCGCTTCGACCATCCGGACGCGCCGGGCGCGCTGCCCCTCGCCTATTGCACCGACGTCTCGGACATCCCCCACGAGACCCGCCCGCACCTCGGGGGGCTCTCCACGCTTGTGCTCGGCGCGCTGCGTCACAAGCCGCACCCGACGCACTTCAACATCGAGCAGGCGACCGCCGAAGCGCAGCGCATCGGCGCCGAACGGACGTACTTCGTACACATGGCCCACGACGTCTCGCACGCCCAGACGTCCGCCGCCCTGCCCGAGGGGGTCGCCCTCGCCCACGACGGGCTCGTGCTCGGCCCGTAGCCTCTCCCCTACCGTTGCCCATGACAACGGGGCACGACCACGTCATGCAGTGCGCCGAGGTCTTCGGCGGCAACCGCCAGGCGCAGACCTCCATCGCCACCCTCGGGCTCGACGCCTGGCTCTACAGCGACCCGTACACGGAAGACCAAAGCTCGGACGCGGCGCCCGAGTCCGCCGGCGGGGACGTGCACTTCCTCACATCGTGCGCCACCGGGCGCGTCACGCGGCTGCTGCTCGCGGACGTCAGCGGGCACGGCGCCCGCGTGGACCGGGCCGCCCGCGAGCTCAAAGCCCTGCTCGGCTCGTACGCGCACTACATCGACCAGCTCCGATTCCTCGCGGAGGTCAACCACCGGTTCGGAACGGCCGACACAGACGGGCTCTTCGCCACGGCCATCGTCGCGACGTACTTCTCGCCCACCTCCGAGCTGTCCGTCTGCTCCGCCGGGCACCCGGCGCCGTTGCTCTACGACGCGTCGCAGGGATCCTGGCGCGAAGTGCCGGTCAACACGCCCCTCGAGGACGACCGCCCGGGCGCCCTGAGCAACCTTCCCCTGGGCATCGAGCACGATGTCGAGTACGCCCAGTCCACCATCCACCTGGGCGAACGCGACCTCGCGATGTTCTACACCGACGCGTTGCCCGAAGCACGCCCCCCCGACGGCCCAATGCTCGGCGCGGCTGGCGTGCTCGACGCCCTCAACGCGCTCGACGCGTCCGATCCCGGGTCGATCGTCCCGGCGTTACTCAACCGAGTAAACGCCCACCGCGCGCCCGCCGGCAAAGCCCCACCGTTCGACGACGATGTCACGGTGCTCATCGTCCGCCGCAACGACCGGGCACCAACGCCCTCGCTGCGCACCGGGATACTCGGGGCCGCCCGTGTCACCGCCCAGGCAGCGCGAACGGTCCTTGTCGAACACCGAGCCCCGGCTCTGCCCGAGTGGTCGCTCCGGAACATCGCCGGGGCGTTCTTCAAGGGCTTGAACTGAGCGCCGCGGGGATCGTGCGGATGCTCGGAAGCACGCCCATGCAAGCCTGAACCCCGATCCGGGCACATTCCCTTGGAGCACAAGGGCCCGCGCGGTACCGTGAACACAGCGGGCTCCGAGCCTCCTGCGTACGGGCCGGCCCGCATGACCCGGTTTCCACGAGGGAGTGACATCATGACGCGTACCACCGCAATCGCTTGTGCCGCCGGCGCCGCATTCACGTGCTTGGCAAGCCACGCCGCTGCGCAGGACTTCCTGCTCGTCTCCGACGCCACCGGCGACAAGATCATCCGCTACGAATACGAAACCGGCGCGCCCATCGACCACTTCGTCGGCAAGGGCATCAGCCCCCTCAACAACCCCATCTTCCTCCGCGTCACGCCCGACGGTGACATCGCCGCCGCGTCGCGTGCGTCCGACTCGATCGAGCTCTACGACGGCGACACCGGCAAGTGGCTCCGCACGCTCGTCGCCCCGGGCACCGGCGGTCTCAATGAACCGCGCGACCTCGTCTTCGACGCCGACGGCTTCATCTACGTCGCCAGCGCCGCCAACAACCGCGTCATCAAGTACACCGCCGAGGGCGCCTTCGACCGCAACCTCATCACCTCCGGGCTCCAGGAACCCTCGGGCCTGGCCATCGGCCCCGACGGACTCCTCTACGTCTCGAGCCGCGACAACGACCTCGTCCGCTCCTACCACACCGACACGGGCGACCGCGCCGAACGCCTCCCCATCGAAAACACCGGCATCGACGGTCCCACCGCCCTCGCCTTCGGCCCCGACGGCTCGCTCTACATCGCCGGCCGGCACTCCGACAGCATCATCCGCGTCCCCGCGTTCGGCGTGCCCTCCGTGCTCGTCTCCAACTCGCCCGTGCTCGACGGCCCCTCGCAGTTCGCCTTCGACGCCGACGGCGACCTCCTCGTCGTCTCCCAGGACACCGACACCATCGTCCGCTTCGACGCCCAGACCGGCGCCTTCGCCGGCTCGCTGCTCACCCCCGGGCTCGCCGGCGGTCTGAACGACGCCGTCGGCATCGCCTTCCTCACCGCCACCGCTCCCGACACCCCCGGGTGCAACGGCGCCGACATCGACGCCAACGGCGTCCTGAACGTGGATGACATCGAGGCCTTTGTTATCGAGTACACGGCAGGGTGCCCCTGAGGCACTCGGCGTCCCTTCTCAACGCCGGCGGCGCGCCAGCACGAGCCCGCCCAACCCCAACAGCGCCGCGCCCGCCGGCGCCGGCACCACAAAGATCTGCCCGCGGATCTCCCCCCCCGCGAAGGTCGTCGTGTGCACGTTGATGTAGGTCAGCCCGTCGAGCAGCCCCTGCGCCTGCGCCGCCGTCAGCGTGCCCGCGCCGGTGAAGGAACCGTCCGTCACGCCCCCGTCGATCGTCAGCCCCAGGATTACCCCCGCGTTCACCCCCACGGGCGCCAGCCCGTGGATGTGCGACACCGTCGTCGTCCCGATCAAGTCCTGGAACGTCCCCGACAGGTTCACCTCGAACGTCACCGTGTCGAGCGTGCCCGTCGCGTACCCGGTGCCCGGAGAGGCGTTCGGGCCCACCTCCTGCAGCCCGTCGAGGTACGCCTCAAAAGCCACGATCTCCGCCTGCCCCACGCCGGCCACGAGTGCCAGGACACATCCGAACGAGACTTTGCTGGTCATCGGTACCTCTCCCAGGCCATTCATGGGCCGAGCCACCAGTGTCCCCAGCCCAGAACCGCGACGCAAGGACCCTCCGCCAGATGCCCCCCGGGACCGCCCGAATCTGAAAACGCCCCCCTCAGGGGTCGGTTTCGCGGGTGCCCGCCCCTCCGGATCCGGGCCTAAACTCCCCGCCCATGGGCAAGACACGCGAAATCAAGAACCGGATGAAGGCCGTCGGCAACATCAAGCGCATCACGCGCACGATGCAGATGATCGCCACCAGCAAGTTTGCCAAGGCCCAGAGCGCCGCCCAGGCGCCCAAGCCCTACACCGGCGCGCTCTTCGACCTCGTCGCCCAGCTCGCCGGCGGCGACGCGAGCCACCCGCTGCTCGCCGAGGCCGACGCCTCCGCCCCCGAGCTCACCCTCCTCATCACCTCCGACCGCGGGCTCTGCGGCCCGTACAACGGCTCGCTCATCCGCGCCGCCCTCAAGCACCTCCGCGCCAACGCGACCGCGATGTCCGGGCCCGTCGAGGTCGTCGGCAAGAAGGGCATGGGCGTCCTCAAGTTCTCCGGCGTGCCGATCGCCCAGCACCACACGCAGTTCGGCGACAAGCCGCAGTTCGACGATGTCCGCCGCCTGGCCGACAACTTCGTCGAGCGCTTCCTCGCCGGCGAGATCTCCGCCGTCCGCGTCGTCTACATGCAGTACATCTCCGCCGGGCGCCAGTCGCCCCAGGTCATGCAGCTGCTCCCCCTCCGCGCGCCCGAAGCGACCGAGGCCGACGCGGGCCCGCGCGCCGTCTACGAGTTCTCGCCCAGCGCCGACGAGCTGCTCGACGCGCTCATCCCCGCCGCCGTCCGCTCGCTGCTCTTCCAGTGCTTCAACGACGCGATCGTCTCCGAGCATGTCGCCCGGATGGTCGCGATGAAGTCCGCGACCGACAACGCCGGCAAGATGGGCAATTCCCTCCGCCGCCAGTTCAACCGCGCCCGCCAGTCACAGATCACCACCGAGCTGACCGAGATCATCTCGGGCGCCGCTGCCCTGGAATAGCCAACCCCTAAGCGTCACTCGCCCTCGTGCTCGCCCTCACCCGGGCGCACGATCGCGGTGTACCGCGCCCCGGACCCCATCGCCGAGCGCACCTCGTCGCGGATCGCCCGCGCGTCGATCGCCATGTACTGATCGCGCATCGTGACCAGGTCGTCCAGCGACCGCCCCCGCAGGTCCAGCAGACTCAGCCGCCGGGCCCACGCCTCCGGGTCGCTCAGCGTCGTGTCCAGATACACCGACACCCGCTCGCGGAACATCGCGATCTCCGCCTCGGTCGGCCCGTCCGCC
>BQJQ01000181.1 GCA_021604785.1 Phycisphaeraceae bacterium
CGGCGTGTCGTCGATCACACCGCTCCCCTAATGCCCGAGGGCAAGCCGCGGTACCTGATGGGCGTGGGATACGAGCGGGACATCGCCGCGGCGGTCCTCGCGGGGGTGGACATGTTCGACTGCGTGCTGCCGACCCGCAACGCGCGCAACGCCAACGCGTTCACCCGCGAGGGGCAGATCCGCCTCAAAAACGCGAAATTTACCGACGATCCGGGCCCGATTGAAGAGGAGTGCGACTGCCCGGCGTGCGACCCGGCACACCACGGGTGGGACACGCCCGACGGCGCGCCGTTCAGCCGGGCGTACCTGCGGCACCTGTTTGCGAGCGAAGAAATGCTCGGGCCGATCCTGGTGAGCCTGCACAACCTCCGCCACTTCCAGCGGCTGATGGAGGACCTGCGGACCGCGATCCGCACGGGCGAGTGGCGGACTTTCGGCGCCCGTTGGCCGATGTGCGCGGACCTCGTTGCCGAATTATGCGGGTAGCGAGAGCGCTCAGTTTTCGGCCGGGACCGGGGGCAGTCGGAGCTGCATGCCGATCGAGAGATCGTCCATCGAATCGAGCACATCGCGGTTGTTCCGGAAGATCAGCTCGCTGAATCCCTGCGACCCGTAATACGCCTGCGCGATGCTCGAGAGCGAGTCGCCCGACTTCACGAGATACACGATCGACGTTTCGTCGGCGGGCGTGATGGGATCGGGCGCGGGCGGCGTGGAGCCGTCAGCGGTGGTGCCTTGGATGTTCCGTGGATCGATCGGGATGCGGACAATGTCGCCCGGGCGCAGCCGCCGCGGGTCGCGGAGCGGGTTCGCCTGCGCCACCACGCCCGAGAGCGAGCGGGCCCCGAGCTCACGACGGGCGATCTCTTCGAACGTGTCGCCCGGGCGGACGGTGTAGTCGCGGAACCGGGGCGCGATGACGGTGGGGCTCGCCGGGGTCCGAACTGTTTCAATGAGCGGGTTCTCAATCGGTGGGCGTGGCTCGCCCTCGTCCGGGCGCGGCCCTTGGGCTTCGGCCATCGCTTGCGGGCGCGGGCGATCCGAGAAGGAGATGTCCGGGTCGGACGTCAGCGTGCCGGGCTGCCAGAGCCAGTAGACCACGACCCAAAGCACCAGCAGCGCGATGAGTCCCGCGGCGACGCGTGTGCCGGGTGTCTCCACGTGTCATGGCCTCCGCGAAGGGCGTGCGTCAGGCACGCCCGCCCGACTTGCGACCGCCCTTGCTTTCGGACCGCCCGGACCAGACGAGCGGCGAAGCGACCGCGATTGACGAGTACGTCCCGACGACCACGCCGATGATCAGCGCGTAGCTGAACGCCCGCACACCCTCGCCGCCGAAGATGTAGAGGATCAGCACCGCGAGCAGCGTCGTGCCCGAGGTGATCAGCGTGCGGCTGACCGTCTGGTTGATCGCGAGGTTGACCGTTTCCTTGGAGGCGTACGGCAGCTTGCCGCGGTTCTCGCGGATGCGGTCCATGATGATGATCGTGTCGTTGAGCGAGTAGCCCACGATCGTCAACAAGGCGGCGACCAGGTTCAGGTCGATCTTGAACGGTTCGATCAGGATCGCCGCGGCGAACTCCTCAAGGAAGTGCGCCTCGTAGACGATCTCGGCCAGCGCGATCAGCCCGATCGCGATGAGCACGTCGTGCACGAGGGCCACGATCGCGGCTGCCGAATACCGCACCGAGCCGAACCGCACCCAGATGTAGATCAGGATGAGCAGGAAGCTCAGCGAGACGGCGACGATCGCCTGGCCCTTGAAGTCGCGGGCGATCACGGGCGAGAAGTTCTGCACACTCGCGATCGTGATCGGCTCGGTCAGCGCCTCACGGACCAGGCGCCACTCGCGGTCGCGGACGTCCGACAGCCATGCCTCCTCGTTGTCGAGCGAGCCGAGGCCCTCGTCGAGCACGAGCACCACGGCGCTGCGGACGCTGTCCTCGGTGCCCTCGAGCACTCGGACCTCGACGACGCGGCCGAGCGTGTCCGAGAAATCGGGCTTGCCGCGCATGAGCTCGAAGCGGGAGAGCAGGCTCTCCTTTCGCGGGGCGGGCGAGAGGTCTTCGAGGAGGATCGCCACGCCGCCGATGAAGCCCGAGACGTCGCCGCGGAGGTCGGGGCGGTTGACGTTTTCGCCCAGACGGCGGGACTCGATCGGGTAAACCGGTGCGAGCTCCGCGTCGGGCTGGTCGGACCTGGCGAACGAGATCGCCGGGCGTCCGTCGGCGTATTCACTCAACGCGTCGATAACGGCGCGCAGGACGGCCTGCGAGTCAGTCGCGTACGTTTTGACCTGGAACGTGCTGCTCGTGACGCCGTCGTCGAGCGGGTTGATCGGGAGGATGTCCGCGGTGCGCAGGGGCTGGAGGGGGTCCTCGTCGCCCAGGCCATCGCCGATGGCGTGGATCAGGTCGGCGACCTCGGACCGTGTCGCGGTGAGGCGTGTGTCGGGGTCGGACGCATCGACAGCACGGAAGGGCATGGTGACGGTGGTGCCGCCGCGGAACTCGGTGTCGAGCATCGTCTTGCCTTGGTAGGCAATCATGAAGATGCCGAGTGCCACAAATATCGCCGACACGAAGATGCAGAAGTAGCGCAACCCGATCCAGTTGATCTTCGGGTGCAGCGCCCGCTCGATGAACGGGAACGTCATCGGGAGCATGCTCATCTTGCGGACGCGGACCTTGTCGGTCAGCAACGCGAAGATGATGCGTGAGATGATCAGGGCGCTGAACATCGTCGAGACGACGCCGATGCCCAGCGTGATCGCGAAGCCCTTGATCTCGGGCGTGCCCGTGTACGCGAGCACGAAGCAGACAATGAGGTTCGTCACGTTGCCGTCCACGATCGAGGACAGCGCCTTCTGGTACCCGAGCTTGACGGCGACGCGGAGGTCCTTGCCGCCGCGCAGCTCCTCACGGATGCGCTCGAAGATGAGCACGTTCGCGTCCACGGCCATGCCGAACGTGAGGATCACGCCCGCGATGCCCGGCAGCGAGAACGCGGCACGCCCGAGCGACATCGCTCCGAGGATCAGGATCGCGTTGCACACCAGGCAGGTGACCGCGACGAGCCCGTACCCGTAGTAGTACAGAACCATGAACGTGCTGACGACACACAGGGCGATGATGCCCGCGAGCATGCCGTCGCGGAGGTTGTCGGCCCCGAGCTCGGGGGCGATCGAGTTCTCCGAGATCGGCTCGGGGCTCAGCCTCGCCTGCAGCGAGCCGGCGGTGAGCGTCCGGATGACGTAGGAGATCTCGGAGTCGGTGAAGTCGCCCGTGATCTGGCCGTTGCGGGAGATCCGCGCGATCAGGTTCGGGGCGGTGTACACCTCGTCGTCGAGGAGGACGGCCATGTGGTCGCCGACGTGCGGGCCGGTGAGGTTGCCAAGGAACCGTGCGCCGCGGGCGTCCATCTCGAAGCCGATCGCCGGGCGACCGACCTGGTCGGACGACGGGAAGGCCGCGGCGACGGACCAGCTGCCCTCGGCCTTTGTCAGGCGGGAGCCGGGCGCGTCCCAGCAGAGCATGAAGTACTCGCCGCCGAATTCTTCAACGACGTACTGGCGGTTGACGCCAACCGTCGCCGGGTCCGCGTAGAACGCTTCGACCGCCTCGACGGACGTCAGGCTCAGCGCGGCGAGCGGGTCGTTGATCTTGAGCCAGCGCGCGTCTCGCGACTGCACGTTCCGCGGGCCCTTCTCGCGGAGCTCCTCGCGGAGGCGGACCTCCTCCGTGTGCGGCACTTGCGCGTCGGGGTAGCCCTGCGGGTCCACCGTGATGCGGAAGCTGAGCTCGCCGGCACCCGCGAGCATCCGCTTGAGATCGTTCGGGTCGTCGAGCGAGGTCCGCTCGGCGGCGTACTCGTCATACGACGCGATCACGTCGTCGATCTGATCAACCAGCTCGGGGTGGTCGTCGCGGATGCGTGTGATCGCGCGCGTCCGCGGGCTGGGCAGCTCGATCGCTTTCTTCTCTTCGTCGAGCAGGATCTTGGGCACGTTCGAGAGCTGCAACGCCCGGCGGAGGTCCTCGGGGTTCAGGGCCGACGCGAGCGCCTCGTCGCGGAGTCGCTCGTACTCGAGCTCGCCCTCGGCGGCGCGGTTCGCCGCGTCGTCCAGATCCGCTTCCGACGTCGTGGGCTGCGTGCGAAGAAGCTCGTACAGCTCGCGGGACTGGCGCGCGTCGTCAAGCGCGGCAGCCGCGGCGTCGAGCCGCTCACGGCGCGATTCGCTCGGGCCCGCCAGCACCGCCAGCGACTCCTCGCGTTCGCCCGGCGGCAGACGCATCACACGCTCGAACTCCGCCGGCTCGATCGCCTGCACCGACAGCCCGGCGAGCTTCTCGTCGAAGATCGCCCGCAGCGCCTTCACCCGCGGCCCGGGCAGGGGCATGGTGACCTCGATCCGGTCGTTGCCTTGCGCGACCATCCGGATCTCGTAGAGCCCCTGCGGGTCCACGCGCTCCTTGAGCACGTCGATCGTGCGGGCGAGCACGTCCTCGGCGTTCTCAGAGCGGTCGATCTGGACGGCGTAGATGAACGTCGTCCCGCCGCGGAGGTCTTTGCCCAGGCGGAGGTTCTTGGCCGGGGGCCAGAACGAGCCGGCGAAGAAGACCATGACGGCCAGGACGAGGATGCCGTTTCGGAGCAGGTGTCGCATCGTGCGGTGTCTCTCGGGTCTTGCGTGACGCGGGCGGTGCCGCGGTCTCTGCTTGGGGAAGTGCGGGCCCGCGTGTCAGGCCCATCGCGTCAGGCGTGGACCGGTTCCTCGATGATCTCTTCGGCGTCCACGGACTCCGACGGGCCCTTGCCCGCCGAGTGGTGGACCTGCAGGATCGCCGACTTGGCGAACCGGATCCGCGTGTTCGACGCCTCGTCCACGCGGAGGACGACCGAGTCGTCGGACATCTCCATGATGGTGCCGATGATGCCCCCCGAGGTCTGCACGCGGTCGTGCTTGCCCAGCGAGTCCATGAGCGCGGCCCGCTCCTTCTTCTGACGCCGCCCGGAGCTCATCGTCGTGAAGACCATGAGCAGAAGCACGCCGATCATGATCGGGAGGAACATGTTCCCGAACAAGCCGCTCGCGGGCGAGGCGCCGGCGCCGCTGGCGCCGTCGGGCCCCGCGGGCTGCGACTCGGA
>BQJQ01000182.1 GCA_021604785.1 Phycisphaeraceae bacterium
CGCGAGCAACGACCGGGCGCTGCGGTACTACGCGCAGGTCTGGGCGCTCACGCATTTCCTGTATGAGGGTGACGCGGGGGCGTACCGCGAGCCGCTGCGCCGGATGCTCGCCGATGCCGCCGCGGGGACGCTTTACGACACGGTCGAAGCCCAGCTCGGCCCGCGAGCCGCCCGCGAAGCCCGCCTGCGCCGCATCGGCCCGCAGGTGCTCCTGACCTACATCGGCGACGCGGACCTCGACGAGCTGGACCGGCGCTACCGCGCGTACGTCCGGCGCATCGCCCACCCCTCGGCGATCCTCGACGACACCTAATCCCTGATCGGCTCAGTCCCGCGCCGACGCAACCGCCGCGGCGTCCTCGTCGTCGCGCACGTCCGCAGGCACACCCAAATACCGCAGCCCGCGCTCCATCACCCGCCGCACCACCGGCCCGGCGACCCAGCTCCCGTAGTGCTCGCGGTTTCGCACCTGCGTCGGCCCCGGGTCATCGATCACCGCCAGCACCACCAGCCGCGGGTTCTCCAGCGGCGCGCCCGCCAGGAAACTCGACTGGTGCTGGTTCTTCAGATACCCGTTGAACCCGCGCGGACGCTTGCAATCCGGCGGTGTCGAGATCGAGACCTCGCTCGTCCCGGACTTCCCGAACATCGTGTAGCTCGGCTCGGGCTCGTCCTCGAACCGGCGCGTCATGCGGGAGTCCATGTTCTCCGCCACGCCCGCCATCACTGTGCGCACATGCTCGGCGGTCTCGGGCTGCAGCACGCGTTCGAGCACCACGGGCCCCCCGACCACGCCGCCTCGCCCGTCCTCGCCCACCGCCGTCAGGCGTAGCTCGGGCAGCGTCCCGCCCATCTGGCCCGATCGCGCAAACGCGCAGAACGCCCGCGCCATCTGCACCGGCGTCACGCCCACCTCATACCCCGTCGCGACGGACGTCTGCGTGTACTTGTTCCACCGTGCCTTGCTCGTCACCAGCCCCGCCGTCTCGCCGGGCAGCCCCGTGCCCGTTGAACGCCCGAACCCGAACCTCGTCACGACCTCGCGCATCTGCTCGTGCGTCAGCCGCTCGGCGAGCTGCGCCATCCCGATGTTCGAGCTGTGCAGCAGCACCTCGTCCCAGCTCAGGTGATCCTTCGGATACACGTCCGTGATCCGGCGCCCATACGGCGTCCGCCAGTACTTCCCGCCCGTCTCGACAACATCATCCGCCGGAAGCACGCCCAGCTCGTACGCCCGCGCCCACACCAGCGATTTGAACGTCGACCCCGGCTCGTAGATGTCCTCCACGCACCGGTTCCGCCCAAGCGACGGGTGGATCTCCCGCCCCGGGTCGGGCCGCAGGAACCGGTACCGCGGGCGATCGCGCGGGTCCTCGGCAAGCTCACCGTTCACCGCGAGCCACGCCTTGGCCTTCTCCGTGTCGTGCTCCGCGTCGCGCACCAGCCACGGGAACTCCGCGAGGTTCGGGATCTCGCGGTAAATGTCCGCCATCGCGAGGATCTCGCCCGTCGCCGGGTCGAGCACGACGATGCGACCACCCGCCGCGTCCGCGTCCTCGACGCCCCGCGTCAGCTCCTCCACCGCGATCCGCTGCACCTCGACATCGATCGAAAGCCGCGCCGACGCGCCCGCCGCCGGCTCGACCCAATCGCCCCGCTCCACCCAAAGCGGCCGCCCCAGCGCATCACGCACGTACCGCAGCTGCCCACCCGTGCCCGACAGCGCGCCGTCCAGCGCCCGCTCGGCGCCCACCAACCCCGCGAGGTCGATCGAACGGTCCGCGAACCCGACCTTGCCCACGATCGCCGCGACCGCGTCCCCGCCCGGGTACTCGCGCACCGGCCGCCGCTCCACCCACACCCCGGGAATCCGCAGCGACCGCACCGCGTCGGCCGTCTCCAGCTCGATCGTCTCGCCCACCGGCGTGTACCGGATCAGCGTCGGCGGCCGCGGCGTCTCCTCGTCCACCTCAACCAACACACCCAGGATCTCGTCCGGCGTCGGCTCGGGCGCCAGCCCGACCTTGCGCCGCACCAGGCTCAACACACTCTCCTGCTTCACTTCTTTGACCGCGTCGAGCCCCATCCCCGCTCGGGTCTCGCGCCGCTCGTCGTTCTCGATCAGCCGCCCGATCAGCTCCCCGCCCAGCTCGCCCGGGTTCATCCCCAGCACGCCCGCCAGCTGCACGACCGCCTCGTCGGGCGGGTCGGGCAACGCCGTCGGGTCCACCACAGTTTGGTACGCGAACCGCGTCATCGCCAAGGGCCTGCCCCGCCGGTCGAGCAACGCACCCCGCGGCGCCGCAAGCGACCGCCCGGACTCCCTCGCCTGCACGTGCCGCGCCAGCTCCTCGCCCGGCGCCAGCTGCAGCTGCCCTACTCGCGCCAGCAGCACGCCGAACACAACCGTGATCGCGCCCCCGACCAGCACCGACACCCGATCGATCCGCCGCGTCGAGCCCGTCATCGCGACGCGCCCCCAAGCGAGACCGGATTCAGCTCGTCCCATTCCCCCATCGCGGGCCCGGGCGCCATCCGCAGCGTCGCCGGTTCATCGCTCGAAGAGACCAGCGGCTCGATCGCCCCCGACTCGACCAGCGACGCGACCATCGCCCCCACCGCAGGCGGCGTCGTCCGCTCGGCGATCTCCGCCTTCAGTCTCAGCAACCGCTCGTCGTGCTCGCGCAGCCGCAACCGGGTCTCGGCCAGCTCGTGCGCCGCCTGCAGGCGCGACTGGCGCATCGCCAGCAGCCCGCCGCCGCAGGCGCCCAACGCCAAAATCAGTGCGACAAGCTTGGCGAACACGCACGAGTCTCCGAACAGGCGCCCGACACGCGCAACGCCACCGGCTCAGCGCGCCGGGATCTTCAGCTTCATCCCAACCCGGATCTCGTCGGCGTTGTCGATCACGCCCCGGTTCGCCGCCACGATCTCGTCCGCACGCCGCGCGCTCCCGAGGAGTTCGGACGCGATCGTCCCGAGGATGTCCCCGGGCTGCACCGTGTACTCGCTCGGCCCGGACGCCGCCCGCGGATGCACCGTCTCGCGGGGCATGCTCACCTCTTCGAGCATCGGGATCTTCAGCACCATCCCGAGCGACAACGCCCCGTCCGTGCCCACCGTGCCCGCGTTCGCCTTCTGAAGCTCACGCCACCGGTTCCCGTTGCCCAGATACCGCTCGGCCAGCCGGTACAGGCTGTCGTTCGCGACCACCTTGTGCGTCACGGACCGCGCGATCGGCGCGCCGCTCGATTGACCCGTCGGCCGGTCCGCCGGGACTGTCAAATTCGGGATCGTCGTCCCCCGCTCCGGCGGCACCGCGCTGGCGTTCCATCGCTCCCACGCCGTCCCGGTCGCCTCGGCCCACGCCCGGAACTTGTCGCCCAGCTCGGCGCCCTCCGCGTCGGTCGCGGGTGCCCCCGCCAGCTCGTTGGCGCCCTGCTGGATCAACGCGGGCGCCGGGGCCGAAGGCGTCTGAACCGGTGCCTGGGCCGGCGTCTGCGTCCCCGCCCCGATCCGCGTCGCGACCGGCGTCTGCTCGTTCAGCCCACGCTGCTGCGCCGCGTCGATCGCGCTGTCGAGCAGCCCGCCCGAGAACGCGACCCGCTCGGCGGTGTCCGTCCCCTCGGCCGTCGCCGCCTCGTCAAGACGCGCCATCCGCGCCCGCGAAAGGTGATCCGACACCAGCACACCCACCATCAAGATGAGGGTGAAGCCAATGATCAGCGCAAGCTTGTTCTCTCGTGTCACGGCGCGTCCCTGCGGCTCGTGTTCGGCGGCCGCATCGTGCAGCCGCCCTTGGATGTCAACCCGCCCCCGCGCCCTCCGACGCGACCAGACGCACCACGCGCAGCTTGGCAGACCGGGCCCTCGGGTTCCGCCCGACCTCATCCTCACCCGCCTGGACGATCCCCCGCCTCACGTGCTCGCCCAACCCCCTCGAGACGAGGTCGCCGAACGCACGCTTCACGGCGCGGTCTTCCAGGGAGTGGAACGCGATCACCGCGACCCGAGCCCCCGGCGCCAGCCACCCGTCCTCCGACGGAGCGGACGCCGCCCCCCGGGTCACCGCCGCGAGAAACCGGTCCAGGCTGCCCAGCTCGTCGTTCACCGCGATGCGGAACGCCTGAAACGTCCGCGTCGCGGGGTCGATCCGGGAAACCGGGCCGCGTGCCCGAGGGATGGCCGAGCGGACGATCTCCGCCAGCTGCCGCGTGGTTTCGATCGGCGAATCCTGCCGAGCCGCGACAACTTTCCGTGCCACCGCGCGCGCGTGCTTCTCCTCGCCGAATTCCCGGATCAGGTGGGCCATGTCCCCCTCGGGAAGCGTCGCGACCAGCTCCGCCGCCGTGATGGGCAAGCTGGGCCCCATCCGCATGTCCAAAGGCCCATCATTCCGGAAACTCAGCCCCCGCCCCGGGTCATCCATCTGGCTCGACGCGAACCCCAGGTCCGCCAGCACCATGTCCGCCCGGATGCCCCGCCGCCCCAGCTCCCGCGGCAGGTCGGCAAAGTTCCCCTCCACCGCGACCACCCGGTCCTCACCAATCACCCCCCGCACCCGGACCACCGCCCGCGCCAGGTTCCCCGGGTCCAGGTCGTTGAGCACCACCCGTCCGCTCGGCCCGACCAGCTCACCCACCGCCGCCGCGTGCCCCCCGAGCCCCGCCGTGCAATCGACGTACGTCTCCCCCGCTGCCGGCACGAGCAATTCGAGCACCTCCGCGGGCAGGACAGGCACATGACCCGGTTGTTCCGACGCGTCGCTCATCCCACGAGCCTACCCCCGCGAGCCGGGGCGTCCCCGCCCCGGTTCGTGTGCTTGCCCCATACCATCCCCCATGCCCGACTCCGCCGAGCCGTGGGTCCTCGTCGCGACCGCCGCGAGCCGGCGCGAAGCGATGGAAATCGCCTACGCCCTCGATCTCCGCTCCATCCGCCCCAAGCTCGTCAAGCTCTCGCACGGCCTCTTCACCGGCAAGTCATTCGCGATCGAGGTCGCCGCCCACGAAGAGCAGCAGGCCCGCGAAGCCCTCCACTTCATCATTCAGGGCATGG
>BQJQ01000183.1 GCA_021604785.1 Phycisphaeraceae bacterium
CCTCGTAGGCGCCGACGAGCACGCGGCCGTCGTGCACGACGACGTCGTGCCCGAAGCTGGCGTAGAGGTCCGCGATGTCGGGGAAGTAGCGGCGGAGCGGCACGGGCCCGGCGGGGGTGAGCTCGAAGATGTCGAGCGCACCGGCGCCGAGGACGCCGTCCACGGGGTTGCTCCACGCGCCGACGGCGATCATGTCACCGTGGATCGAGAGCTTGTTCCCGAACTGGGCCTGGTGCTCGGGTTTGATGGGCAGGAGCTTGTGGGCGAGGACCCACTCGGTGCCGTCGAACTGGAAGAGGTAGGCGGCGCCGGTGTCGTTGCCCTGGGCGTTGTGGCGGCGGGAGCCGATGAGCGCATTGGTCGCGTCGAGGGAGACGTCGAGCCCGAAGGCGTCGTCGGCCCCGGCGTCCGGGGCGGTGAGTTCCTGGGTGGGGGTCCAGACGCCGTCGATGCGTTGAAAGTTGAAGGCAGCGCCGGGGTTGTTCGCGCCGCCGCCGGTGCCTTCGCCGACGAGGATGTGGTCGCCGTCCACGCCGACGCCGTGCCCGAAGAGCCCGCGGCGTTCGGGGGGCGTGGCGCGGAGCTTGGCGGCGAGCGTCCACAGGCCGTCTTCGCCGCGCTCGAAGACGAAGGCGGAGCCGGCGTCGAGGATGCCGTCGTCGTCGGCGCGGGCGCCGATGACGGCGGTGTCGGCGTTGAGATCGACCGAGCCGCCAAAGAAGTCGTCGTTGAACCCGTCCGGGTCGCGGAGGGTTTGGGTGAGCGTCCAGACGCCGTCGACGAGGTCGTAGACGTAGGCCTGCCCGGTGCGGAGCCCGTCGATGACGTCCTCGGAGGCGCCGAGGATGATGGTGGTGCCGTCGATGGCGGCGCCGTCGGTGAGGCGGGCGCCCGGCGCCAGCCCCGGGGGGCGGAGGGTCGCTTCGAGCTGCCAGCCGGCGCCGTCTCGGACGTAGACGAACGCGGTGCCTGTGTGGTCGTCGGTCTTGCGGGCGCCGACGAGCAGGCGGTCGGCGTCGCGATCGACGGTGGCGCCGAAGAGATGGTCGACGCCGGGGTCCGGGCGGTCGAGCGGGGTCGGCGGGGGCGGGCACAGGGGGCCCGCCAGGGCAACCCCGGCTGGGGTTGCGAAGGCGAAGGCGGTCAGGGTGCGGATCATGCGGCGTGGCTCCTCTCGGGGTGTCTCCGAGAAGGCGGTACGGACGCCGGGGTGTGCGTATGCGGCGGGGGCGCGATCCCGCGTCCGATGCGCAGCATCGTGGAGATATGCGGCACCGGGTGTGCGAGCGGGGGGGTTCTCGGGCCCGGGGGGCGCCTGGGTGTGCGGGTCGTGCGGCGCGTTCGGGCGCCGGGGGCGCTGGCGGGGGCTCGGCGGGCCCGCGTTGGTTGCGGCGGCCCGGACTCGTGGCATCTTTTCTTCAGCGACACACAACACGAGAAAGAGGGAGATGAACATGACCAACTGGAACGCACTCGAAGCCATCCGCAAAGCCCAGGACGAACCGAACGACGAGCGGCGCGGGGCGCCCCGGTTTGGGTGCAAGGAAACCATGTGCGGCAAAGGCGCTGTGGTGGACCTGTCACGCACGGGGCTCCGCGTGCGGACCTCGACCAAGCCGCCGCGGGCGGATCAGACCATCGGGCTCGAGCTCAAGGGTGACGACGGGAAGACCCGCGTGGGCGCTCAGATCGTGTGGTCGCGCCCCGCCGGCAAGCGGCAGTACGACATCGGGTTCCGCCTCTCCGAGCCCGCCCAGGCCGGGCCGGCCGGCCTGTTCAAGCACGCGTGGAATCCGGAGTGCTCGGACTTCGTGTCCGCCAAGCGTCGCTGAGCGGGTCTGAACAGGAATGGCTCAAAGGTTGGAATACCGCCCCCCGTGGGGCGGTTTTCATTGCGCCGGGGCCTTTGCGGGCCCGGGCGGAGACGTGAGACGCAGAAACGCGTTACGCGTGGGCCCGTGACGGTCAACCCCCCTGCCGTCCGGGCCCTTCTTTTGCGCCCGCAGCGGGGGGCCCGAATGCGGGGGCCCGTTTATGCGATGTCGCACGCCTCGGCGGGCATCCAGTGGGCGTCCTTGCCGTCCCACTTCACGTTGCACCCGATCGGGTTGGTCTTGGGCGTCTTGGGCGGGTTTCCCGCGAGGATGTCGTCGAGCGTTTCGCGGAGTTCGTGGGTCGTCGCCTGGGTCGCGTCGCGGGGGGTGTCGATGGCCCGCCCGGTGTACGCGAGCTTCCGGTCAGTATCGAAGACGAAGAAGTGGGGCGTCCGCAGGGCGCCGTACGCGAGGGCGACCTCCTGCGACTCGTCGTGCAGGTAGACCCACGGGAACGCGTGCTCGCGCATGCGGTTGACCATGCCCTCGAACGAGTCGTCCGCGTGCGTCCGCGCGGAGTTGGAGTTGATCGCGACGAAGCGGACGCCCCTGGGGGCGTAGGCGTCGGCGATCGCACGGGTGTCCTCGTCGGACCCGGTCACGAACGGGCAGTGGTTGCAGGTGAAGAAGACGACGAGGACGCCGCCGTTGAAGTCGGCGGGGGTGTAGGTCTTGCCGTCGGTCGCCGGGAGCGAGAACGCGGGCGCGGGATCGCCAATGTCGAGCGTAAAAGCCATGGGTTTCCTCCGGTCCGGGGCGGGTTTAGCGCAAGACCACCCAGAGGGCGTGCAGCAGCCCGGGCACATAGAAAATGATGGTCAGGATGATGTTGAGGATCAACGGTCCGCCGACGCCTTCCTTGAGCCCTACCGCGAGCGGGGGGATGAGGATGGCGATGATGACCAGAAGCAGTTTGCTCTCGGGGGAAGCCATGCGTGTCTCCGCGGGCTCGGCGCGAGCCCGGTCGGAGTGCAGGTTACACGCTGGCGGGCACAGGCGCCCGGGGTGGGTCTGTCAGGGGCAGCCGGCGATGAACAGGGCGACGAAGGCGTCGATGTCGTCGGTGTTGAGCGTGCCGTTGCCGGTGAAGTCGGCGTCGAGCGAGCCGGCGAGGAAGAGGGCGACGAAGACGTCGATGTCGTCGGTGTTGAGGGTGCCGTCGGTGTTCAGGTCGGCCAGGCAGGGCGGGTCGGTCCAGAGCGAGTCGGCGAGGAAGGCGGCGGCCATGCGTTGCCCGATGATCAGGCGGCCGGTGCCGTCGAAGTGGATGCCGTTGTCGCGGAAGGACAGGTCGTCGGTGTCGATCAGGGAGGCGCTGTGGTCGTTGGTGCAGAAGTTCGCCTTGGCGTCGCGCATGATCGCGACGAGGTTCGACGGCTTGTTGTGGTTGATGTGCGTCTGCGAGACCATGACGTGCATGTCCGGCGCGTTCAGGTCGGTGCGGGTGGCGTTGATCAGGTCGTGCAGGTTCTGCTCGTACGCGAGGACGTAGGAGGTGACCCAGAGGTCGCCGTCGCCCTGGATCCAGCCGAAGCCGACGATCTCGGGCTCGTAGCCCATGGTGACCAGGTCGTCGAGCGAGCGGGTGACCTTGTCGATCATGAAGTCGTAGAGGTCGCCCCCGATGGACGGGTGCCAGCGTGCGGCGAGGTTGGACCCGCCCACGGCGACCTTGATGATCGCGATCTGCCCCTGCGTGTTGGACTGGTCGAGGTCGCGGCCGAAGGTGAGCTCGCAGCTGTAGGTCGAGGTCTCGGCGCCGGGCTGGTCGAGGTGCGGCTCGAGCGGGCCGAACCCGTCGGGCTTCTCGATGCCCTGAATACGGTAGTCGTAGAGGATCGAGGGCTGGGGCAGGGCGTAGTCGAAGCCCTCGAAGTCGAGCTCGCTCAGGCCGAACTCGCCGACCATGTTGGACTGTCCCGCCATGATGATGACGCGCACGGGTGTCGCGTCGGCGCCCGTCACGAATGCGCACATCCCGACCAGCGCGGCCGTGAACGTTGCCCAGATTCGCGGTGACTTCGGCATGGGATCGACCGTCCTCGCTGATGCTCGCGGCCGTGCGGATAGACCTACAGGGTGAAGCGGGCGCGCACCCGTCTCCTCACGTGGAGTCCAAAGTACCTTGCCAAGGTCCCCACAAGCCACAGGAAAGTGGATTTCGGGCTTGTAAACGGGGTGTGTTCGCCGATCATCGTCCGAGAACCAGTGCTCGGATCGGCCTCGGCGGGTTTCGGCCCTGCCCGAAATGACACAGCCGGGGCGGTCTGCCCCGGCTGTGCGTGCAGGTGGTTTGGAAGCGGGCGGCCGCGGTGGCCCCTCAGGCGGCCTTGGCGGTCTCGGCCTCGGTCGTGGCGGCGGGGCTGGGCAGCGGCGAGGAGGGCTGGACAGTGTCGCTCTCGGACCCGTACGACGCCGAGTCGAAGGGCACGCCCATGCCATCCTCGGTGACCGTGAACATGTCCACGATCGCCCAGACGGCGGCGGCGAGGAGCATCGGGATCCCGATCAGGAAGACCGAGAGCACGAACCCGCCCGCGCCGAGCCCGAGCTGGATGAACCCCTTCTTGGTGTGCCCGGCGACGAAGTTGTGCACGCCGAACACGCCCAGGAAGAACGCGAGCGCCATGTAGGTGACGCGTGAGCACTTGGGCGGGGTGGCGGAATCGGAGTCGTACATCGGTGCGGTGGGCGGCGTGGCCATGGTTCGGAGCTCCCTGCGAAGGTGCGCGCCCAGCCGATCGCGCGATGCCGGCGGGGCTTCTCTCTTGCGCAGCGCCCCTCGCGCCGCGTCGAGGGGCTGCATCGGCGCTCTGCCTGGAGGGGTTTACCCCCGGAGCTGGGCACGGGGCGGCGCGGGGCCGGTCGTGACGTGCCGCGAAGCCTTGCGACTTGCGCGGGCTTGGCGGGGTCCGAGAATGCGGGCGGGTCGCGGTGGCAGGGGGGACCGTTGGGGGTCCGCTTCGGGCCTGCGTGCTGCAAGACCCCGCGGGGGCGTTGGCCCGCGCGGGGTGATCGATTAGCGCTTGGAAGCCGAGCGCTTCGGCTTGCCGGGCTTGCTCGGCTTGGGGGCCTGGGGCTTGGAGGTGGACGTGGACGGTTTGCCAGAAGTTGCCATGGCAGTCACCCCGCCTTGTACCCGTGCCTGG
>BQJQ01000184.1 GCA_021604785.1 Phycisphaeraceae bacterium
GCGCAAGACGCTCGACGGGTTCGCGGTTGGGGATGCGAACCGGCTGGCGTACGCGGCGGCGGTGCGGGTTGCTGAGGCGGGCGTGGAGGACGCGTTCGCGCCGGTGGTCATCCACGGCGGGTGCGGGATGGGCAAGAGCCACCTGCTCGAGGGGATCGCCGAGCGTGCCCGGCGGGTGCGCCCGGGGCTGCGGGTGCGGATGACGACGGGCGACGCGTTCACCGGGGCGTTCATCGACGTGGTGAAACGGGGGGCGTCGATCGAGGCGTTCCACCGGCACCACCGGCGGGTGGACCTGTTGTGCGTGGATGATGCGCACTTCCTGGCGGGGCGAGAGGCGACGCAGATCGAGCTGCTGCACACGCTCGAGGCGCTGCGTTCGGTCGGGGCGCGGGTGGTGATGGTGACCGACGAGCACCCGCTGCACGTGGAGCGGCTGAACGAGGCGCTGGCGTCGCGGCTGGTCTCGGGGCTGGTGGTCCGGGTGGACCCGCCCGGGGGCGAACTGCGGCGGGAGCTGATCGCGCGGATCGCGGCGAAGCGCGGGCTGGCGCTGAGCGCCGGGGCGCTGGAGATGCTCGTCGAGCGGACGCGTCGCGGCGGCGACGGGATGAGCCCGCGGGAGATCGAGGGTGCGGTGACGCAGATCCATGCGGTCTGGTCGCTCAACGCGCGGCACGGGCGGCACGGCGGCGCGACGTGCGCGGACGTGGAAGCGGCGCTGGAGGTGCGTACGCCGCGGGGCAGCGGGCGGGCGCGGGGGCCGATGCCGGTCGAAGAGGTCGTGCGGGCGGTCTGCGTCGAGGTCGGCGTGGGCGAGGACGAGTTGATGGGGCGTGGGCGGTCGCGCCGGGTGGTGCTGGCGCGGTCGCTGGCGGTGCTGGTGTCGCGGCGGGTCTCGGGGGCGAGCTACCCGGAGATCGGGCGGGCGATGGCGCGGTCGAACCATTCCACGGTGATTACGCAGATGCGGTCGATCGAGAAGCGGATCGCGGCGGGCGAGGTGGTGAGCGCGGCGTCGGGGCTCGACGGGTTGAGCTACGCTGAGGCCGCCGATCGGGTCGAGCGCGCTGTCCGTCGAGGGGACTGAGGGCGCGCGGCCCGCACCCGGGGAGGGGCACGCCGTGAAGACCGAGATCCCGCTTTCGAGCCCGGACATCAGCGACCTCGAGCGCGAGCTGGTGATGCAGGTGCTCGATTCGGGACGGCTGTCGATCGGGCCCATGGTCGAGCGGTTCGAGCAGATGGTCGCCCAGCGCGTCGGGACGCGGCACGCGGTGGCGGTGAGCTCGGGGACCGCGGGGCTGCAGGTGATCCTGGCTGGGCTTGGGATCGGACCGGGCGACGAGGTGGTGACGACGCCGTTCTCGTTTATCGCATCGAGCAACGTGATCGTGCACGCCGGGGCAACGCCGGTGTTCGTGGACGTCTGCCCGACGAGCCTGAACATGGATCCGAAGCTGGTGGAGGCGGCGATCACGCCGCGGACGCGCGCGATTTTGGCGGTCGAGGCGTTGGGCAGCCCGACGCACATGGACGCGCTGGCGAGGCTGGCGGCGAAGCACGAGATCCCGCTGATCGAGGACTCGTGCGAGGCGCTGGGGACGACGCACCGGGGGCGTGGGTGCGGGAGCTTCGGGCGGGCCGGGGTGTTCGGGTTTTACCCAAACAAGCAGATCACGACGGGCGAGGGCGGGATGGTCGTGACGGACGACGAGCGGCTGGCCGACGCGTGCCGGAGCCTGCGGAACCAGGGGCGGGCGACCGACCGGGCGGGGACGGCGAACAACAAGGTCGGGGCGTGGCTTGAGCACGAGCGGTTCGGGTTCAACTTTCGGCTGAGCGAGCTGGCGGCGGCGCTGGGCGTGGCCCAGATGACGCGGCTCGACGAACTGATCGAGCGGCGGCAGCATGTCGCGTCGGCCTACATCGCCCGGCTCTCGGGGATCCGCGAGCTGGTGCTGCCCACGGTGGACCCGGACACGTTCATGAGTTGGTTCGTCTTCGTGGTGCGGCTGAGCACGGACTACATCGGCGAGGAGCGGGACCGGGTGATCCAGGGCCTTCGGATGCACGAGGTGGGGTCGGCGGCGTACTTCCCGTGCATCCATCTGCAGAAGCCGTACCGCGAAAAGTACGGATTTCGTGAGGGCATGTTCCCGGTGGCCGAGTCGGCGGGGAGGCGGGCGTTGGCGCTGCCGTTCTTCGCGAAGTTGGGCGAGCGGGAGGTGGACCTGGTGGCCCAGACGCTCGAGCTGATGATCCGGCGTGAGGACATCTCGCGGGGGTGAGGGTTGCCGGGGCGCGCGGGCGGGCTAGCATTGCGGCCCTGTCTGGAGATCTGCGATGCCTTACGAGTGCCATTTCACCGGGAAGAAGACCACCTTCGGGAAGAAGCGTGCGTACCGCGGTCAGAAGATCGTCAAGGGCGGCTTCGGCCTCAAGACGACGGGTATCACCCGGCGGTCGTTCAAGCCGAACCTGCAGACCGTGACGGCGATGGTCGTGGACGGGCACGGGACGACGCGGCCCATGCGGGTCAAGGCGTCGGCCGCGGCGATCCGTTCGGGGCTGGTGATCAAGCCGCTGAAGCGGAAGTACGGGTACACCCGCCAGCAGAAGCAGGGCGACGAGTAATCGACCCCACCGCATGACCCACTCGACCGCCCGTTCTTCGGGCGGTTTTTTCATATTGGGTCGTGTTGTGTGCGAACACCGTAGACTGCGGTGATTGGAGCCTGTGTGATGCTGTGTGCGCGGTGCGGAGAGCGTGAGGCGACGATCCACGAGGTGGTGATCGACGCGCAGGGGAACAAGGCCGAGGAGCACCTGTGCGAGGTGTGCGCGGCCGAGGCGGGGCTCGACGCGAACACTCAGGTGCCGATCGGGGAGCTCATCAGCTCGTTCGTGGTCTCCGGGCCGGGCGGCGAAGCACAGACCGCCGGCAGCGGGCGCGCGAACGCGACGTGCCCGGCGTGCGGGACGACCTACGGC
This sequence comes from Phycisphaeraceae bacterium, assembly GCA_021604785.1. Taxonomy (GTDB): domain Bacteria; phylum Planctomycetota; class Phycisphaerae; order Phycisphaerales; family UBA1924; genus BQJQ01. The sequence continues at coordinate 2,995 of BQJQ01000184.1, forward strand.
GAGTTTCGGCGGTCCGGGTTGCTCGGGTGCGCGGGGTGCTACGACGCGTTTGAGGCGCGGCTGACGCCGCTGCTGCAGCGGGCGCACGAGGGCGGGACGCACCATGTTGGGCGCTCGCCGCGGGAAGACGCGGGCGAGGGCGCGGACGAGGACGTCGCGCGGGTGGCGCAGCTGCGTCGGCAGCTCGCCGAGGCGGTGCGGTCCGAGCGGTACGAGCGAGCGGCGCAAATTCAGCGGGAAATCGAAGAATTGAGCGGCGCCGACGAGGGCGGGGAGCACGGGGCGTGATCGAGGGCGAGGGGCAATCCCGGGGGCTGCCGGCGTTTGAGCGCGGGACCGAGTGGCTGCGCGGTGTGGGCGCGTCGTGCGACGTGGTGATGTCGTCGAGGGTGCGCCTGGCGCGGAACCTGGCGGGGTTTGTGTTCCAGCCCAAGGCGAACGACGAGCAGCGTGAGGATGTGCTCGACCGGTGCCGGGCGCAGATCCTCGCGGGGGGCGTGCACGCGAAGGTGATGTGGATCGATCTGCGCCGGATCGAGGCGATGGAGCGGTCGGTGCTCGTGGAGCGGCAGCTGATCAGCGCGCAGCTGGCGGCGGGCAAGCCCGCGGGCGGCGGTTCTCGGCGGGGCAGCGAGAAGCGTCCGCGCGGAGTGGCGGTCGGGCTGCCCGACGAGCGGATGTCGATCATGGTGAACGAGGAGGATCATCTGCGGATGCAGGTGATCCGGTCGGGGCTGAGCCTGGGCGAGGCGCTCGACGAGGTCGTGCGGGTGGACGAGACGCTCGGGAGCGGACTGGAGTACGCGTTTTCGGCGCGGTTTGGGTACCTGACGTGCTGCCCGACGAACGTGGGCACGGGGGCTCGTTTCAGCGTGATGATGCACCTGCCCGGGCTGCGGCTGACAGGCGAGATCGAGAAGGTGAAGCGCGCGGCCGACGACATGGGGCTGGCGGTGCGGGGGTTCCACGGCGAGGGCTCGGAAACCGCGGGCGACCTGTATCAGCTGAGCAACCAGACGACGCTGGGCAAGAGCGAGCAGGTGCTGCTGGGCGAGATCGAGCACGAGATTGTGCCTCGGGTGGTGGACTACGAGCGGCACGCGCGGCGGGTGCTGATGGAGCGGCGCCGGGACGTGCTCGAGGACCAGGTGCAACGGGCGATCGGGACGGGGCTGCACGCGCGGCTGCTGGCGACGGGCGAGGCGATGGCGGTGCTCAGTGCCATCCGCTTGGGCGCGGTGCTGGGCGTCGCGGAGGGCGTGGACCAGGCGGCGGTGAACGGGCTGATGCTCTCGGTGCAGCCGGCGCACCTGCAGCGGGTGCTAGGGCGCGAGATGTCGCAGGCCGAGCGGAAGGTCGAGCGGGCGACCCTGGTCCGAGCAAAGCTGGGCGAGGCGCTCGGGGCGGGGTGACGCGTGGGCGAGGGTACGGGCGAGGGGTTCGTGTGGCCGCCGCGGGACGCGGACGGTGAGCCCGGTGACACCCGGAACGACACCCCCACCACCACGCGGACCGCGAAACGAATTCCTGCGGAACAGACCGAGACCGCGTTCGAGCAGTTCGAGCGCGTGTGGCTGGGCGTGCGCGGGCGGTCGTTTTCGCGGCGGGCGGATGTCGAGTCGTGGCACCCGGACGCGGACGGGGCGGCGTGCTGGCGGTGCGGCACGGGTGTGGGCCCGTTCGAGTGCGACGGGGACGGGTGCGCGTGGTGCCGATCGAGAAATTTTCCGTGGGACCGGTTCGTGCGTGTGGGGCCTTACGAGGGGGTGCTGCGGGATGCGATTCTGGAATTGAAATTCGAGCGGTGGCGCCGAACGGGGGCGGATATCGGGCGGCTGCTGGGCGTGGCGATCGGGGCGGAGTTGGGGCGTCAGGGGATCGATCCCGAGGCGTGCGCGATCGTGCCCGTGCCGACGAGCTGGCGGAATCGGTTCGTGCGGGGGGTGGACCACACGCTGGTGCTGGCGCGGGCGGCGTCCGAAGCGAGCGGGGTGCGCGTGCGTCGGGTGCTGCGAAG
>BQJQ01000185.1 GCA_021604785.1 Phycisphaeraceae bacterium
CGCAGGTTCTTTCGGTGAACAGCGCGGTGGTGCACGTGCCGGCGTCTCGGATCGCGGCCCTTGCGGCGGACGACGCGGTGGTGTGGGTCGAGCCGCCGCTGCCGGGGCTGACGAACAACAAAGCGGAGAACCGGGCGGCGACGGGTGTGGACACGCTCAACGCGTCGCCGTACATGCTCGACGGGGCGGGCGTGCGGGTGCTCGTGTTCGACAGCGGGCGGATGTTCGAGCACGGCGACTTCGGCTCGCGCCTGACGGTTGGCGTGTCCGACACGGACCCGGTCTCGAACCACTCGACGCACGTCGGGGCGACGATCGGGGGCGACGGCACGGGCGTCTTCGCGAACCGAGGCATGGCGCCGGGCGTGGAGCTGATCTCGTACAGGTTCAGCACGGGAGGCTCGAGCCTGGCGAGCGGGTTTCTGTACATCGATCCCTGTGACATCGAGGCGGACTATTCCGAAGCGTTCAACCTTTACGACGTCCACATCGCCAACAACTCGATCGGCACCAACACGGCGCCCAACGGGTTCCCGTGCGAGTGGACCGGGGACTACGGTGTGACCAGCGCGCTGCTCGATTCGATTGTTCGCGGTTCCATCGGCGGGTCTTTCCGGATCGTCTGGGCGAAGGGCAACGAGCGGGGCTCCAGCCGGTGCATCGGTGACGACTTTGGCAACTACGGCGAGTACTACTCGACCGCCCCGCCCGCGGCGGCCAAGAACCACATCACGGTCGGCGCGGTGCACGCGGACACGGATGACATGACCTGGTTCTCGTCGTGGGGGCCGACCGATGACGGGCGGCTTAAGCCCGACATCTGCGCCCCCGGGTGCCAGGAGGGCGGCGACGAGGGCGTGACCTCCGCGACCGGGTCGGGCGTGAGCAACTACGCGACCGCGTGCGGCACGTCCATGGCGGCGCCGACGGTCACGGGGATCTGTGCGCTAGTGCTCGAGCAGTGGCGGGTGACCAACCCGGGGGCTGACGACCCGCGGAACTCCACGCTCAAGGCGCTGCTCGCAAACACCGCTGTGGACAAGGGCAACGCGGGGCCGGATTACCAGTACGGGCACGGTTCGGTCCGGGCGGTGGCGGCGGTTGACCCGGTCATCGCGGGCAACGTGATCGAGGGCGCCGTGACCCAGGGCGGCGTGTACCGGTTCACGGTCATCGTCGCGCCGGGCGATCCTGAGCTGCGCGTGACGATGGCGTGGGACGACTCGCCGGCGGCGCCCAACGTGGCATCCGCGCTGGTGAACGACTTGGATCTGCGGATCATCGATCTGATCGGGGGCGTGCACCTGCCCTGGACGCTCTACCCGAACGACCCCGGGGCGCCGGCGGTGCGGACGCAGCGCGACGGGGTCAACAACGTCGAGCAGGTCGTGGTCGATGCGCCCGCCGTAGGGACGTACACCGTAGAGGTGTCGGGGTACAACGTCGCTGACGGCTCGACGCAGGGGTTCGGCGCGGTGACGACTGGCCAGCTTGCGGAATGCTCGTCGGCGTGGACGGTCGCGCTCGAGGGCGCCAGCCTGCCGTGCTCGGGAACACGAAGGTGACGGTCCGCGATTGCGATCTCAACACATCGCTTTCCACGATCGAGACGGTGTACGTCGTGGTCTCTTCTACGACCGACCCGGTCGGGGTCGTGCTCACGCTGACCGAGACGGACCCGGACACGGCGGAGTTCGTCGGGACGCTCACGTACGACACAGCGGGCGCGGACCTTGCGGTGAACAACGGCGACGACATCACCGCGACGTATTCGGACGCGGACACCGGGGCCGGGGGGCCGGCGGTGCCCGCCGTGGCGACGGCGCTGGCGGACTGTCTACCGACGCTGTTCTCGACGCCGACGGTCACTGGCATCTGGTACAACGCGGGCACGGTCATGGTCCACACCAACGAATTCGCGAAGGTGCGGCTCGAGTATGGGCCGTCCATGAGCGAGTTGACCGAGCTCGATCTCAACCACCCGATGGGCACCACGCACCGGCTTCCGATCGCGGGGCTGTCGCCCGAGACGGTCTACTACTACGCGTTGCACGCGACCGACAACGCGGGCAACGAGTCCATCAGCGACAAGAACGGGCTCGGGCACACGTTCCGAACCTCGCGGGCGCCCGAGCCGGTGCACGAGTTCCCCGTCGATGACACCGACCCTGGGTGGTCCACCACGGGGCTGTGGGAGTTCGGGCAGCCGACCGGTAACAGTAGCGACCCCGGCTCCGCGTTCAGCGGGCTCAACATGTACGGGTACAACCTCGACGGAAAGTACGAATCGAACATGCCCGAGGAGTTCCTGACGAGTGGGCTCATCGACCTGACCGGTGTCGTCGAGGTGCGGGTTGACTTCGAGCGGTGGCTGAGCGTCGAGCCCGACGTGTTTATCGCCGCGGAGTTCCAGGTTCGCTCGGGCGGCGGCGTGTGGGAGCGTGTCTGGCACCACACGGGCGGACGCCGCCAGCCGGAGGACTGGGACCACGTGTCGTACCTGGTGGCCGAGATCGCCGACAATCAGCCGGATTTCCAGCTCCGCTGGACCATGGGCCCGGGCAACCATGTGAGCACCGAGGGCGGCTGGAACATCGACGACATCGTGCTCACCGGCGTGGTGCTCGAGGGGCTGTGCCCGGCGGATCTCGACGGGAACGGGCTGTTGAATATGGACGACATCGACTTCTTCGTCGCGGCGTTCGTCGCGGGCGATCTCGCGGCGGACCTGGACGGGAACGGCTCGCTGAATGTCGATGACATCGACACGTTCGTGGGCCTGTTCACCGGCGGATGCCCGGACCCGCAGGGCGGGTGAGGGCGATCGAGGGGCGGCATCGCGAAACTGGGCTGGGGTCGGTACCATGGAAGATCGCCTTCTTTTCGAGGGCCACTTCCGGAGAACGCCATGCCCAGCCTCCGTGTCACGGTTGACGGCCTCGACCTTCCCAACCCGTTCGTCATCGGCTCGGGCCCGCCGGGCACCAACGCGAACGTGATCAACAAGGCCTTCGATGAAGGCTGGGGCGCGGTCATCGCCAAGACCGTCTCGCTCGATGCGTCGAAGGTCACCAACGTCGCGCCGCGGTATGCCCGCATGCGCGCGCAGAACTCGAAGGAAGTCATCGGGTGGCAGAACATCGAGCTGATTTCCGACCGCCCGTTCGAGGTGTGGGAGGAGGAGTTCAAGAAGATCAAGGACAAGCACCCCGATGGATGCCTGATCGCGTCGGTCATGGAGGAGTACCGCAAGGACGCATGGGTCGAGCTGATCGAACGATGCGAGGCGGTCGGGGTTGACGCATTCGAACTGAACTTCTCATGCCCGCACGGGCTGCCCGAGCGAAAGATGGGCGCGGCAATGGGGCAGGACCCGGACATCCTCGGGGAGGTCTGCGGCTGGGTGAACGAGGTCGCGACGATCCCGGTGTGGGCAAAGATGACGCCCAACGTGACGCACATCGTCGATCCGGCGCGCGCGGCGTTGCGGGCCGGGTGCGAGGGCGTGGCGGCGATCAACACGATCCTGAGCGTGATGGGCGTGAACCTTGAGACGCTGCGCCCCGAGCCGACGGTGGAGGGGTACTCCGTGCCGGGCGGGTACTCGTGCAAGGCGGTCCGCCCGATCGCGCTGCGGATGGTCATGGAACTCGCGACCATGATGTACGGCGGCGGCAGCGGCAAGCCCGTGCCCGACAACGACGAACTGCCCATCAAGGGTGAGTACCTCGATCGGTCGTTGTCTGCGATCGGCGGCGTCGAGAGCGGCGAAGACGCGGCGCAGTTCATCCTGATGGGCGCGCAGACCGTGCAGGTCTGCACGGGCGTGATGGTCCACGGGTACAAGCTCGCCGGGCGCATGTGCGACGAGCTCGAAGCCTTCATGACCCAGCACGGGTTCGAGTCTATCGAGGACTTCCGCGGGCACGCGCTGCGGTACTTCACGACGCACGCGTCGCTGGTCGAGCGCCAGCGGGACGCCAAGGCCGCGGAGAAGGCCGCCCACGCCGGGATGGTCACCAAGGACACGGCCTGGGAGGGCGACAAGTTCGTCGAGCAGTCCGACAAGCTCGTCGCGAACAAGGACAAGGACGACGACTGACCCGCCGCGTGCGCCCGGCGGGCGTTCAGAAGTGGGTGGGTTCGCGTTCGAGCATGACGCCGCGGGCCTGGTCGCCGACGAACTGGCCCGCGCGAGCCTGGACTTTGCCTCGTACGGTGACCACCTCGGCGCGCCCGGTGATGGGCCATCCCTCGAACGCGTTGTAATCGATCGCCGACAAGCTCGTCTCGACCGACAGCGTGCGCTTGTGGTCCGGGTCATACACGACCAGATCCGCGTCCGACCCAACTCGGATGGTCCCCTTGCGCGGGTAGAGCCCGAAGATGCGGGCGGCCTGCGCCGAGCAGGCGTCGACCATGGTGTGGTAGTCGATGCGGCCGGTCGTGACGCCGAACGTGTGGATGAGGTCGACGCGTTCCTGCACGGACGGGATGCCGTTTGGGATCTTGGTGAAGGCGTCGCGCCCCATGATTTTCTGAGTCGCGAAGCTGAACGGGGCGTGGTCGGTGCCGATGGTGGAGATATCGCGGGCGCGGAGGGCGTTCCAGAGGGCGGGCTGGTTCGACTTGTCGCGCAGCGGGGGGGACATCACGTATTTCGCGCCCTCGAACCCGTCACGCTCGGCGTACGATTTGTCGAGCACGAGGTGCGGCGCGACCGCTTCGATCCAGATGTTCACGCCCCGTCGGCGCGCGGCGACGGCGGCGTCCACCGCGTCGGCGCACGAGGTGTGCACCGTGTAGATGTGCGCCCCCGTCAGCTCGGCGAAGGTCGCGAGATGGTGCACGCCCTCGGCTTCCACGCACGTCGGACGCGACGGCTCGTGCCACTCGGGGCCGGTCTTTCCGTCGGCGAGCAGGCGCTTCTGCATGGCGTCGATCAGCTCGGCGTTCTCGCAGTGGGCGGTGACGATGACGCCCAACTCCTTGGCGAGC
>BQJQ01000186.1 GCA_021604785.1 Phycisphaeraceae bacterium
CCTCGGGCACGATCTCACGTGCCGACTCCAACGCCGCCCGCAGCGCGTCGTCCGTGTGCGCAAAGTCGATGAACACGTGCGGCCCGGTCTCGCCCGGCGCCACCCATTCGAGGCGCCCCCGCGGCGCCTGCAGCGTGGGCAACGCCGCGGCGATCTCCCGCTCGCGCTCGCTTGCGTCCATCCCGGCTCGCCCCAGCACGGCATCCGCCGCGGCGACCGCTTCCAGCGCGTTCATCGCGTTGTGCGCCCCGATCAGACGCGTCCGCCCCGAGACCGCGTACTCCGGCCCGCCAATCTCAAGCCCCAGCCCGTCCAGCGTTGCGCCGGTCGTACGCACCCGCCACACCGGCGCGTTGCCCGTGTCCGGGCGGCCCGTGCACCAGCGGACTTCCACGCCCGCGTGCGCAGCGTCTGCCATCCCCGCGCCACCCGCGTCGTCCGCGTTGAACACCCCGACCCCGCCCTCGGGCAGCATCGCGAACAGCCGCCGCTTGGCGCCGGCGTACGCGTCCATCGTCTTGTGGTAGTCCTGGTGGTCGCCCGTCAGGTTCGTGAACACCGCCACGTCCACGCCCAGCCCGGCGACGCGGCGCTGATCGAGCGCGTGGCTCGACGCCTCGATTGCGCACGCCCCGCACCCGCTGTCCACCATCGACGCCAGCGCCCGGCTCAGCTCGGTCGCCGGCGGCGTCGTCATCATCGCCGGCGCAACCTCCCGCCCGTCATCTACCTCGACCGTCCCCACCAGCCCGCACCGCACACCCGCGTGGTTGAGGATCTGGTGCACCAGGTGCGCGACGGTGGTCTTGCCGTTGGTCCCTGTGATCGCGACGAGCGTGAGCTTGGAGGACGGGTCGCCGTAGAACCGCTCGGCGATCTTTGCGGCTGCGAGCGAGACGTCCTCAGGCACAATCACGCACGGCTTCGGCCCGACGCCCCGCCCGGCCATCTCGCCCAGGTCGATCTCCGGGTCATCCGTAAGCACCGCGACGGCCCCGCACTCGACCGCGGCCGCCGCGTGCGCGCGCCCGTCGTGCGTCAGCCCGCGCCGGGCGACGAACAAAGACCCGGGAACCGCCGTCCGCGAGTCCTCGGTAACGTCGCACACCCGCACGCCCGCGGCGGTCCCGCGCACGCACCGTGCCTCCGCCGCCGAGATCAACTCCCCCAGGTCCATCGCCGCCTCCGCACCCTTCATCGGCATGCCCGATCCGTCGGGTGCACCGGGTGATTGTTGGCGGGCAGGGCCCAACCTGCCGTGCCACTGACCGGTCCACCGGTCAGTGCTCCTCCAGAACTCAGGACACGGACCCGAAGACGGGTCCGTGGCACGGGAACCGGCGGTCTAGGGCAGGACCAGCATCGCGTCGCCGTAGGAATAGAACCGGTACCGTTCGGCGATCGCGGCGGCGTACACCTCCCGCACCCGGTCCATCCCGCCCTCGAACAACGCCGCGACCAGCGCCAGAAGCGTGGACCGGGGCAGGTGGAAGTTCGTCAGCACGCCCTCGACCGCCTCGAACCGGTGCCCGGGCGCGATCAGCAGACGCGTCTCGAGCCACTCGGGGGCCGGCTCGCCCGGGTGCTCGTGCGTCCACGCCGCGAACGCCTCGAGCGTGCGCACGCTCGTGGTCCCCACGGCGATCCTCCGCCCCGCCGCCGGAGCGAGCACGCCCGGGCCGGCGGGATTGAGCGAGCACCACTCGGCGTGCATGTCGTGATCCTCAAGCCGCTCGGCCTCGACGGGCTTGAACGTCCCCGCGCCAACCGAGAGCAGCACCTGCGCCCGCTCGACACCCCGCTCGCCCAGTCGATCGAGCAGCTCGGGCGTGAAGTGCAGCCCGGCCGTCGGGGCGGCGACCGACGCCGACGCATCCTCGCGCGCAAAGACCGTCTGATACCGAGCACGGTCGTCCGCGTCGGAGACTTCGAGATGGTGCTCGCGGCGCGCGCTCAATATGTATGGCGGCAAGGGCGTCTGCCCCGCGCGGGCCAGGATCTCGGGCGCCGTCGTGCCCGCGTCCGCCGGGGCGTCGACCGCGACGACCCACGCCCCGGACTCGTCGTCCGTTCGCTCGATCAGCGTCAGCTCGACGCCGGTGGGCGCACCGGACGCGTTTTCGAGCGCCACCCGACGCCCCGGGCGGGTGCGTTTGGCCTTGAGCATCGCGACCCATGTCCGGCGCCCCTCGGCGGTCGGCTCGGCGTCGCGGAGGTAGAGCCCCTGCACGCCGCCGCCGGTGTCGAGGTTTCGCCCGACGAATCGGGCGGGGAGCACGCGCGTCGCGTTCATCACCAGGCGGTCGCCGGGGCCGAGATACTCGGGCAGGTCGCGGACGTGCCGGTGCTCGCACAGGCTTGGATCTGTGCGAGAGACCACCAGCATCCGCGCGCTGTCGCGGGGCGTTGCGGGCTCGGTCGCGATCAGCTCCGCCGGCAGGTCGTATTCGAGGTCATTGGTGCGCACGGGCGGATGGTACGGGCATCGTCGGTGTGGCCCGGGGGCGACACGCCCGCACGACCGGACCGCCGCCAGCGTGCGAACACCGGTCCCTCGCGTGCTTCGGGCGGGCATTCTCGGACCGCCGGCCTTGGGCGCGCCCCGTGCCACAGGGCGGGTGTGAACGTCGGCCCGACCAAGCCCGCCCCGCACCCGCTCGTGCGCCCCACCGCGCCGCGGGCGGAGCACGCGCCGAGCCTCCGCCCGGGCGCGCCCGGGCCCAGCCCGTTCAACGCCGCCGCGGGCGAGGTGCCCTTCGCCGACTTCCTGCGCGCCACCAACGCGACCGAGCGGTCCGCCGAGCACCGGCCGTTGCCCGACGCCCGCGACCGGTTCGAGCCGAGCACGCCGCGGCCCGAATCTTCCGATGCGTGCGCATGCCCATCGTCTCCGGCTGACAGCGCCCGCACGGGCGCGCCCAAGCTGGGCGATGTGAACCCCGTCGAGCCTACCCCCGCAGCGCCGGCGCCCGGCGTGCGCCCGATCGAGCGCGTGATGAGCCCGCTGGGCGCGATGATCGACCTGACGGTCTGAGCCGCGGCGCGCGTTAGCGGTAGATGCGTTCGAGCTCGGCGCCGGGGTAGAAGTGCAGCACGATGTCGCGGTACGCCCACCCCTTGGCCGCAAAGCCCGCGGCGGAGTACTGGCACAGGCCCACGCCGTGCCCGAACCCGCGCCCCTCGATGACCGTCACGTCGCCTTCGACGCGGGCCGTGAGGTCGCCCGAGCGGACACGCTGCTTGGCGGTGATGTCGGGCACGCCGGGCACGGGCCAGTTGCAGGCGAGCCGCAGCTCCTCGGCTTTGAGCACGAACTCGCGCCCGTGGTTGTCGCGGACCGTGTATCTGGTCGGGCGTCCGACGGCGTTGTGGGATGTCGGGGCGATGACCGCGATGGTGCCGATGTTTTTGACGGACTTGCCGTTCTCCTCGCCGTAACGCCGCAGGCGGAGGCTCAGGCGGGCGGTGCGGCGCTGGCGCTCCCACCGGTGCGCGGGGCTTGCTTCATCGGCGTATTCACGCGGGGCGGCTTGCAGCGGGGCGAGCGTGTTGAACTCGTACCCGGGGCCCGTGGGCCAGGTGTCCGCAGCGGACGCGGCCCGCCCGCCCGAGGTGCTCGAGTAGTACGCCCGGAGGACTTCGCCGCGGTAGGTCAGCACCTGCCCGCGGGTGGAGGTGACGGCGTCGTGCGCCACGGCGAGGTCGGTCGCGCCGCCGAACACCTGGTCCTGGGTCGTGGATTCGACGTCGTACGAGCGCCCGGCGCGGCGCGCCCGGGCCCGTTCATGCAGGGCGTAGCTGCGCGCGCAGATTGCCTGGGCCTGGAACGTCGCGAGCGGCCACGACGGGTAGAGCTCTTTGGCGACCACGCCGGGCAGATAGTTCTCCACACTCATCTCGGCGATGACATCGAAGACGCCGGCGCCGGCGTCGGTCGATTCACGGCGCGGCTCGATGGTGAACGTCCCCGGGATCGCGGCGCCGTCGAGCATCAGCGTGCCCCCGGCGGGGGGCGCGATCGTGAGCGCACGACCGGGCGCGTGCCCAAAAGTCTCGCCCGAGGGCGCACGGAGGACGACGCTGCCGCCCTCGATGGTGACCTCGGCCGGGACGGCGATCGCGTCGGCGCCGGGGGACCCGCCCGGGGTGGTCCAGCGGAGCCCGAGCACGCCGGTCGCCTGCGCGCCTTCGTACGCGGGGCGGAGGGTGATGGTCGCGAGCGTCGTGCGGGCGTGGACGCGGACGCGGATCGCGGGCTCTTCGGTGGGGCGTGGGGCGAGCGCGGAGCCGCCGGCGCGGGGGGCGTTGAGCGAGCAGCTCGCGATGACACCCACGAGCGCGAAGACGACGAGCGTCAACGCCCCCACCACGATCGTGGAGCGCGGGATGGAGCGCGGCGCCGTCATGGATGGCCCCCGAAAGAATCCGACCCGCGCCCGAACGCCAGGGGCGGGTCTCGGTACCATACGCCGCGGGGTCTCGCGGAGGGGTGTGCGATGGCACGATTGATGCGCAGGAATGTGGGGTTCGCGGCGGCCGTCGCGGGTCTTTTGGCTGTCGGCGGGTGCTCGCTGTTCGGGTCCGGGCGGGCCGAGGTGTTGCCCAGCCAGTCGTTCCGCGGGCCTCCGATGGGGCTGGCGTCGACGAACAAGGTGCACGTGGTGACGATGAAGGCGCCCCACCCGGGGTGGCGGCTGGAGTTTGACCGTGCCGAGGAAGCGGCGGGCCCGACGCGGCTGCTGATGAGCGTGCGCCGGCCGGACCCGACGCTGGTGTACACGCGCCAGATCGTGGACATGTCCGCGGCGACGACGGTGGACGCGGACGAGCCGGCCGAGGTGTACGCCCGGATCATCGAACACGACGCGCGCCGGTCTGGTGTGCCGTACGAGCGGGTGCTGCTCGGCGCGGGCCCGGAGTGAGCGTGTGGCGCGGTCGGCGGCGAGCGGGGGCCCGGGTGATGGCGCACGCGATCTGCTGCGCCTGACACT
>BQJQ01000187.1 GCA_021604785.1 Phycisphaeraceae bacterium
CCTCGATCTTTATTCTGACGCCGCCCGCGCCGAACTGGCCGATCCGGACACACACACATCGCTCGGCGCCCGCCACGACGGGCTCCGGCTCGAGCTCGTCCGCGCGTTCGGGCGCGACGAAGCGATCATGACCCTCGCCGACGCGGTCGGCGCCGTCGTCGGCAACCCCGAGACCCGCGACGCCTGCCGCACGCGCCTGCGTGCGCTCATCGCGAGGCGCCCGCCGGACTGGACCGCCGCCTGGTGCGGGCTCGCCCTCGGCCGCTCGCTCGCCCGCGAGCACGAGCCCGACCAGCAGCGCCTCGGTATCGTGGAGTCCCTCGACACCGCGCTCCGCCGCGCAGCGGACCACCCGACGCTCGCCGGGCTCGCCCTGGCCGACGCCGCCCGCGCCGCCCGAGCGTTGGGAGACACCGACGCCGCCCGAACCTTCGAGTCCGAATTCAACGCCCGCTACCCGGGCCACCCCGCCGCCGACACACTCGACGCAGACCCCCAGCCCGCGCAAGGAACCGCCGGATGAACACCCACGCCCTCCCCTGGCCCTCCGTGCTCGCGCAGGCCGAGACGCAGAGCAAGTCACTCGTCGACTACATCGCCGACGGCGGGCAGATCGGGATGATCATCATCCTCCTCTCGCTCGTCGCGATCACGCTCATCGTCGCGCAGTTCCTCCAGGTCCGCTCGGCCCGTCTCGCCCCGCCCGAAGCCGTCTCCGAGCTCGACCGCTTCCTCTCCGCGGGCGACGTGGACCACGCCATCGCCTACACCGAGAACCCGGACCACAACTCCTTCCTCGCCCGCGTCATGAGCTCGGCGTTGGTCCGCTGCTCGCGCTCGCCCTTCGGATTCCTCGAGCTCCGCAGCGCGATCGAAGAAGCCGGGCAGCGCGAGACCGCCAAGCTCTACCGCCTGACCGACGCGATCGGGCTCATCGCCGCCATCGCGCCCATGCTCGGGCTCTTGGGCACCGTCGTGGGGATGGTCGGCGCGTTCGACACCCTCACCCTCGCCGACGGCCCGGCGCGCCCGGACCAGCTCGCCGGCAACATCTCCCAGGCGCTGGTCACCACCGTCCTCGGGCTCATCGTCGCGATCCCCGCGACCGCCGCCCACACATTCCTGCGCAACCGCGTGGACGCCCTGACCACCGACGTCGGCGAGATCATCGAGGACCTCGCCGCCCACCTCGAGAGCGCGTCGGGCGCCAAGCCCACCGGCGCTCCCGCGCAAGGCGCCCCGCGCCCATGAGGTTCACCGTCGACAAGAAAACCCGGGTCCGCGGCTTCGATCTCACCCCGATGATCGATGTCGTGCTGCAGCTCGTCATCTTCTTCCTCTTCACCGCACAGTTCGGCGAGCTCGCCCGCACCGAGATCGACCTCCCCAACGAGCCCGGGGAACAGGCCGAAACCACCGAGCAGCCAACCTTCATCATCGACATCGACGCCCAGGGCGAGCTCTACCTGCAATCCGACCCGATCTCTCTCGAGGCCTTCGTCTCCCTCGTCTCGCGCGAGATCGAACGCGCCGGCAGCGCTGAGCACATTTCCATCCGGGTCCGCCCGGACCGCCTGAGCCGCGCCGCGGATCTCAACGCGCTCACACGCCGCGTCGCAGAGCTGGGCGTCGCCCGCTGGTCACTCGCGACCGTCGCCCCAGACGGAAGGGCCACGCCGTGAACTTCCGCCCCAAACATAAGGACATCGGTGACCTGGGCGGTTCGCTGCCCATGACGAGCATGATCGACGTCGTCTTCCTGCTGCTCGTCTTCTTCCTCGTCACGTCGAGCTTCGCCCTCTCCGAGGAGCACCTCTCCGCTGCGGCCAAGTCCGAACGAAAAGGGCAGTCGTCCACCGAGCTGACGCCGCAAATCATCGATGTTGTCCGGCGTGACGGGCGGGACCTGTTCCTGCTGGGCGAGACCGCCACGCCAAGCCAGGACGCACTCACCAAACTCCTGCGGACGCTGCCCAAGGACCCGGGCGTCGCCGTCCGCGTGCACGACGATGCGACGGTGCAGGCCGCCGCGTCCGCCCTCCAAGCCGCCGAGAACGCCGGGTTCACGAAGAGGAGCTATGTCCCCGCCGCGTCGCCCTAATCCCGCGCTCGCCCTTGCCCTCATCTGCATGCTCGCGCCGAGTGTGCGCGCCCAGCAGGATGCGACCGAGTCATTCCTCCTCGACCACGGGCTCGACCGCCTCGCCGAGACGTATCTCACCGACCGCGCCCAGCGTGCCCTAGGCGACGACCGCGACCGCCTCCTCGCCCGCCTGGGCAACTACTACGCCCAACGCCTGGCCGACGAGAACGACCCCACCGAACGCGCACGACTCATGGAAGCCGCGTCCGAGCTCCTCGCCGGCTCCGACGCGTCCGAGGTCATGGGCCTCCGCCTGGCCGTCGCGATCGCGCGGTACCGCCCCGCGGAAGAGACCGCCGAGCTCCACCGCCTGCTGCTCGCCGACGACACACAAGCCGCCGAGGCCCTTGCGAGCATCTCCGAGATCGCGACCGAGTTCTCGCGCGTGGGCGAGCAGCTCGAGCGCGACGTGCTCTACCAGGAACGCCGCCAGCGCACCGCCGCCGTCCGCGACCCTGGCGCGTCCCTCCCCGAGCTCGCCGACGCCAGGCGCAACCGCTCGCTCGCGAAGTACTACGCCGGGTGGTCGCGCGTCTACGAATCCACCCTGACCGACCGCGAGGGGCCCGCCAGAGCCGCGCTCGAACATTTCGCCTGGGTCCTCGACACCCCCGGCGAAGACCCGAGCCTCGATCGCCTGCCCCGCTCGCTGATCGGGTACGAGCACGTCGCCCGCGCCGCCGTCGGCGTCGCCGTCGCACACTCGCGCCTGGGCAACCACGACACCGCGCTCGCCTGGCTCGACGCCGTCGCCGAGGAGACCACCGACAAAGAGGCACTCCAGGCCCAGGTCTTCACGCGCCGCGTCGCCGCCCTCGCCCGCGCCGGTCGATGGAAGGACCTCGACCTCCGCGTCACCCAGCGCCGCGCCAGCCCGGACACGCCGCTGAGCGTCCCCGAGGCGCGCCTCGTCGCCGTCCTCGCGCTGCGGGCGCGATCGGACAACACGCTGGCCCCAGCCGACCACGACACCGTCGAGCGGCTCAGCGAAGCTGCCCTGGGCGACCTCGTCCGACAGGAAGAACTCCCGCACGTCCTGGACCTCGCCGCCAAGTTTGGCGACCTCCCCCTCGACGGCTCGGGCTTCGTCGTCCGCTACGTCCGCGGCTCCGAGCTCTACGACAAGGCCCGCGCCGCCCACCGAGACCGCGAGCCCGACGCCAATCTCCCCGCGACGGCGAACTCCGTCCAGGGACTCTACCGCACCGCCGGCGCCCGCCTCTTCGAAGCGGTGAACTCCGAGCAGAGCAAGGCGTTTACGAACGAGCGGGCCAACGCCGCCTACGACGCGGCCCTGTGCGCCTACTACGCCGCCGAGTTCCGGACCGCCGTCGAGCGGTTCGTCTTCGCCGAGTCCGTCGCGACCAACCCCGCCGAGCGCGAACGCTCCCTCTGGATGGCGATCGTCTGCACCGAGCGGCGCATCAAGAACGGCGACGCGACCGACGCCGACCGCTACGCCCTCGCCGAGCGGTACCTCCTCGAGCACCCCGAGGGCGCCCGCGCCCCCGCCCTGCTCCTGCGCACGCTCAGCGCCGACCTCCTCCCCGAGCCCGACGCGATCGAGATCCTCCGGCGCGTCCCGACCGGCGACCCGCTCGAAGGCGCCGCCAAACGCGAGCTCGCCCGCCTCCTCTACCGCCGCGTCCGCAAGGCGAACGGGTCCGACCGCGTCATGGCCGCCAACGAGTTCCTCGCCGTCGCGACCGAGATCGTCATGGGCTCGGCCGCCGACCCCGCCGAACGCAGCACGCTCATCACGCTCGCCCGCCAGGTGCTCGACGTCGCCCTGCTCATGGACCCTCCCAACATCGAGGTCGCGCGCAATACCTTCGACCTGCTCGACGTCACCGTCGGCACCCCGTCCGACCGTGACCTCGCCGACGAGCTGCTCCTCCGGCGTGTCCAGCTCCTGCTCGCAGAGAGCCGCGAGACCCAGGCCTCCGCCCTGCTCGCGACGTTCAACGACGGGTCCGGCCCGTTCGCCCAGGCCGCCCGGCGTGTGCTCTTCGCCCGCGCCCTCGGCGCGTGGCGGTCCAACCCCACCCGAGCCCACGCCCGCGACATCGTCTCCTCCGGGACGTGGCTCCTCGACCGCCCCGACCCGGACCCCGCGATCGCCGAAGCCGTCGCCGACGCCGCCGCGTGGCTCTGGGATCAGCACGCCGACACCGAGAGCCGCGACCTCGCGATCACCATCGACCGGCGCGAAGCCGACGCCGAGCGGTACACCATCAAGTCCCTCCGCCGGCTCGCCCGCCTCTCCGAGATCGCCGCCCTCCCCGACCAGTCCGAGCGTGCCTGGGCCCTCATCATGTCCGCCTACCGCCCGGGCGACGAGGTCTGGTTCGAGGCCCGGTACCAGTCGCTCCGCCTGCTCGCCGCCCGCGAGCCGCAGCGCGCCCGCGAAGCCTTCGACCAGCTCGCCGCCCTCTACCCCTCGCTCGGCCCTGAGCCCTGGCGCACGCGACTGACCGAACTCGCCGCCACCCTCCCCGCGCGCGCCCAGCCCGCTCCCGCCGAGGGCGACGCCCCGTGACGCCCGACCCGCACACCAACCCGATCGAACGCTTCCTCGGCCCGGGCAGGGGCACCGGCGGCCCGCTCGAGCTCCTCGGGCTCACCCCCGCCCAGCTCTCCGAGCCCGCCGTCCTCGAAGCCCGCGACGCGCGCATCCGCCAGCTCGCCGCCCACCCCCTCGCCGAGACCCCCGAAGCCGACGAGGTCCGCCTCGCCCTCCACGCCGCCGCGGTGAACCTGCTTGACCCGCGTGTGCGCGCGCTGCTCGGTGTTCCGTCCGACCCGGCCCCGAC
>BQJQ01000188.1 GCA_021604785.1 Phycisphaeraceae bacterium
CACCGCCAGGTCCGCACCCCGGACCTCGACAGCACACAAACACGGGCACGCGCCGCATGACCGCATAGGCTGAGGGGTCCGATGAACACACGCAAGACACGACTGCTCGCCGCCGCGTTCCTGGGCATCACCGCCGCAAACACGGCCGCCGCCCCCGACCCCGTCCGCATCCCCGACGTGGACACCTCCAGCTCGGCCGACGGCATCGTCTTCCTCCCCACCGACACCTCCCTGCCCATCCTCCGCGTCTTCCAGAAGACCGCGGTCGTGCGCACGCACCAGGGCGACCCGATCCACATCCTCGTGCAGCGCGGCGTCCCCCCGCTCTCGGTCCGCCAGCTCCGCAGCGCGCTCCAGGAAGTCCTCGCGCCCGTCCCCGGCTCAACCCTCGGCGCCGACAAGCGCGCCGTCGCGCAGGCGCTCGCCGACAAGCCCGCCGTCCTGATGATCTTCCGCTCGCAGGCCTCGGTCCCCCAGTGGCGCCCCGGTTCGCTCGCGGGCACCAAGCTCTCGGGCATGGCGCTGCTCAGCGATCAGGTCCTCCTCGAGGGCGACCCCAACGCCGGCGAGCCCGGCAACCCAGACGAGGCCCTCGCCGCCGCCGTCCGCCTCACCTACGAGTTCGGCATCGCCGACGCCATGCCCGACTTCGCCGAACGCATGGAGCGCGCCACCCAGGACGCCATCGACCGCGGCGTCCTCGACGGCTCACGCCTGGGCGAGCTCACCATCCGCCAGCTCGCCGCCATCCACCTCTCCACCGCCCTCGAAGTCTCCTACGGCATGTGGGACGGCGCCCCCGGCGCCGCCCGCGGGCTCTACGCCCCCACCACCCGCGCCCAGCTCGCCGAGCTCGACCCCGCCACCGCCGACCTCATCAACGCCTTCTTCGCCCCCCACCGCATCGGCGAACGCTTCGTCTGGCCCGGCTTCACCGGCACCTACTCGCTCGACCCCGCACGCGTCCCCGCCCACCGCGCCTGGCGCTCGCTCATCGCGAACCTCACCCTCACCGGACGCCTCCCCGTCACCATCGAGGGCAACGCGCTCAACAACCGCTTCGTCGGCAACGTCGGCGACAACACCCTCGTCGGGCTCGCCGGCGACGACGTCCTCATAGGAGGCGAGGGCCTCGACCGCGCCGTCTACCGCGGCGGCATCGCCGAGTACCACATCGAGATCGAGGGCGAGCTCGTCTTCGTCATCGACCTCGCCCCCGACCGCGACGGCTCGGACGTCCTCAAGAGCGTCGAGCTCCTCCGCTTCGCCGACGCCGAGATCGACACCGACCCCGACCGCTGACCCGACCGGGTAGGCTCGCCCACATGGACACCCCCAAGCCACGCCTACCGCTCTCGCTCGCCGCGTTCGTCGTCCTGTACATGCTCGCCTTCGGCGTCGTCGCGCTCGTCCAGCGCAACGCCGAGTTCGTCATCTACGAAGGCTCGATGATCGTCTTCATCGCCGTCGTGCTCGTGCTCCACCGCACCGTCGTCTTCCGCGCCTCGACGCTCTGGATGCTCGCGTTCTGGGGCTTCTTCCACCTCGCCGGCGGCACCGTCCCCATCCCCGCCGACCTCGCCCAGACCGACGCCACCCACACCGTCCTCTACTCCCTCCGCCCCTGGGCGGACCTGCCGCGCTACGACCAGGTCACCCACGCCTTCGGGTTCTTCAGCGCCACCCTCGCCTGCCACGACGCGATCGTCGCGTTCGCCGGCCGCCCAAACCCCGCGCCCAAGATGCTCGCCGTCGCCGCCGCCCTCATGGGCATGGGCCTCGGCGCCATCAACGAGGTCCTCGAGTTCGCCGTCCAGCTCACACTCCCGGAAACCAACGTCGGCGGCTACGTCAACACCGGCTGGGATCTGGTTTCCAACACCATCGGCGCCATCGCCGCAGCGACCGCGCGCATCATCGCGCCCCCAGCCCCCACGTCCGCCGCGCCCTGACGCTCATTCTTCTTCGGACAAGATCGCCCGGGCCCGCTCCAGGTCCGCCGCGTGGACAAGCACCCGCACGCGCCCCGGCGCCTCGGCCCGGAACCCCGCCGTCAGCCCGCCCACCATCCGCGCCTCGATCCCGTGCTCCTCGAGCAGCGAGCGCGCAAAGCCCGCCTGAAGCTCGGTTTCATACTCCGCAACCACGACCGGCGCTTCGCCCTCGTTTGTTTCGCTCATCCCAGATGATAGGGAACCCGCCCGAACGCCCGGCCTCACGCCGCCCGCCGGTGGTCCCCGTCGTCATCCACCAGGCTGTCCGCGTCCTCGACCAGCGCCGACTGCTCCACGCCGCCCTTGTCCTCGTGCGAGGGCTTGCGCGATGCCGTGCGCGACATCCGGGACATCCGCTTGGCGATCTGCCAGTTGATGATCGCCATCGCCAGCAACAGCACGAACAGCCCCACCGCGGGCAGCATGTCGATCTGCTCCTCGGCCGTCCGCCGGAAGCTGTCCACAAACTGCGACCACGACGCGTGCCCGGACTGCGCCGACCCGAGCATCTGGATGTTCACAACCGCGGGCATCAGCACGCACCGGGTATCGGCCCCCCGCGCCTCGTCCGAGAGCCCGATCGCCGACGACGCCACCTGCGCGCCCGAACGCCGCCCATTCCCGGACCACGCGCCCGATCACCCGCCCGTGCCGGGGGTGCCCTTCTCCCCCGCCGCGCGTTCGTGCGCCTGGATCTGCCCGACCACTTCGGGCGCGATCTCGTTGGGCACCGGGAACGTCAGCGAGTAGTGCGTGATCCGCCACGCCCCGTCCCCGCCGCGCACCAGCACGCCCGTCCCCCGGCAGTTCCCGTACCGCTCATGCACCAGCTTCTCGTCCCACCACGCGACCGTCCCGCGTGACGACACCTGCCGCTCCACCGACTTGTACGTCCACGCCCCCTGCCCGTACGCCGTCGGCCCCGTGAAGTACGGCTGCGCAAACTCGCGGAACCCCGCCCCCGCCCACCGCTCGGTCTTGTCCGTGCCCAGAAACACGATGTCGTCGGTCATGTGCGCCGCGTATGTGTCCCAGTCGCCCCGGGCCGCCGCGTCGTGCCACGCGTCGATCACGACGCCAACCGGCGCCGTCCGCCCGCGCATCGCCGCCGTCGCCGCCGCGTCCTCGTGCGTGAGCGAGCACCCGGACAACGCACCGGCCACCACCATCGGCGCCACAATCAACACAGCAGTCTTCATCATCGCCCGAGCATACCCACCGGCGCCCGTGCCCCGGATCTCGCCCCGGCTCACGCCCGGCGCCGACGCGTCGCCGCACCCACGCCCGCCAGCCCCAGCACCGCCACGCACGACGGCGCCGGCGTAATCACCTCGAGCGTGTACCCGTCCAGCGAACCCGCGATCAGCGTGTGCCCGATCTGGTTCCGCACTCCGAAGTTCGCGTGCGACACCTGCCCCGCGTCTACCGCGTCGGGCATCGCCAGCCCGGGCCCGAGGTCCACGCCCCCGATGTCCACCGACACATCCAGCTCGCCCATCAGCATGCCCGCGAACGCGAGCGACCCGCCCCCGGCGCTGCCGAGCTCAACGCCCGTGCCCACCGTGTCAAACGCGAGCGCCATCTCGTGGTCATCGATCCCGACCATCCCCGACACCACCGACGAGCGGTACCGCACCAGGTCCGCCGATAACTCATCCGGCGACCCCGCGTCGTACACCACCGTCATCGACCACCGGTCGCTCGCCCGCGGCCCGATCGGCATGTCGCCCAAAGGCGTCCCGATCAGCTCGCCCACGAACGTGATCTCACCCTCGAGCGTCACCTTGTACAGCACGCCCGCGTCGCACTGGACAGACAACCCGACCATCGCCGCGGCGACCGCCGCCGGCGCACACATCTTGATATCCATGAGTTTCTCCCCTCAGACCCTCAATGTGGCACCGTTCTCGGACGGTGCCACCGGGTTCGGGAGAATCCTCGCGCCCAACGCCCTCAGGCCGCGTCTGCCGCCTCGCGGGGCTCGGGACGCGGGTGAACAGCCTCGAACGCCGTCAGCACATCCGCCGGGTCATCCCCGTCCACGCACACCACACGGGCCTCCTCGGGCGCCATCCACACGATCTCCCCCGCCGCGTCGCACACCGCCAACTGGTGAGATTCCCCGGACTTCCCCGCCGGCGTCACCGACCGGATCGTCCGCGAAGACCCCACGTTGCGGGCCGCGGCCCACGTCCCGTACCCCGCGCCCAGCAACAAGTACCGGTGCCCCGTCGGCTCGTGCTCGATGATGATCGCCATGCCCCCACCATCGGCCCGATCGGACCCCGGCTTGGGCCTCCGTCTGCGACGCGCCCCGCCCGGATTCAGGGTCTCAGCCGCAGCTGCATGTGGATCTCGTCGGCCGCCTCATCCCCGATCTTCACGCACCGCGGCTCGACGCCCCACGCGACAAACCCCAGCGACTCGTACAACTGCCTCGCCGCGGGCATCCGCGCCGACACCGACAGCACCACGCTCTCCACGCCCTCCCACGAGCGTGCGACATCAACCGCCGCCGACACCACCGCGCGCCCAAGCCCGCCGCCGCGCGCCGAGGGTGACACATACACCCCCACGATCATCGCCCGATGCCTGCCCTTGATCACCCGCTCGCGCACCACGCCGCACGTCGCGCTCAGCGCCCCCGCGACGAACCCGCCCATCATCACGTTCTCATCTTCGCGCACCCGCTCGCCGAACGCCTCGGGATCACTCGCGTGCCGATCCTCGGGCGACGACCAGAACGCCCACGGCTCGGCCCGCAGCATCTCCTGGCGGATCGCGATGTACGCCTCGGCGTCCTCGACCCCGAGCCGGCGGATGTCGTGATTCACGCGCGGATCGTACCGCCCCGCCACCGCCCGCCGCGCTCACCCCCCGAGCAGGTACACCCGCACCTCCACCACCTTGCCCGCGCTCGTCAGCAGCGAGATCCCCGCCGCCCGCTC
>BQJQ01000189.1 GCA_021604785.1 Phycisphaeraceae bacterium
GGGTCACACCTTCTTCCGTGCGTAAGTTCGACTCGCCGGGCAATGCGCCCGCGCCCTCCAGGGCACGTCCGCGTCCCGCGGCCCGACAAGCCGTCGTCCTTGATCTGAAACGAGTCCCTTCACACACCAGTCGAAGGCGCCCGGCCGTTGCAGCCGTCGTGGGCCCGCGATCACAGCCGCCGCGCGATCCGTACCGCGCGGATGGTTCAGAAAGACCCGGTTGCGTGTTTCGCGGGAGTGCCCGTGCGTCCCCCATCGGTTGGCCAGATCCGTGGCCGAGGGGCGGAGGATAGCCGGGTCCGTGCGCGTTGTGTGAACCGGTTCTTCACAAAACCGACGCCCGCGCCCGCTGCGCCCCGTTCGCTCAAACACTTACGGAGCGAAAAGAAAAATCGTCCGCATGCCGCCCACGAAACACGCCGGTGTGCACACACTCGGGATAACTCGGCGCCCCCCCCGCGTATCACCCAGCAGGGGCGCGCACAGGGCGGATAAACGCGACCCGATCGGAAAACGTGCCGAACCCCAGCGCGTCGTACATCGCCAGCGCCGGCGCGTTCGCGCGGTCCACGGCGCACGTCACCTCGGCCGCGTCGATGTCGCGCACCGCGCGCAGCGAACGCACCAATACGTTCGCGCCGATTCCCGCCCCCCGCAACGCGGGGGAAATCCCGATGTAGACCAATTCCACGCTTCGGTGCTCCGGGCAGTGCGTCATCAGGCAGCACCCCTCGGGTGACCCGTCGCGCGCGATGATCCACCACCTGTTGGGGTCGAACCGGCCGGTGGACCGATGGCTCGCGATCACGTCGTCCGTCTCGCGCACGCCGCACAGCGCCGGGCAGTCGAGCGTGTCCACGTACGACCGCTCCAGCGCGCGCGCCAGCGCCGCGTGCCGTACGGGGTCGTCCAGGTCGCCGACCGGCTCCACCGACACCCCCTCGGGCAGGGGGCCCGGCTCGGGCAGGTCGTCCAGCGCCCCGGTCCGCAGGCTCAGATATGCCAACTCGCCCACCCGCGTCATCCCCGCCGATTCGAGCGCCCGGATCGCCCACACCTCGCCCGGCTCGGGCAGCGCCTGGGCCAGCACGAACAGCGCCCGCCCGTCGTCCCCCGTCCCGGCTTTCTCAAGACCCTCCAGCGCCGCCGAGACCGCACGCACCCGCTCGCTCGCCTGCGTCGCCAGGTCCCCGACCTCCCCCGGCTCGCCCGGCGGGGCCATGAACAGCATCGCCGTCCTCCCGGACCCCGGCACCGCCAAGCACAACTGCCGCACCCTCGTTGCCCCTTCCGAGGCGTCGGACATGGTCGCGAACATCATGTTCAGGTCGATCCCGACCGCCGGGGCGTTGCGGAGGAACTGGTCCGCCGCGTGCTTCCCGCCCACAGCCCCCATCAGACGCACCGCCGCCGCCCGATGCGACTCGGGCGGCACGCGTCCGGCTCTCACATGGTCGTCGGGCATGCTCACGGGGGCGGGCTCTGGCACAGGAACCGTCGCGGCGTCTCCCCGTACCATCGGGGCAAGGGGCGTTGACGGGTCGCGCCCTCTCTCTAGACTACGCTCGGACCCCGCCCCGCCGGGCCCCAAGCCGACCTCACCCCGGAAGTGAACGCCGATGAAGACCCTCCCCAAGCTCCTGCTCGCGGCCCTCGCCCTGGTGCTCGCCGGCGCCCTCGCCTCGGCCGCCCCCGAGCCCGACCCTGTCCCCACCCGCTGGCAGCTCGACGTCGAGGTCGGCGACCTCCGCATCGCCCTCGTCGAGACCGAGCGCGGCACCCAACGCTACTTCTTCCTCACCTACACTATCACCAACCACTGGGGCAACGACCTCCTCTTCTTCCCCGATCTCCAGCTCAAAACCGACGAAGCCACCGTCCAACGCTCGGGCCGCGACGTCCCCTCGGCGGTGCAGGACGAGATCATCCGCCGCCTGGATTCCCCCTACGTCGAAGACCAGATCGCGATCGTCGGCCAGGTCCTCCAGGGCCCCGAAAACGCCCGCACCGGCGTCGCCATCTGGCCCGCCCTGGACCTGGACGTGGACGAGGTCATGATCTTCTTCGCCGGGCTCTCCGGCGAGAACAAAAGCTACTACGTCGCCGACCCCGAGAACCCCGACGCCCGCCAGCGGATCAACCTCCGCAAGACCCTCATGCTCCGCTTCGACACCCCGGGCGAGTTCGGGCAGCGGAACCACGAAAAGCTCGAGCTCGCCGAGAAGCTCTGGATCATGCGATAGATTCCTCCCTCTCCCCCCTGGGGAGAGGGCCGGGGTGAGGGGTCTTGGCACCCCAGCACTGGACCCGATCCCCCGAGCCCGCCTAAGCTTGCCGCCCGGCACCCCGCACCCAAGCGGGCCCCGCCGACAGACCCCGGAGCACCACGATGGCACATAAAAAGGGACAGGGCTCGACCAAGAACGGTCGCGACTCCAACCCCCAGTACCTGGGCATCAAGCTCTACGGCGGCGAGGTCGCCCAGCCCGGCGCCATCCTCATCCGCCAGAACGGCACCAAGCACCACCCGGGCTTCAATGTCCGCAAGGGCAAGGACGACACCCTCTTCGCCGTCGCGTCGGGCACCGTCGTCTACCAGAACTCCAAGCACGGCAAGAAGGTCCACGTGGACCCCTTCGACGCCGACATCGCCCGCCCGCAGTGGCTGCGCGAGTACCGCGCCGCCCACGCGAGCTGAGGCTCACCGACATCATCGGATTCTGATCAGCCGCCCGGTCCCGCCGGGCGGTTGTCGTTTGGCAGGATGCCGGATGGCTGCACGATATTCAACAGCATGATCGCCGCAGTTCGCACTCCCTCTGCGGTTGGCCATCCGCGTACGAGGAGCGTGAGTTCATGACCCCGCCAAATCCAATGATGGTGACGGCGGAACGAATCATCATCGAGCGATATCAGTACGTCCTCGCGGAGCAGCTGTGAGATAGCCTCATCGTCACCACGGATCATCCATTCTTCGGCGAACCAGTCTGGCCCGACACGGGGTTCGGACTTTGAGCCCCACAGCGAACGCCACAGCGACCGTGGGGTGATAGTTACCGAGCCGGGGGCTTCGGCGGTCTGAAGTGTGAGCGTGAACCAGGTGCGTTGTGATCGTCCGTGGGTGGTCATGAACTCCACGTACTGCATGCGCGAGCTCGCGACCTTGCTACGCCAGACACGAATCACTCGGGCTCTTCTGAACGATGAATCAAAGTCGATTGTGTCGGCTACCCAGTCGCGAGCCTCGCGGCGGGCAGTAATGTTTTGCTCTCGTAATCCGATTTCACGAAGCGCATCGAACTTTGGTCGCAACGACATCCGATACATCACGACCGAGGCCAAGAAAAGTGCTGCCACGGGTGCCACCACGGCACAAATGGCGGTTGTGTGCATCCACTGAGGTGTCGGGCTCGGGCCGAGTGCGTAGACCCACACGGTCCAGAGTGGGAGCGGAAGGAGCATGATGCACCACCATGGTGCGTGGAAACGCTCCACGATCAACGCGGGGTTTCGCCCTCTCACGCCTTTGTCGTTCTCTGTCTTCATGCAATGCTGTCGCGCACCGCCGCCAGCGTGCGCAGCAGCGGCGCCATCTCCTCGGTCCGCAGCTGCGTCGCTCCGTCCGACCACGCCTCGCTCGGCTCCGGGTGGCACTCGATAAACACCGCGTGCACACCCGCGGCGACCGCCGCCCGCGCCAGCAGCGGCGCCCGCTCGGGCCTCCCGCCCGTCTGCGTGCCCGAGCCCGGCAGCTGCGTCGAGTGCGTCACGTCGAAACAGACCGGCGGTGACCCCGCGTCACTGAACGCCGAGCAGTCCAGCTCCATCATGTCGCCCAGCCCGATGAAATCATTCACCAGGCGGTGATACCCGAAGAACGTCCCCCGCTCGGTGAGCAGCACGTTCTCGCACCCGGACTCCGCCAGCTTGCGCACCGGACCGACCATCTCGCCGGGCGAGAGGAACTGCCCCTTCTTGACGTTCACCGCAATCCCGCGCGCGTTCGCGGCTTCCGCCGCAGCCGCCAGCAGATCCGACTGGCGGCACAAAAACGCCGGGATCTGCAGCGCGTCCACGACCGCCGCGACCGGCTCGGCCTGCGCCGGATCGTGGATGTCCGTCGTCACGGGCACGCCCAACTCGTCGCGGATCCGCCCGAGCTGGTCGAGCCCCTCCGCCAGCCCCGGGCCCCGGGGTGAGGTCACGCTGGTCCGGTTCGCCTTGTCGAAGCTCGCCTTGAAGACGTACCCGAGCCCGAGCTCGGCGCAGGTGTCACGCAGCGTGCGCCCGATCTCGAGCCCCATGTCGAACGACTCGAGCGTGCACGGGCCGGCGATGACCGCCAGCGGGCGGCCGGGCCCGATCTCGACGGGCCCGACAGAGCAGAGGCGGGGTTGAGTGGGGGGTGGTGTGGTGGGTGTCATGCGGGTGCAGGATAGATCCCGGCGGGCCCGGGCAGCGGCGCGGGGGGCGGGACGGCCCGCGTTCAGGGGCTCTGGAGTGGGATTTTTTGCATAATTCGTTTATGGGACTCGAAGCGTGCAGGGGGGGTCTGTTACCCTTACGCGTCCTGTTTTTCACTCCTCCCGAGATCGCAGCGGGGATGAGGGGCAAGAGAGAGAGGGCCCGGCCACTTCCTGCACACGCGCCGAGCCCGAGAGTTAATCGACTGCCTGCAGAACCGCACCGCCCCGGGGCTTTGGCCCCGGGGCGGGCGATCTCACTTTTGGGGCCAGGTGTCTGCCACGCGGGCGCACCGGTCGGGCGGCTATGCTCGCGGGAAGGGCGGGTAGCTCAGTTGGCTAGAGCACTCGCTTTACACGCGAGGGGTCGCGGGTTCGAGTCCCGCCCCGCCCACTAAGCAGTGAACGGACTCGATCTTGTCTATCTCGGTGCCGGCGCAGCGACCGCGCCCTTCTGGGCGCG
>BQJQ01000190.1 GCA_021604785.1 Phycisphaeraceae bacterium
AGCCAGGGTCCAGAACCGCCCGAGTCCGAGAACACCGCCCCCGCTGCCCCCGGCGCCCCGGCGTTTGCCGCGGTATCCTCCGCTGGTTCGGATTCCCCCGACCACCACGGAGGGTGGCCCATGTGTGCAGCTGCGCGCCCCAAGCAGGGCGGTTCCAAGTCCAAATCCCGCGTCACCGCCGAGACCATGGCGGAGTCGCAGCGCGAGATCTCGGTCTCCGAGTTCTTCGCGAAGAACCGCCACCTGCTCGGGTTCGACAACCCCCGCAAGGCGCTGCTGACAACCGTCAAGGAAGCGGTCGACAACGCCCTCGACGCGTGCGAGGAAGCCGGCATCCTCCCCGACATCGAGGTGAAACTCGAAGAGCTCGAAGCGCCCCCGAGCGTCTCCAAGCCCGGGCGGTACCGCATCACCATCACCGACAACGGGCCGGGCATCGTGCGGCGCCAAGTCGAGAACATCTTCGGCAAGCTGCTCTACGGCTCGAAGTTCCACCGGATGAAGATGTCCCGCGGGCAACAGGGCATCGGCATCTCCGCCGCGGGCATGTACGGCTTGATGACCACCGGCAAGCCCATGGTCATCCACACCAAGCCCAACAAGCGCAAGCCCGCCCACCACATCGAGCTGGCGATGGACACCACCAAGAACAAGCCCGAGGTCACCATCGACGTCGAGACCGACGACTTCCCCGAGACCAGCTCGGGCACCGGCACCATGGTCGCGATCGAGCTCGAAGCCCGCTACCAGAAGGGCAAGGCCTCCGTCGACGCCTACCTCGAGCAGACCGCCATCGCCAACCCGCACGGCAAGTTCACCTTCATCCCGCCAGACAAGGCCGGCGAAGACCCGACCCTCGATGCAGACTCTGACGCGGACACGCTCGCGGACATCGTGCGCACGACTGAGCACGCCGACCGCATCGAATTCCCGCGCACCATCGACGAGCTCCCGCACGAACCCAACGAGATCAAGCCCCACCCCTACGGCGTCGAGCTCGGCACCTTCCTCCGCCTCCTCAAACAGACCGACGAAACCCAGCTCGCCGGGTTCTTCAAGAACGAGTTCTGCCGCGTGCCGCCGGCGGTCGTCAAAGAGATCACGAAAGCTGCGAGCTCGAAGGACCTGACCATCACGGGGCAGACGTACCTGAGCCGCGTCGATCACAAAGCCGCCGAGCGACTCTACAAAGCGCTCCAAGACGCCAAGCTCCGCTCCCCCCCCACCGACTGCCTCTCGCCCATCGGCGTGCGTCAGATGCTCGCGGGCTTGCTCAAGGGCGTGCAGGCCGAGTTCTACGCCGCATCCACGCGCGATCCTGCTGTGTACCGAGGCAACCCGTTCCAGATCGAAGCCGCCATCGCCTTCGGCGGCGACCTGCCCGGCGACCAGACCGCCCGCGTCATCCGCTTCGCCAACCGCGTCCCCCTCCTCTACCAGCAGTCCGCGTGCTCCTCGTTCAAAGCCGTCGTCGATACCAGCTGGAAGAACTACGGCCTTGCGCAACCACGCGGCGCCGCGCCCGTCGGCCCGCTCGTCGTCATGATCCACATGGCCTCGGTCTGGGTGCCCTTCACGAGTGAGTCCAAGGAAGCGATCGCCGACTACGACGAGATCCGCAAGGAGATGAAGCTCGCACTGCAGGAGTGCGGGCGAAAACTCGGCACCTACATCCGCAAACGCCAGAAGATGAAGCGCGAGGGCCAACGCCGCGACGTCTTCGAACGCTACATCGGCGAGATCTCCAAAGCCTGCAACGCCCTGGTGGGCGTCGACACCGCCGAGTTGTACGACGCGCTGCTTGCTCAGGCCCGCGCCAAAACCGCGATCGCTGACGTTCAGCTCGACGAGGACGGCAAGGTCATCAAGGACGACTCCAACGGCCGCCTCGACAACGACGACGGCGTCCTCATCGTCCGCACCGACGACCCGGACGACGACCCCACCAACGAGCCGGCGGCGCCCGCGGCGGGAATCTCCGAGTCCAAACCGACGAAGAAGAAGCGATCCAAGAGCACCGCGAAGCGCCAACCCGCCGCCGACAAGCCCAAGCGGGTAACCAAGAAACGCCCGAGCGCGAAGGTGCCCGCGAAGGGCGTGAAGAACAAGGGCAAGCCCAAACCGCGCGTGAAGCTCGGTGAAGGCAGTCTGTTTGAGGGCTGATCATGACCCGTATCACCGATGGGATGGTCGGCCTTCATGATCCGGGGCGGGGTTCGCTCTTCGTGCGACTCGAAGGACAGAAAACCGAGCACTGGCGGGTTCTTGAAGGGGCCTGCGAGACGCCCTTTGGCTCGTGGACATTCCGAGATCGATGTGTTCAGTCTGAAGAAGTGACCGCTTGGTCAAATTGGCTCGGCGGCGCCGCGGATCTGGCGAGTTCAAACTCGGCCGACGCCCGTACGACCCCGTATCCACAACAGCCACTGCTTGAGTTTGGGTTTGTCGAGCCTGTGTTTCAGTTTGAGTTACTCATCGCCGGCGGCAACTGGGCAAGACTGCGAATCGGATTCCAATGGACCACTTTGCCACGAGGGCAAGATGGCAACCCCCTCGAGTTCGCCAAGGACCGCCCCATCTCGATTGACATTTGCGTGCCCAGCGACCAGCTTCTCCAACTCGGCGCATACTTGGAAGGTGCCAGTTCAAACCGGAAATAAGTTTATGGCCAAGAAGAAAACCACCAAGACCCCCGCCGCCAAGCGGACCTCCAAGAAGACCAAGAAGAAGATCGTCAAGCGGCGCGGCACCAAGCCCGCCGTCGCGGTCTCGCGCGAGGTGCGCGACAAGACCACCGTCGCGCGCCTGCACGGCGTCGCCCAGGGCGTCGTCACCGCCGGGCTCGGGGGCGAGGAGCCGCGCCTGTCCGTGCCCATGCGGACCGCCTCCAACACCCGGTGGGACGAGGCCGACGGCATCCTCCGCATGGGCGACGCCGCCGCCGACCGGCGTCTGTTCGACCTCAAGCAGGCCCGCACGTTCATGCAGACGCTGCTGCACGCCCAGGGCATCTCGGACTTAATTGGACGCGGCAAGACGTCGTCGCTTCGTGGCATGTTCTATCAGGGCCTGCACACCATCGCGGGGACGAAGGCCGAGAAGACCTTTAACGACCAGCGCGAGTCCGACGGCGTGCTCGAAGACCTCGAGGTCTCGCTCGGCTCGCTCCGCGAAGAGCTCCACATCTTCGCCAAGAAGCGCGGCACCATGGTCGGCAACATCACGGTGATCGACTCCGGCGACACCATCGACTGCCGACGCATGGGCTCGGGCGGGTACGCCATCCCGTCCATCTGCGAGCCCGACGTCATCCAGTTCGACAAGGTCGAAGCGGACTTCATCCTCCACGTCGAGAAGGACACCGTCTGGCAGCGCTTCAACGAGGACAAGTTCTGGAAGACCCACAACTGCATCCTCACCGAGGGCTCGGGCCAGCCCACCCGCGGCGTGCGACGCATGCTCCACCGCCTACACAAGGAACATGGCCTGCCCATCATCTGCTTGCTCGATTGCGACCCCTGGGGGCACTACATCTACTCCGTCATCAAGCAGGGCTCCATCTCGCTCGCGTTTGAGTCCGAACGTCTCGCGATCCCGGACGCGAAGTTCCTGGGCATCCGATCCAAGGACTACGAGGCGTGTGGACTTTCTGATGACGTCAAGATCTCCCTCAATGATCGC
The DNA here is from genome assembly GCA_021604785.1 of Phycisphaeraceae bacterium. Lineage (GTDB taxonomy): Bacteria > Planctomycetota > Phycisphaerae > Phycisphaerales > UBA1924 > BQJQ01. The sequence continues at coordinate 3,682 of BQJQ01000190.1, forward strand.
GACATCACCCGCGCCAAACAGATCATGGAGTACCCGTGGTTCCAGGGGCATCGCGGCTGGCAGCGCGAGATCAAGAAGATGCTCGCCAACGGGTTCAAGATGGAGGTCGAATCGCTGATTACCAAAGACATCAGCTACGTCACCGAGACGTACGTCCCCGAGCGACTCGCGGCTGAGGATTGGCTGGAATGACAGGCGCGCGTACCTCGCCCTACTCCAGCATCCCCGTCTGCCACATCATGAAGATCCGCTGATCCGCGACATCGCGGATCCGCAGGTGCAGCGGCTTGCCCTGCCCGTGCCCAGCCTCGCGGTTCACCCACAGCAGGACCGGGTCCGCATCCGGGTCGCTCGTAGTGGACGCCTGCATGAGCGCCGCCATCTTGCGCGCGTGCATGGGGTGCACACGGGTGTCGTTCTCGCCCGCCGTGAACAGCACCGCCGGGTACTTGGTCCCGGGCGTGACGTTCTGGTAGGGCGAGTACGCCTTGATGAACTCGAACTGGTCCGCGTTCTCGGCGCTGCCGTACTCGGGCACCCAGTACCGAGCCATCAGGAAATCCTGATACCGCACCATATCCAGCAGCGGCACCGCGCTGATCACCGCGGCGAACAGGTCCGGACGCTGCACCACGACGGCGCCCGTGAGCAGCCCACCGTTCGACCCGCCCGCGATTCCCAAGCGCTCGGGGCGGGTGTACCCGCTGTCCACGAGCCACTCGGCGGCCCCAATAAAGTCATCGAACACGTTCTGCTTCTGGTCGAGCATGCCCGCCTCGTGCCACGCGGCGCCGTACTCGCCCCCGCCGCGGAGGTTCGCGATCGCGTACACCCCGCCCGCCTCGTACCACGGGTACATGGTCGAACTGAAGCTGGGCGTCAGGGAGATGTCGAACCCGCCGTACCCGTAGAGCAGCGTCGGGTTGTTGCCGTCGAGCGACAGACCCTTCTTGTGCACAAGGAACATCGAGACCTTGGTCCCGTCCTTGGACTCGTACCAGACCTGCTTCACGTCAATCTGCGAGGGGTCCACGGGCACGTCCGCCCGGTGCCACAAGTCCCGCGAGCCATCCGCCAGGTCCACCTTGTAGATCGTGGGCGGCATGTTGTAGCTCGAGAAGCTCAGGAACGCCTCGGTCCGGTCGTCCCGCGTCACCAGCCCCGCGGTGCCGATGCCCGGCAGCGGCAGGTCGCCCAGCGGCTTGCCCGCGAAGTCGTACAACGCGATGCGGCTCTTG
>BQJQ01000191.1 GCA_021604785.1 Phycisphaeraceae bacterium
AAGCAGTCCACGTCGTCCACGTTCAGCGAGCCGTTGCCGTCGCAGTCCGCGGTGACGAGGTCGCCCCCGATAAACCCGGCGACGAAGCAGTCCACGTCGTCCACGTTGAGCCCGCCCGAGCCGTCGCAGTCCGCGAAGCACGGGTCAGCGGTCGGGGAGATCGTGACGACAGACACCGTCGAGGTGTTTGTGCACCCCGGGCCCGTGTCGGTGAGGACGACGTCGTAGTTGCCCGAGTCGGCGACGGTGGCGTTGGAGATGGTAAGCGTCTCGGAGGTGGCGCCCGAGATGTTGCCGCCGTTGGCGAGCGGGGCGCCGCCCTTGCGCCACTGGACGTCGTACGTGCCCGGGATGGTGCTGACCAGGAGCATGACGTCGTCGCCCTCGTCGGCGTTCACGACGGCGGGCGGGCTCGCGAAGATCAGCGGCGGGGAGGCGATGGTGACGGTGGCTTCATCGGAGAATCCGGCGCACCCGTCGTCGTCGGCGGTGATCTCGACGGAGTAGAGGCCCGCGTCGGCGGCCGAGGCGTTGACGACGGTCAGGAACTGGGTGTCGGCGCCCGAAACATCGCCGCCGTTGGCAAGCGGGGAGCCGTCCTTGTGCCAGAGGTAACTGCCGGTCTCGCCGGCCTGCGAGATCAGGCTGATGGTGCCGCCCTCGCAGATGTCCGTGTCCGAGGGCTGGACGATGAACAGTGGCGCGAAGCAGGCGGGGTAGTCGTACCCGATGAAATCGAAGACGTCGAAATCGGCCTGGGTGAAGTACCCGCGGGCGAAGTAGGTTTGGCCGTTCGCCTGGGCGGGGTCCATGATGCCGATGTTGGGCGACTGCTCGCGGAAGTGCGACGCCTGCCAGGGGCTGCCGTCGGACATGCGGTGCTCGCGGACGATGATGTCCGAGTTCGCGTCGTCGTTGAGGTTGTTGAAGTCAACCGTTCGGGGCGTGGTTCCGAATTCCGCGACGGTGTCGGGGTTGTAGTCGCCCGAGCCGTCGGTGCGCTGGAAGCGGATGATGTCCATCGTCTCGATGTCGTTGGTGCGGAAGTCCACGCCGCTGGTGAACCCGAGGGCGTGCCCGACCTCGTGGATGATGACATCGATGAAGCTCTGGGCGGACCCCGGGACGCCGTTGGTCGGGTCGTAGTCCCAGTTGAACTGGGTGTTGTAGGTCATGCTCGCGGCGTTGCCGCCGACGTTGCCGACGACGGCCTTGTAGTTCGCGCGGGTGAAGTAGACCGCGTTCTCGTTGGTCACGCTCGACGAGCTCGCGTTGTACCGCACGGGGATGGTCGAGCCCGCGGGCAGCGAGGTGTGCAGGGTGTCGTCGAGGTCCATGTCGTCGATGAAGGCGGGGCGGGCGATGGCGTAGGTGGTGCCCAGGTAGTTGGACGAGGTCGCGCCGAGCACGCCGCCGCCCAGGTTGGCGAACGAGACGGAGATGGTGACGGTGATCGGATCACCGAAACGCGCCTCGAAGAAGGCTTCGGAGGTCGCGAAGGCGGGGATCGCGGCTGCGGGGACCGAGCCGGCGAGGTTGAACACGATGTTGATGCCCGCCATCCGCTCGCCCGAGTCGATGATGATCGGCGCGTTCTCGGCGGCGACGATGCGCTCGTGGTTCGCGATCGCGGCGTTGAGCTGGGCCTGCGACATCGAGCCCGCGGGCCCGGCGCAGATCGGGCTCCAGACCTGCTCGCCCGGGAGCAGGACCTTGGCGCCCGTGGCGTACTCGGTCGCCTCGACGAGACCCTGGTCAATCCGGACGTGCGGCTCGGCGGCGGGCGCCACGCCGCGGCGCTGGGCCGGGGCCTGTTCGAGCGAGCCGTCCTCGGTCAGCAGCGCGGCGCCGGCGTATGCCTGGCCCGAGCACAGAACCGCCGCGAGCAGCGTCGGCGTCATTGCGTTGCGAATCATGTCAGATCTCCACTGTCTATCAGGGCACGTGGCCCGGTTTCCACGACAATTCGTTCAAAGTCCGCCGGCCCGATCACGGGCACCCGGCGACAAAGCCCGCCACGAAGCAGTCCACGTCGTCGATGTTCAGGTTGCCAGAGCCGTCACAGTCGGCCAGGGCGAGGTTGTTCGCGACGAACGCGGCGACAAAGCAGTCCACGTCGTCGATGTTCAGGTTGCCAGAGCCGTTGCAGTCGGCGAAGCACGACGCGCCCGGGATCACCGAGAAGGACGCGATCCGCGGGTCCCACCCGATGCCGTTCTCGTCGGTCTGCCCGACGGCCCAGAAGGTCGTGCCGTCGTCGGGGTCCACGGCGATGTCGTAGTAGTCGCCCCAGCGGCCGTCCGTGCCCGAGCGGGTGCCCGTGCGGACGAGGACGGGGTCGCCCATCTCGCCGGGCAGGTCGTCGGTGTTGCGCCCGGTGACGTACATCGAGACGCGCTCGGAGGTCGAGCTGCGGCCGAAGACCATGCCGATCGAGCCGTCGGCGTTGGGGTAGACCGCCGGGAAGTAGGTGTAGATGCCCGAGCCCATGTCGATCTCGCCGGACTGGTCGAGCGTGGGCGAGCCGGAGTCGGGCCAGTCGCCCATGTCGAACTCGTACCAGCGGGCGACGTTCTTGGAGCCGTCCCAGACGGAGTGGCCCGCGACGACGTTGCCGTTGCGCCAGGCGCAGTTCATGATGCGCGAGCCGACGACGCTGATCGAGCCGCCCCCGAGGACGGGCGAGCTGCCCGCGCCGGAGTACCCGGGGACCGCGACGTCCACCGCGTTGAGCGTGGGCGCGGTGAGCGGGTCGGAGATCGCGTGGAACCGCAGCGTGGTGCCCGAGCCCTCGGAGACGAAGAACGCCTCGGCGTTGGCGCCGAAGTGCTGGCAGGCCTGGACCGAGGCGCTGCCGCCGTCGCGGAGCGTCGCGTAGACGGCGGGTGCGCCCGTGAGCAGCGGGGCCTTGTCGTAGACGCGGAAGCCGGTGCCGGCGAAGCCGTTGTTGTTGAGCCCGAAGAGGTTGCTCGTGAAGTAGTACGCGTCGGCGTCGTAGCCCGCGCCGGGGTAGTCCCACCAGAAGGTGTCGGCGCCGACGTTGATGACCGCGTCGGTGCGGTACTTGTACCAGACGCCGTTGGGGTCCGAGTCATCCGAGATCGCAAGCGTGATGTACGCCGTCGAGGTGTAGGCCTCGAGCACGACGATCACGAAGCGGCCCGCCTCGTGGTCGTAGAAACACTTGGGGTCGAAGGTGAAGTTGCCCGCGCCGATGCCCTCGAAGAAACCGGGCGAGCCCTGCGAGCCCATGATCGCGCTGAACTGCAGCGTCCCGCCCTTGGTGTACCACGCGAGCGACTGGTTCACCGTGACGAGCACGTGGTCCGGGCCGACGGCGAGCGCCGGGTCCGGCGGGTTCCAGCCCGAGCTGTCGAGCGCGCTGAACTGCGAGTTGAGCGTCGCGCGCGGCACCGACGAGATCGTCGCGTCGGGGAACAGCCCGTTGAACGGGTCCTTGGCGGCGGCCTGCGGGCGCGTGTGCGGGGGCAGGATGTCCTTGGTCCGGTGCGTCGAGCCGTCGGCGGGCCCGACCGGCTGGATCTGCACCGGGAAGTCGCGGGTGTCGATGATCTCGGGGACCGTGACGCCCCACGCGACGGCGCCGTCGGCGGTCAGGTCGAAGACCTGCTCCTGCACAACGCCCTCTTCGGTGAGCAGCTTGTACTCGGGTGCCGCGGGGACGGGAGCCGCCAACGCGGGGACACGAGCGACATCACGGTCGAGCGCGCACGCTCCCGCTGCCAACACAATCGCGCTGAGACCCAACGCGCCACAAATACGAGCGATCGACATCCCCCAACTCCTCAAAATCGTGCGAGCAGGACGAGAAAAACAGCCCGCCGGGTTGTGTGTACGGCTTGCGGGCGGGAATCCGCCCCCCTTGAATACCACAGTATTCGTGCGATTCCAAGGAAGGGTTGCTGACCTGACGGATTCTCGTGCCCTGAGGTTCGCCCGGCTTGCCCATCACCCCCCGGTGACCGTCGGGGGGTCCAGATCCCGGCTCTGGCCCGAGAACTGGGCGTTGGTCGGGGTCTGGGCGTCCGCGTCGCCCCCGGCGTCGATCGCGACCGAACCGTCCGCCCGGACCAGGTACCCCAGATCGAGCGTGGACAGGTGCTCGATGTGCCCGTCCACGAACGCGACGGTGGCACGCCCCTCGTGACGCTCGTGCGGGGCGCTGCGGTGCTCGGGCGAGCGGTTTCGGCGGTCGGCGTAGTCCGAGCCATCGACAAGCCTGGGCGGATCGAGCGCGTACCCGTGCCCGCCCTCAGCCAGCAGCTCGGGATCGCGCGAGCCGTCGGCGCGGTTCTGGGTCCGGTCCGCCTCGGGCTTGCCCCCAGCGGTGCCCAGCGCATCGGCGAACATCACCGTGGTGCCGTCGAGCGAGCTCGCATGCACGGGGAAGTTGATGAACCCCGCGCGCTCGTCGTTGTCCCTGAACCGGGTGTTGCCGAGGAACTGGTAGTTGTACCCCCACCCGAAATTGCGGGTGGAGACCCAGCCGCTCGCTTCGGGGCAGAAGAAGACCTCGGACCCGGTAACGGGATACGAGTGCTCGTCGTCGGGATCGGGCGAGGCTTGCGTGTACGCGTCGAACCCCGCCGCGGCGCCGATGACGGCAAACCAGCGCGGGCGGTAGTGGTCGCCGTTGCCCAGGGGGTAGAGGTTCTCGTCCTCGTCGGCGTAGCGTCCGGGCTGGCCCGGCACGGAGAGGTCCTTGTTGTCGTTCGCGTAGATCTGCCACCCGGTCGCGACCTGGCGCTGGCGCGAGCCGCAGACGAGCTGGCGGGCGGTGCGGCGGGCCTTGCCCAGCGCGGGCAGGAGGATGGCGATGAGGATCGCGATGATCGCGATGACCACCAGCAGCTCGATGAGCGTGAAGGCGCGCACGG
>BQJQ01000192.1 GCA_021604785.1 Phycisphaeraceae bacterium
CGGACGCGCCCCCCTCGCCCGGAGCCCCCCCGCGATGCCCACCCCGACGCCCCAATCCGAGCGCCCGACCCTCGACCTCGACGCCCGCTCCGCCGACGCCATCCGCGCGCGGTTCATGGGCTTCTTCGAGGCCCGCGGGCACACCTTCCACCCGTCGAGCACCACCGTCCCCATGGACGACCCCTCCCTGCGCGACACCTTCGCCAACGCGGGCATGAACCAGTACAAGCCCATCTTCCTGGGCACCGTCGCGCCCACCTCCCCGCTCGCGAGCCTCACCCGGGCCGTCAACTCCCAGAAGTGCATCCGCGCCGGCGGCAAGCACAACGACCTCGACGACGTCGGCAAGGACACCTACCACCACACCTTCTTCGAAATGCTCGGCAACTGGTCCTTCGGCGACTACTTCAAAGCCGACGCCATCGCCTGGGCCTGGGAGTTCCTCACCAAGGAACTCGGACTCCCCGAGGACCGCCTCTACGCGACCTACTTCGGCGGCGACCCGGACTCGGGCCTCGACCCCGACCACGAGGCCCAGAACCTCTGGCTCAAAGTCCTCCCCCCCGAGCGCGTCATCCCCGGCTCGATGAAGGACAACTTCTGGGAGATGGGCGACACAGGCCCCTGCGGCCCGTGCTCCGAGATCCACTACGACCGCATCGGCGGGCGGGATGCCGCGGCGCTGGTCAACCACGACGACCCCGACGTCCTCGAGATCTGGAACCTCGTCTTCATCCAGTACGACCGCGTGGAAGGCGGCAAGCTCCGCACCCTCCCCGCTCAGCACGTCGACACGGGCATGGGGCTCGAACGCATCGTCTCGGTCGTGCAGGACAAGCGGTCCAACTACGACACGGACGTCTTCGGCCCGCTGTTTGATGCGATCAAGAAGGCCACCGGCGCGCGCGCGTACACGGGCAAGGTCGGCCCCGACGACACGGACGGCGTGGACGAGGCGTACCGCGTCATCGCCGACCACGCGCGCACGCTGACGGTCGCCCTGACCGACGGGGCCGTGCCGAGCAACGAGGGGCGCGGGTACGTCCTCCGGCGCATTCTGCGCCGGGCGGTCCGCTACGGGCGTCAGAAGCTCAACGCGCCATCGGGGTTCTTCGCCTCGCTCGTGCCCGTCATCGTCGAATCGCTGGGTAGGGCGTTCCCCGAGCTGCGCTCGGACCCGGCACGCGTGCAGAAGCTGATCGCCGACGAAGAGGCGAGCTTCGAGCGCACGCTGGAGAAGGGCATCAAGCTCTTCGAGGACATCTCGAGCGCGACCAAGGGCACCGTCACCGGCACCGACGCCTTCAAGCTCTACGACACCTACGGCTTCCCCGTGGACCTCACCATGGTGATGGCCGAGGAACGCGGGCTCAAGGTCGACGTCGCCGGGTTCGACAAAGCCATGGCCGAGCAGAAGGCCCGCTCCCGCGCAGGCGGGCGCAAGGACGGGGCGACCGACAAGCTCGGGCTCTCCGCCGAAGAAACCGCCAAGCTCGCGCACCTCAAGATCGAGCCGACCGACGACAGCCACAAGTTTGCGCCCAAGGACATGCGTGCCCGCGTCAAGGCGATCTGGGACGGCCGCTCGTTCGAGGAGCACGCCGACACGGGCACGCACGGCGCCAACGACGTCGCGTTTATCCTCGACAAGACCTGCTTCTACGCCGAGATGGGCGGGCAGGTCGCCGACCACGGCCGCATCATCACGGGCAAGGGCGCCGAGGTCCGCGTGGACTCTGTCAAGTCCTTCGGCGGGTACGTCGTCCACTCGGGCCCGGTCCTCAAGGGGCGGGTCGGCGTGGGCGACGAGGTGACGCTGCACGTGGACGCGAACCACCGGCGCCACGTCGCGGCGAACCACACCATGACGCACCTGCTCAACCACAAGCTCCGCCTGGTGCTGACCGGCGAGCCGGACCAGAAGGGCTCGCTGGTCGCGCCCGACAAGCTCCGGTTCGACTTCGCCCACAACCAGCCCGTCAACGCCGACGAGTTGGGCGAGGTCGAGCGGATGGTGCGCAGTGACATCGACGCCGGGCTCGACGTGGACGCCCGCGAGGCGTCCCTGCTCGTCGCCCAGAGCATCAGCGGGCTGCGGGCCGTCTTCGGCGAGACCTACCCGGACCCCGTCCGCGTGGTCAGCGTCGGCGCCTCGGTCGATGACCTGATGGCAGCGCCCGAGAACGACCGGTGGGCGGGCTACTCCGTCGAGTTCTGCGGCGGGACGCACCTCGCCAACACCCGCGACGCCGAGGCGTTCTGCCTCGTCTCCGAAGAGGGCATCGCCAAGGGCGTGCGCCGGATCACGGCGCTGACGGGCGTGCCCGCGAAAGCTGCCCTCCAGGCGGGCGAATCGCTCGCGTCCCAGATCGAAGCGGCGGCAAAGCTCCCCGACACCGACATCGGCCCCGCCGTCACCGAGCTCACCAACGAGTTGGACCAGCTCACGATGTCCGCCGCCCACAAGCACGCGCTGCGCGCCCGGATCGGGTCGCTCGCCGAGCGGGCCAAGCAAGCCGCCAAAGCCGCGGCGTCCGAGCGGGCGGGGCAGGCCCAGTCCCTGGCGCGTCAGATCGCCAGCGCCGCCCAGTCCTCGATGGAGCCCGTGGTGATCTCGCAGCTCGACGTGGGCTCGGACCGCAAGGCCCTCGAAGCCGCCGCGGGCACCATCGCGTCCGCCTGCCCCACGCTCGGCGTGATGCTCATCTCCCCGGACGAAGCCGAGGGCAAGGCGAGCATCATCGCGATCGTCCCCAAGCCTCTGATCGGGCAAGGGCTTAAGGCGGGCGACTGGGTGAGGGAGATCGCCGCGATCATGGGCGGCAAGGGCGGCGGACGACCCGAGCAGGCCCAGGGCGGCGGCACCGACCTCTCCAAGCTCACCGAAGCCCTCCGCGAGGCACGTACCTTCGCCCACCGGCAGATCGGGTGATGACGCCCCCCTCGCGAAACTCCGGGCTCTCGGGCGCCCAGGCACGGGCGTGGGTCGTCGCCCTCAACGTCGTCTACGGCACCGTCGCGTTCGCCCTCATCGGGCTGCTGATCGACTGGCTCGCGGGCACCCAGCCCTTCGTGACGCTGGGCATGGCGCTGCTCGGGCTGGCGATCGGGACGTACCGGTTCATCCGCGAGGCCCAGTCGCTCAACAAGGCCTCCTCGCAGCGCTGGAAGCGAACCCACCCGGACGGCGTCGAGCCCAGCACGGACGAACAAGAATCCGGCCCGCCAAACGAGAAAAAGGGCCCCTGACCACGCTCGCCGGGCGTCGGGGAGACCGCTATTCTTCCCGTCCCGGGGGGCACGCCAGGTGGCGTCGGACACCCGGGAATTCGAGCCTCACCCCGGAGCTGCCCGGCCCCCATGCCTGACGCACACGATCATCCCTCCGATACCGCTGACGCGCCCCTCGCGGCGCCGGTTGGCCGACTGGTCGGCGCGGTGCTCGGGTCGATCGCGGTGTGCACGCTGTTCGGCGCCGCGGCTGCGTGGGGGATGGACGCTGCGAACATCGGGGCCGCGGTCGGGGGCGGCGTCGCTGCCCTCGTTGGCGGCATGATCGGGCTGCTCCCGACCGCCGTGGTCGGGGCGACGCGCCCGTTCGCGCTCGCGATGGCCCAGATCGTCGGCTCGTCGACGCGCCTGGTCGTCGGGGCGGGTGCCGCGGTCGCGGTCGTGCTCGTCGGAGACTTCAACCCGGTCTGGACGCTCGGCGTGCTGCTCGTGTGCATGCTCGTCGCGCTGCTGGCCGAACTGGTGATCATCATGCCCGTGGTCGGCGCCCAACGCGCCCACCCGGCGGTGCAGGGGACCCACGGATGATGGACATGCTCACCCTGGCAGCGGACAACCCGCTCCACCACGTCACCAACCACTGGTGGGTGAAAACCGAAGGCGGGTTCTGGATCTGGTCCGCCAACCAGACCAACCTCATCCTCACGATGCTGATCATGCTGCTGCTCGGGTGGTGGATCGCCGGCAAGATCGAGACCGGGCCCGAGGGCGACGGTCACGGGCGGTTCGTCACGCGCAACCCGCTGGCGCACGCCGTCGAGGTGATCTGCGTCTACCTGCGGGACAAGACGATCGAGCCGCTGCTGCACGAGCGGACGGCCCGGTTCATGCCCATCCTGCTCTCGCTCTTCTTCTTCATCCTGATCAACAACCTGCTCGGGCTGATCCCCGTGCTCGACATCATCGCCCTGGTGGCGCCCGACATGGTCCACTCGGGCAAGTCGCCCGTGGGCGGCACCGCGACGCAGAACCTGTTCGTCACCGGCGCTCTGGCGCTGGTCGCGGCGGTCGTCATCAACGCCGCGGGCATCAAGGAACTCGGGCTCGGCGGGTACATCAAGCACCTGACGGCGGACGCCCCCGTCTTCGTCTGGCCCATCATGATCCCGATCGAGATCGTGGGCACCGTCATCAAGCCCGCGGCGCTGGCCATCCGTCTGTTCGCGAACATGACCGCCGGGCACACGCTCATGGCGGTGCTGTTCATGTTCGTGAAGCTCGCGTTCGAGGCCAACGCCGGCATCGGGTTCGGGGTCGGCATCGTCTCGCTCATCTCGAGCGTCGCGATCTACTTCCTCGAGATCTTCGTCGCCTTCCTGCAGGCGTTCGTCTTTATGTTCCTGACCACGGTGTTCATCAGCCTGCTGAGTCACCACGGCGACGAACACGAGAATTTGGCACACGAAGCGGGCAACATCGGGCTCGCGTAACACACAGCTATTCGGCCACGGACGCGGGAGGCGTCCAAGGCCGGTGAGAGCCGGAGCTTGACCCGGCGTGGAAACCTCCCAGCAACAGGTTGACCGGGGGCCAGGCCCCTCGACAGAAAGGAAACTCGAGGCTGCCATGAAGAACATCATCAAGAACACC
>BQJQ01000193.1 GCA_021604785.1 Phycisphaeraceae bacterium
GCCGGTCGGCGGCGGTCTCGGGGGGCGTGCCGGGTTTGCGGCGCAGGAGCCACCATGCGGCCCCTGTGATCGCAAGCACCGCTGCCCCGCCGGCGAGGGCGAGCATGGCGGCGTCGGGTTGGTCATTGGGAGGCGCGGGCGGCTGGATCATCGGGCGCGCGCCCGCGAGCTCGGTCGAGTCGTTCTCGGTGAGCACGGACCGGACGCTGACGGCGAGTGGCTCGGACCGAACCTCGCCCGACGCGCCGTCGGCGAGCGACCACGCGACCGCGACGGGCGGGATCTCGTAGTCGCCCTCGAGGAACGGCTCGAGCACGACGCGGGCGCGGCGCGCCGGGCCCGCGTCGGTGTACAGGATCGGCGCATCGGTGCGTGAGACGACGGTCCAGCCGGCTTCGGTCGGGTCGAACTCGGGCACTGTGAGGTGCGCGCCGTCCACCGCGGACGCGATGATCGTGACGGCGACGCGGTCAACCGTTCGCACGTCGACGGCGTCGAGCTCGACGGTGATCTCGGCGGGGCCCGAGCGGGCGCTCGCGGAGACGGCCGGTGGCGGGGCGGGCGGGGGCTCGGGCGTGCGCTCGCAGGCGGCGAGGAAGACGCAGGCGATCCCAGCGAGCGCGACGCGGGCCATACGAGATCGCGCGGGGCAGACGCTCATCGGCGGTCCCCCCGGACGCGGAAGTACGCGAGCAGGTCGTCCACAAACGGGCGGTCGGTCGAGAGCGCGACGCGGTCGATGCGGGCGCGGCGGAGGGCGTCGGTCAGCTCGGCGTCCTCGCGCGATGCGACCGACGCGAGGCGGGCGCGGGAGGAGCGGGAGCCGGCGTCGAAGACGGTGCGACGCCCGGTCTCGGGGTCCACCAGTTCGATGAGGCCGAGGCGGGGGAGCGTGCGCTCGCGGGGGTCTTCGATGGTGAGGGCGGAGACCTCGTGGCGGCGGGCGAGCCGGCGCGCGGGGGTGAGCCATTCGGGCTCGATCCGGCCGCCTCGCTCGGACGAGGCCTGGGCGAGGAAGTCCGAGAGGACGAAGATGATCGAACGCCGGTGGAGCACGCGGTCGAGGGTGCGCAGGGCATCGGGGAGCCCGGCGGACCCGGCGCGGGGCTCGGCGTCGAGCAGCTCGCGCAGAACGCGGAGCACATGCCCGCGCCCCTTGGAGGGGGGCAGGTAGAGGCGCACGTCGTCGTCGAAGAGGATCAGGCCGACGCGGTCGTTGTTGCGGGCGGCGGCGGCGGCGATGACCGCGCCGGTCTCGATGGCGAGCCTTGCTTTGGACTTTGCTCCGCTGCCGAACGCGCCGGATGCTGACAGGTCCACCGCGAGGATGACCGTGAGCTGGCGCTCCTCGACGAACCGCTTGACGAACGGGCGTCCGGCGCGGGCGGTGACGTTCCAGTCGATGGTGCGGACGTCATCGCCCGGCTCGTACTCGCGGACCTCGGCGAACTCGATGCCCTCGCCCTTGAAGGCGGAGTGGTACTCGCCGCCGAAGATGTCGTCCACGCGTCGGCGCGAGCGGATCTCCAGACGCCGGACCTCTTTCATGAGTTCCTCGGTCAGCATCGGGGCACGCTCGCGGGTCAGGGCACGGGGAGGTGGTCGAAGATTTCCTTGACGATGTCGTCGGACGTCACGCCCTCGGCTTCGGCTTCGTAGCTGGGGACGACGCGGTGTCGCAGGACGGACGTGCCCACGGCCTTGATGTCGCTGGGCGAGACGTACCCGCGGCCGCGGAGCAGGGCGTGGGCGCGCCCGGCGAGGATCAGCGAGATGGTGCCTCGGGGGGAGGCGCCGAACTCGATGAGGCGGGGCAGGTCCAGGCGTTTGTCCAGGCGGTACTCGGCGGGGCGGCGCGTCGCGTGGACGACATCGACGGCGTACTGCTTGATCTTGTCATCGACGTAGACCGCGTCGGCGATCGTGCGGGTGTTGATGATGTCCTCGGTGTTGAGCACGCGGTTGACGGACAAGTCGGGCGTGGAGGTGCCCACGCGGTCTACGATCGCGAGCTCTTCATCGCGGGTGGGGTAGTCGATGCGGATCTTGAGCATGAACCGGTCGACCTGGGCTTCGGGGAGGCGGTAGGTGCCCTCCTGCTCGATCGGGTTCTGCGTCGCCATGACCATGAACGGGCGGGGGAGAGGGTGGCGGGTGTCGCCGATGGTGACCTGGTGCTCGGCCATGGCTTCGAGCAGGGCGGACTGGACCTTGGCGGGGGCGCGGTTGATCTCGTCGGCGAGGACGATGTTGGCGAAGATGGGGCCTTTGCGCGCGCTAAACGTGGCGTCCGAGGGGTTGTAGATGGTCGTCCCGATGAGGTCCGCCGGCAGCAGGTCGGGCGTGAACTGCACGCGGGCGAAGTCGGCCTCGATGGCTTTGGCGAGGGTGTTGACGGCGAGCGTCTTGGCGAGCCCGGGGACGCCCTCGAGCAGGACGTGCCCGCCGGTGAGTAGGCCGATGAGCAGGCCCTCGACCATGCCGCGCTGCCCGACGACGACGGTCTCGACGGACTCGACCAGGCGCCCGATGATGGGCGCGACCTCTTCGATGCGTGCGTCGATTTCCGCGGCGGTTGCGCCCACGTCGGGTCCCTCCGGTGCGGGGTGCCCACGAGCGGGCGCCCCGGTGTGGATCTATTGATACACCCCGCGCGGGGTTGCCGGTCGGGTGCGCGGGCGGGTGACGGGATGCGCGCGGGCGTCGGGCCCGTCACCGGTCGTGGGCGGGATCAGCCGCCGGGCGGGGGCGGAGGCGGGGCGGCGGCCTGTCCGCCCGAGCCTTGCACGGGGATCTCGCCGTAGCGTTCTTCGTAGGAGCGGACGAGCTGGCCGAGCTGCATGACGAGGCGCTTGGCGCCGCCCCAGCTCATGACGGTGCGGTGGCCGATGGCAAAGACGATCGCGGGGGATCCGTCCTGGCCTTGGGCCGGGACGTGCAGGCCGGCGTCGAGGAGGACCTCGTCGCTGGTCGGGGTTGTCCGGAACATGTTCGCGTAGGCGGTGTTGGTCTTCGACTCGTCGATGCGCAGCTGAACCTGTTGCTGCGGCTGCGCGGGCGTCTGATCGTCCATCGGACGGGTCCCTCTCTGGTCGGTGGGCGGGTGCTCGGTTGGTGCCGGCGATCACGGGATCGGGGCGGGTGGAACCATAGGGGGCAGCCGGGATCGAGGGGAGGGGCGAGTACACTCCGAACGCACGGCGGGTGCGGTGCGGAGGGCGGGGCATGAAGTGGCAAGGGCGGCGGCAGAGCTCGAACGTGGAGGACCGGCGTGGATCGCGCGCCCCGAAAGTGGCGGTCGGGGGCGGGATGGCGACGCTCGTGATTGTGGTGATCGTCCTGCTGCTAGGGGGGAACCCGCAGGCGTTGCTGCAGGGTGGGCCGGGGGGCCAGGGCGGGCCGCTCGGAGGGGGTTCGCTCGGCGGGTCCGGGGGCACGCCGGCGGCGACGTCGGCTGAAGAGGACGAGCGGGCGGCGTTCGTCTCGGTCGTGCTGGCGGACACCGAGGAGGTCTGGCACCGGCTGTTCGCGGAGCAGAATCTGGCGTACCGCGAGCCGACGCTGGTGCTCTTTCGCGACCGGGTGCAGTCGGCGTGCGGGGTGGCGGGGTCGGCGACGGGGCCGTTCTATTGCCCGGGCGACCACAAGGTGTACATCGACCTGTCGTTCTTCGACGAGCTTGAGGCGCGGTTCGACGCGCCGGGCGACTTCGCGCAGGCGTATGTCGTGGCGCACGAGGTCGGGCACCACGTGCAGCGGCTGCTCGGGGCGACGGACAGGGTGGACGCGATGCGCGGGCGCATCAGCGAAGCCGAGATGAACGAGCTGTCCGTGCGGCTGGAGCTGCAGGCGGACTTTTACGCGGGCGTGTGGGCGCACCACGCGCAGCGGATGTTCGGGTCGCTCGAGGATGGTGACCTGGCTGAGGCGTTCGGGGCGGCGGCGGCGGTCGGGGACGACCGGATCCAGCTGCGCAGCCGGGGGCATGTGGTGCCCGAGTCGTTCACGCACGGCACATCCGAGCAGCGGATGCGGTGGTTCCGGCTGGGGTACGAGGCGGGGGACATGTCGCGGGGGGATACGTTCTCGGTGCGCGAGCCGTAAGGTGGCGTCGTGGTATCGGGGAGGTGGCGGTGATTGGAACGATGCGGTGCGGTGCTCGGTTTGCCTTCACGATGCTGCTTGTTTCGGCGTGCGCTCGCGTTCCGGGATGCGGCAGGTCGTCATCTCAGACCCATGCCGCGTCGCTCGAGCAGCAGGTGAAGACGCTCGCGATCGTCGGCATGACCGAGCAGGAGGTAACCGATGCGTTCGACGACGCCGGCATCCGGTACAACCCCATCGTTCAGCCCGTCGAGAGCGAAGACCTGTTCCAGATTCAGGTTCCCTTGTTTCCAGACATCAGCCCCGCCAACACCATCGAATACACGATCACGGGAGGGAGCCGATCGAACGAGAAGGCGTGGGTGATCGTCGTATTGGATGAGAATGGGGTCGTGGTCGCGGTCGAGTGATAGTCACTCCCGCGATCCGCGGCCTGAATACCGGAGGGGGGACTCGAACCCCCAAGACCTTTCGGCCAGCGGATTTTGAATCCGCCGCGTCTGCCAATTCCGCCACTCCGGCGTGGACGGGCAAGTGTACCGGTCAGCCGGCGTTGAGCGCGGCGACGATCGCGATGAACACGATCACCGCGAGCCCGACGCCCGCAGCCGTCCCCAGGGTCGCCGCAACGATCTTCCAGACCGAGTAGGGGCGGTCCCCCACCACCTCGCCGGTCTGGGCGTTGACGATGATCTGGTAGGTCTTTCGCTTGTACCGGTAGGCGCAGACCCAC